>JAHBWY010000001.1:0-300000 GCA_019636735.1 Phycisphaeraceae bacterium
CGAGTTTCATGGCAATACGAACAAGAACTACGGATTTGCGTCGGGCGGAGGTGGCGCAATCGCACACAGGCCCGATCTCATCGCAGAGGTCGATACGCAGCAACTTCGATTGAGCAATTGCCTCTTCGCGGACAACGCAAGCGTCTTCCCCGGCGGCGGAGCGATTCTCGCCGAGCGCGGCGCGAATGTGTCCGGCTGCACTTTCTATGCAAACGATGCAGGAAGCGGATCCGGTGGCGCAATCATGGTGGGTCGACTCGGTAGCGTGCAGCATTGGGAGGCTGTGCTCACGATCTCGAACAGCGTGCTCTGGGGCAACACAAGCGCAGATCCCCCTGGCGATCTTGAGCGGCAGTACGCGTGGCCCTTGAGTTACAATGTGACCCTGACCTCCGAATACAACTGCGTGCAGGCGTCCAGCGTGCCCGCGGGATCGGGCAACATCAACGACGATCCGCGATTTGTGAATGAGGCGACGCGGGATCTCAGGCTTCGGCGTTTCTCACCGGCCATCAACGCGGGGGATCGCTTGATTCGCCTGACCGATATCGAGGATGTCAACGACAACGCTAATGACGAGGAGCTCCACCCGCTCGACTTGGACCTACTGAGGCGAGTGCGTGGATCCGAAGTGGATATGGGCGCCTACGAGGGTCCTCCGTGCCTCGCCGATCTCAACGACGATGGGGTCGTGAATGGCGCTGATCTCGGAACACTGCTTGGCAGTTGGGGAGCCTGCCCGGGTTGCGAAGCAGATCTCAACGGCGACGGGACAGTGGACGGTGCCGATCTCGGCACCTTGCTTGGAGCCTGGGGATCCTGCCCGGGCGATGCCGAGGACGAGGAGGCAAGGATGTTGAGCTTGGGCGGAACTGGGCTTGTGCCTTCGGACCTGATGGAGCTCCTCGGGGCATCGACGATCGAGGATTTGGTTGAAATCCTGATGGAGCTCAGCCCGGAGGCCAGAAAGGGCGTCCTGAGTCTGCTTGAGGGATGGTGAGGCCGTTGTGAGGTTTGATTCGGGCTCCCTCGGGTTGATTCACGCTCGAGGGGGCCCGTGTTGCAACTCCCCCGGTTATGACCCTCCGCTCCGTGTCTCTGTTTCGCCTTCGCCCGAGTTCGAAGACCGTCCGACACGCTCTACTTCGAGGCCGGCTGCAAAGTGGACCGGCCCACCGGTTCAGACGAAACGCCGCCGAGAGACCTCGGCGGCGTTTCTGCTTTCTCCGCAGGGTTTCGGGGGGTTGGCGGCCGGGCGGGGTGTCTCTGGTCGCCCCGTGGTCATCACCAGCCGGGTGGCCTCGCGGCGCGACGGAGCGCCGATTCGGGCCAAAGTCCCTGAGTCTCTACTCGAGACTCGTGCACGGGTTATGACGGGGTTGGTCTCCCTGTAGCGCGACCAACCGGGGAGGTTGGGAGCGGACAGCGCGAGCAACACTGTTCGAGCGTGCGCCGGTGGTGAACGCGCCGCGCATCGCGCGAGCGCGCGCGCGCCATCACCAGTAATGGCCTGCTCTCGATTTCGATCTCATCAGGCTCTTATCGTGCAGAGGCCGATCTCGACCGCAACGGCGTGATCAATTCGCTCGACTCGACGCTTGCGAACCGCTCGGCCAGCGCGCTGCCTGTCGGCGACATCTCGATTAGTTCAAGCGGCGGCCCCGACAGTTCCGTCGGCTGGAGCGGGTATGTGTTCAACCGCGTCACCCAGCAGTACCTGGTGAGGTTCCGCACCTACGACACCGTGCTCGGCCGGTGGCTCGAGCGCGATCCCGCGGGAGCGGATACACTCGCGATCGGAATTGAGGTAAAGGAGTTCCTAGAGGCAGATTCGCAGGAGCGATACGAGCGGTGGGAGCAGGTGCGAAACCAAGTGTGGGAGGACTCTGACGAGTCGATCAATGGAAATCTGCGCCCTAATGAGGATCCGTTCGAGGAGCTCCTCCGGTTCCGTGGCGGGCACAGAGACTGATTGCACCCTCCGTGCCGAAGCAGCCTCGAGACACAAGGAGTGCTAATGTGATGGGCGCACCACAGATCGAACTGCGATGTATCTCGCGTTCTCGTTTCCCAACCTCGGAAGAGCGGGAGCGCATGACGCTAAACGCACTGGGTTGGAGGAACCTCCAAGAGCATGTGTATTTCACGGATGTACTCTGCTTACGCGAAGGCACCTCGACCATGACGGACTGGTGGGAATCCCCAGGTCGCCTCCGACTACGGCGAACTGGCAGAGCATGTCCCGGCATAATCTTCCATGGCGCGTGGCCGCTGCTGCGTGAAGATGTGCTTGCATCAATGCAGGAGGTCGCGGCCGTGGACGCTCGAGAGACGATCACGGAGGCGCTTGTCGATGTTCCGGTTGAACCTCGGGGCGATCTTGCCACGGCTCCGGTCTGGTTCTTCAGCGATCAAGCCGAGATTATCGCCAAGCGGGATGTTCCAGCGCTTCGAGTCGGCGCACCGAAATACTATGAGCTTCTAATCCCCTCGATCGCTTGCAGCCGAGATCGACAGGATGGGGAGGTACTTGACCTTGAGATAGCGGAGTCAATCGACCACAGGGAGGCTGAACCGCCGCTATTGCGTCAGTTCAAGCATCAGACAGCTAGTACGGAATGGCTAAGGCGAAACGAGATCTTTGAATTCTGTGGATTGTGCGTGTCGCTCCGGCTCTTCGAGCTTCTTGAGCCACATACGCGCACCGATTGGCTGGCCGTCCATCGTGTTAGTGCAGTCCGGTGTACGAGCGCGTGAAGTTGTGAGGTCGCGATTGAGACGGACGCCAATCCCGAGTACGGAGATCAACTCACTCAGGTCGCGTTCCTCCGAAAGATGCGCTTGTCCGGCTCCCCGAAATGTCCGCGTGAAGTGCGATTGAGTTGAGTGGAGTAATCGGCGGTCTCCGCAAGAAGAACAAGCCCACAGTCAGGATCTCCCAATCGATCCCCACAGCACGGTGGCGACCGAATGAGCGGTCCGACCGATGAAACTGGCGCGCGACATTTCGCATTCTGTCCGGTTCCCTCTACTTCGAGGCCGGCTGCAACAGAGACCGGCCGCAGAGATCACGCGAGACGCCGACGGCCAGCCCTGCTGGCGCCTTCCCCGTCTACGAGTCGTAAGGCAGCGGTGCTCGATGTGTCTACGACCCGGTCAAGACAACGAGGTCCTCGTGGTCGATGGACACGCGATCGCGTGCGGAATTCGCGGCCTTCCTGCCTTCTGCGCGCCGTTAGCGGTCTAGCTTGGCTTCATGACGCGGGGGCTTCTGAAGCATGGGCTCCTCCCGTGGTGGGCCATGGGAATGGTGATGGGGACTCTTGCCGGAGTCACCCTGACTGAAGCGGCATGGGAGCAGGCGCTCCTTCGTCACCTCGCCCACAGTCCCGGAGCGGCTTGGCGCATTCACGATCTGCTGATCGATGGCGCGCTCATCGCCTTGGCCGCGCTGATGGCACTCGCTCTGATCGCGTCATACGGGCTCCCTGAACCCCGAGAAGATCCTCGGCACGGCGTGACCATGATGCAATGCGCAACCGTGCTGATGATGGCGCTCCTTCTCGGATTCGTGAATGGATCAATGCATGGCGCCTATCGATCGGCGCTCGATCCCGATTCGCTCACACCACGCTCGGCCACACTGGTCTCGGTCGAGGGAGTGGTGCTCAGTGAGCCGATCACGCAAGGAAGGGCGCCGGCGACCTCGCGCGCGACCGATCTTCTTGCCTCTTCGCGGGGATGGGGTTCGCAACGCACCGCCTTTCTTCTCGCCTGCGGAACATCCGGTCTTCGCCGAGTGCAGGTCCAGTGCACTTCTCTTCCGTTCCCAGTCGAACCAGGACATGGTCTGCGCGTGCGCGGATGGCTGACTCCTGATCCGGACGCGCGAAACCCGGGCGGCTTCGACACACGCTCATGGCGTGAGCGACAGGGGGTTTCCGGCCTCCTGAGAGTGGACCACTCGGCGCTGATCGAGCGAATCGACCCGCCCTTTGCACGATCGTGGGGCGATCGACTTCGGTCAACGCTTGCATCGCAACTTCGCGATTCGCTGCGGGGTAGTGCAGATCCGCTCTCGCGCGATCTCGTGCTGGCCATGACGCTTGGAGTTCGGGGGGAGGCGACCACTTCCATTCGATCGCTCTTTGCTCGAACGGGCATGAGCCACTTCATCGTGATCTCGGGGTTTCATCTCGCGGTGATGGCGGCGGGGGTGCTGATGGTGGCGCGCTCGCTTGGCGCTTCGCCGCGCCTCTGTGGCGTTGCCCTGCTGGCCGCGTCACTCGCGTTCCTCATCGTGCTCGACGCGCATATCTCCGTGATCCGCGCGGGTCTCTGCGGTGTGTTGACGGGAGGCGCCATGATGCTCGATCGCCGCTGGTCGGCGCTGAGCATCCTGGCGCTCGTGGTGAGTGTTGTCCTGCTCATTGATCCCCTCGCGGTCATGGAGGCCTCATTTCAGCTCAGCTTCGCCACCGTTGCTGCGCTACTGACCGTTGCCGCTCCACTGGCTCGGCTCCTGCAAGGCTGCGCAGAGGCGCTTCTTGCGCCGCGAGCGTGGTGGATGCACCGCTGGAAGGCGCTCCCTCCACGGCGCCAGAACGCGCGTTCGACGCCCCACCCCGATGCGTACCGCCGCGTGGTCGCGGCGCGGATCGCGGCACGCCCGCTGGCCGCAGCCATCGCCGCATGGCTCGTGGCAACTCCACTCACTCTCCATCACTTCGGTCATGCGAGTTTCTGGGCGATTCCCGGCTCGGTGCTCCTTGCGCCACTTGCGTCCTTCATCACCATCGTCGGCATGTCCGCCGCGATCGTGGGGTGCCTCCTGCCAGCAGTGGCGCTGATCCCAGGAGTTCTCACTGCGTGGAGCGCGGCCTGCTTCCTTGGCGCGGTCGAGTGGATGGCCACGCTGCCGGGCGCCTGTGTCCAGCGCGCCCTTCAACCTGCGTGGTGGGTCATCACGATGATGGCGCTCCCGTTCCTCGGGTCACTTGCGATCAACCGAAGTGGTCGAATGGCACCGCCGTGTCGCATCTCACTGCTGGCGGCGCTCGTGCTTGCGTGGATGATGCTCGCAGGCCGGCCGTGGTGGCACCATCCGCGCGGTGACACGCAGGTCGTCGCGCTCGATCTCGGGACTGGTCGGTGCGTGGTGGTGCGCCATCGCGGAGTGACCCTCGTCTTCGATGCTGGCGCGGAGTCGAGTTCGGCGGGATCACGCCGCATTGTTCCGGCGCTCGCCGCCATGGGGATTGATCGTGTCGATCTTCTGGTGGTCTCGCGCCGTGCCGTGACCGCTCTCAGCGGTGTGCCCGAAGTGATGAAGGCGGCGCGCGTCCGACGCGTGGCCGTGGCCGATGCGCTTCTCGCCGCTCCGAGCCGCTCCATTCCGTGGCGTCTCCTTCGGTGGTTCGAGCAGGAGGGCGTCCCGCTCGAAGTGCTGCGGGTGCCGAGCGAGATGGTCATCACACCCGGGCTCGTCCTCTCGGCAGTCCCTGGCGCGACGGGCGACAGCACACTTCAACTGCGCGCCGAGGACGGTGCACTTGATCGCATTCTCGGAGCGGCCTGTGGCCCAAGCGAGCAACCCGGCGCACGACGATGGACGCACGATCCCGTCAGGGGCTGGCGGATGGAGCGCTTCTCGGCGGGTCGCTGGGTGATGGCGCCGTGCGAGGCAGCAGCATGGCTCGCTCCATCATGACTCCATCCTGAATGGCGCCACCTCCCGTGTCGATGATCTCGAACTCCACGGCGGGGGGGTCGACTGGCGCCACCACCGCAACGGTGCGCGAGAGACGGTTGAAGCGCTGCCGAGAGAGCTCCCGATCTCCATTGCGGACGATCAGCTCGAAGTCGCCGAGGCTCGCGCGATCCCTCGGCAGGTTGAGCCGCAGCGAGAGGATCGACGGTCGACTCACTTCCACGCGCAAGGTCGCCGGTCCATCGAAGCCGACCGCGGGAACGCCGAGAACCCACGCGTCAATCTCATCGGCCGAGGGGGGC
Source organism: Phycisphaeraceae bacterium (assembly GCA_019636735.1). Classification (NCBI taxonomy): domain Bacteria; kingdom Pseudomonadati; phylum Planctomycetota; class Phycisphaerae; order Phycisphaerales; family Phycisphaeraceae; species Phycisphaeraceae bacterium. Next base: position 6,013 of record JAHBWY010000001.1, read on the forward strand.
ATGCCCGTGTCCAACGCCACGCGCTCGCCGCGCCAGGTGATGAAGTCGGGCGGAGTCATCGCGTAACGAAGCACCGAGCTCTGTTCACTCTCGACAGCCTTCATCGGTCGATGAACCAGCGCCTCTCCCTGAAGGTCGCCCGAGATTCCAGCCAAGCGACGCAAAGGAATGTCGAGTCGCTTGCCGTTCGCAGCGGCGACGCCATCGATCAGCAGGCGATCGCCCTTGAGCGCGAGACCCGTTGCATCGAGCGTCGTGCCCTCGTTGAACCAGATGCGGCGCGCGCCAGGCTTGCGATCGGGCGCACCACTGACGAAGGCGATCGATTGCACGCTCTCGATCGGCAGTCGTGTCACCGCGCCACCCGCCAGCGCTTCGATGGCGATCGGGTCGGCGATCTGTGAGACGAAGCCATCGAGTCGATCACCGGTGCGCAGCCGCACTGAGTCAGCGTCAGGACGCGCGGTGACCGCGGGACCACCATCAAGCGACAGCCACTGCATCGAGTCCGCGCGAAGATCGACGGCTCCAAGCCAGCGATGGAGCAGTCGAACGCCCGAGGCGTTGGCCTCGAGTCGCCCGGGAAGTCGCTCGCCCGTGGCCATCCTCACCGTGGCGAACCCGGGAATCGTGTCTCGATCAAGCGGAGCACCGGTGATCACGCCAACCACCGACGCCCAGGGCAGGCTCCGCATGGAGCCGTCGCCGAGCCGCAGGGTCACCGCGTCGTCGTCGATGGACTCGAGCAAGCCCTCGATCTGCTGACCCGAGCCGTCGATCACCTCGACCATGAGCCGATCGTCGAGCGGGAGATCGTCGTCGCGCGTCTCAACTTCGGGCGGAGCACCCTGAGGCGTCGCCGACGCAGTGCCGACACCTGCAAACCCGGACGCCAGCATGCATGCGAGCGCGATCACACCAGCGCCGCACAACCCCGCACCGCGCCGCGCCGATCGGCACACCCGGTCCATCCACATTCGATGCGTGCTTGTGCGGTTCACTTCTGGAAGATCGGCAGATAGCGCTTCGGCATCTGGAGAATGATGAGCGCCATCGAGGTGGAGTAAGCCGGACCAAAGGAGAAGTCAGACCACGAACCGCTGTCGTCCTGTCGCATCACGATCTCATCCCGGATCGCCGGCCACCACCGTGCCCAGCGTTCGCTGCCTGCCATGTACATCGCTTGCACGGCGTAATAGTGCCCGTAGAAGTAGTGCGTCTGAGCGCCGGGGCCACCTCCATCGGGGAAGGCGCTGCGCACCAGATAGTCGAGCCCGCGATCAATGGCGTCATCCTGGTAGATGCCGGCGTAGTAGAGGCTCGCCACCCCTGCGGCGCTTCGCGGCCAGGCGCTCTGTCCGGGCTGTAGCATGTATCGGAAGCCACCGTCGGGGTTCTGGCAATCGCGCACATACTGCACGGCGCGATCGATCGTCTCGCGCGAGACCTTGATGCCTGCGTTTCGAGCGCTTCGCAGGGCCATGATCTCGCAGATCGTGACGCTCACATCCGCATCGTTGGGCACCGGGTTATATCGCCATCCACCCTCGTTGTTCTGGCTGTTCTGAATGAGCTGCACGGCCCGCACGAGCGCGTCGCGCACGCGCTCGTCGTCGGGATTCATGCCGTAGATCTCGCCCAGAAAGAGCGCCGCGAAGCCGTGGCCATACATTGGACCGTGAGATCCCTCGGCGACGATCAGCCCCGTCTCGGTGCTCGACGCAAGAATGAAGTCGAGCGCACGACGCACCACTTCGCCATAGCGACCGCGATCGGGAAGATTGCCGTCGGCCATGAAGGCCAAGCCGGAGAGCGCCACCACCGCGACATTGCGCGAGTAGCGCCCTCGCCCGAAAGTTCCGTCGCTGTTCTGGATGGAGGCGAGATAGCGAAGCCCGCGCTCGACGGAATCACTCCACGCGGCGTTCGTTTCTCCAGCCGTCGGGTTGTTCTGAGCGCTCGATTCGGCGCGTTCGATCGGCTCATCCGTGGCCGGGACCTCGGGCGCTCGTGGAGCCTCCTGAGGATCGGCTCGCGCATCCTCTCGGGCGAGGACCACGGAGGTCACGAGCACAAGCGCGAGGAGCGCGCTGCCGTGGAGGAGCGCTCCGCGCGAGCGAGTGAGGAGTGGCCACAGTGAACACATGATCATCGCGAGGCCTCTTCCGCCATGCGACGGTAATACTCCTCGGTCAGCCGCAGATAGAGGCTGGACACTCGATCGCGCCGGCCCTGTTGCACCAGGTCTCGAATGCGCGGAGGCAGTGATCCCCATTCGACACGGCCCTCTTCCATCACTTCGTTGAGCGCGCCTTCCTGGAGCTCAGGTGGCTCAGCTTCACCCTCGCGACCGGCGTTCTGTCGCGCCTCGCGACGAGCGGCCGCATCCTGACGCCGCTCCGAGGGACGAGACGCGGCCTGTTGCTGCTCCTGCTCCGCCTGATCCTGTTGCTGCTGCTGTTGCTGCTGCTGATCCCGCTGCGACTGCGATTGCTGCTGCTGTTGCTGGCGCATTCGCCTCGCCGCGTCAATGAGCGCATCGAGGCGACGCACCGCATCCTCCTGCATTCGCTGCGTCTCGATCCCTGGGTCCTGATGCACGCCGAGGCGCTCCATGGAGCCCCGCATCGAGGCGACGGCCTCCTCGAAGGTGTCCTTCAGTTCCTCCTCGCGCAGTGCACGATCCAGGCGTTCGCGCCGCGCACCCTCGCGCGGAGGCTTCGGGACGCGGTCACTTCCCGGCGCCTCTGATGGCGCCGGTTGTCCCGCACCGCCTCCGGGCGGTGTGATGCCCAGAAGGTCGTCAAGCGTTGGTGGAGCGGCGGGCCGAGGCGCGGCCTGCGAAGGTGGTGAAGGCGCCGCCGGAGAAGGGGAGTCATCGGCAACACCAGTGGCTGAAGTGATCAGGATCGATGACGCGACGAACATCACGCGCACCTGCGTGCGCGCCCATCCATGTCGGTTGCTCCCGACACTCGCCGCGCGGCACTCACGGTCGATCGACCTGATGCTGGCGGCAGATGACTCGGCTCGATGTTCACTGCGGTTCATGGTCACCTCGCTCGCCGGGCCCTTCGCCCTCCGGTGCGTTTCGATTCTCCGCGCCGCCACCCTGCTGCCTCAATCGTTCCGCCCACGCCTCGCCCTGTTCAAGCAACTGCTGTTGAAGAAGGGCCAACTCGCGAAGCGCCTCGGTGCGCTCGGCGGGCACGACGACGATCTCATCCACCATCCGCGTCCGCCGCGACAGTTGCGCCTGGGTCTCGCGCAGCAATCGAAGCTCGGCGATCGGCGGAATCTGCGGAGCGCCTTCGCCTCCCGCGCCGCCGGCGCCGCCCTGCTCACCAGCCTCGGCCATCGCCTCCGCGAAGGGGTCATCCGAAGCACTCGGATCAGCCAGCGCCTGGCCCATCATGGCCAATGTTTCCGCGGCAAGGGACTGATCCATGAGTGTGCGTTCCGAGACTGTGACCTGGGTGAGATGCTCAGCACTCCGGCGCATCCACTCATCCAGGCGTGCGCACGCCGACTCGAACAGTTCGCTTGCCGCGATTTCCTCGTGATCGCGTCGAAGGTCGGCCACCGCGCTCCGGATCAGCTCCTGTTCAACGCCCAGTCGACGGCTCTCGACCAGTCGCCTGCGATCACCCGCCGCGGCGCCGACCAGCGGCTCTGATGCGCTCCGAACTCCAGCCTGGCGCTCGGAGAGCGCTCGCAAGGTCGCGGCGAGTTCTCGGCGTCGCTCCTCGGACTGCTGCGCTTCAGCCTGCCGACGCTGCTCACGAATCACATCGAGCGCCTCGGCGAGAAGTCCGCGTGATCGAGCCAACGCATCGTCGCCGCCAACCAGATCGGCGGGATCGACGCGAAGCCTCGCTGCTGCCGTCGCGCTGCGCTCACCCGCGCGGTCGAGGAGTCGAGCGACGCGCTCAGCGCCACCACCGGCTCTGGCCTCATCGGTGACCGCGCCGATGTTCCGGTCGAGCGTCACGACCCGCGAGGCGACCGAAGCGATCTCACTCCCCAATGGCTCGGCGGGAAGCCCGCGAAGGCCCGCAAGTCCGGCGTCAGCCTGTGTGACCAGGCGTCGGACACTCTCTTCGAGCGATGCGAGGCGCCGACGGAGTTCCTCGACGCGCGAACGCCGGTCATCCTGGATCGCCTCTCTCATGCTCTGCGCGGCTTCAAGCGCTTCGCGCAGCGACTGCTCCGAGTTCGTCGGCTGATTCTGCGCCGCCTGTTCAGCGGCCTCATCGAGACGCCGCGCGAGATTGCGCTCCTCGCCGCGTCGCGCGGCTTCCTGCATTCCCGCCGCCCGCGATCGATCCGCTTGTGCAAGGCGCTCCGCACGATCTCGCAGCTCGTCGAGGGTCTCGCGGGCCTGGTCCGCGGCCACCCGGTCGCGCCCCGCAAGGCGCTCGATCTCGATGCGCTCCTCTGCGGAGAGTGACTCGAGCGGTCGCCCCACGGTGCGCTCACCCACGCGACGGGTCTCTTCGAGCAGTCGCTCGACATCCTGGACCAGGCGCTCGATGCGGCGAGTGGCGACCCATGCATCCTCGTCTCGGTCGAGAAGCCGCACGAGATCCTCGAGTTCGGCCCGGACATCCTCCTGCGAAGCCTGTGCCGCATCGGCACGGGCCTCCGCTTCCGCGAGCGCCTGGGCTGCAGCCTCAGCCGCGGCCTGGGCCGCGTCGCTCTCGCCCGGGCCCGCCTGCGCCGCCCGCTCCTGCGCTCGTGCCGCCTCAGCCTCAGCGGCAGCCTGCGCTCCGAGCTGGGCCGATGCCTCGGCGCTTGCTTCGCCCGCCGCATCAAGAAGGTCCTGCGCCTGACGCATGATCTCCCCGAGTGCTTCGCGCTCCAAGCCTCCGGCTCTTGCGCGGCTCTCGAGCGCCGCGACCGCATCGCGCATCGTGCGCACCCGGTCAGAGAGCTGCGCCTGCCGACGCGCCTGATCTGATGCGGGTGAACGCTGTTCACCCTGCTCCTGTCCCGCCTGAATGAGGTCGCGCTGCGTGGCTTCCGCGCGCATCGCCGACTGCCGAACCGACGCAAGCTGCGCCCGGAGCTGTCGAGTGAACTCCTCTTCACCGACGATGCGAATACGCCGTGGCGGTGACACGGTCGGCAGCCGGCGCTCACCATTCAGCTCGTAGCCGTCGCTGGCCACGGCGAAGACGAGCAGCGTCTCACCCGGACCTGCGCCAAGCGACTCCGGGGTCGTGGTCCACTCGACGGAGCCGTGGTCGGCTCCGATGCGACGCTGCTCCTCGCGCGGATCGGCACCAGCCCGCTCCACACGCAGCGCGAGGTCCACCAAGGCGACATCGTCATGCGCCTCGGCGACGAGGCGAATGGTGGCCGTGGGTAGGACCACTTCGTCAGCCGAAGGTTGCGTCACCGACGCGCTTGGCGCCCGGTCGGGCACCACGCCGATGCGGTATCGCGCATTGTCCACGCTCGCAATGCCATGCTGATCCCGAAGCATGACCGGCAGCGTGAGATCGTCACGAAGCTGGGCACGAAGCTGCACACGACCTTCGAGTGGCGCCGCACGGTGCGCATCACTTCCTGCACGAGGTGTCGCAGCGTCGCCCGAGGCGCCATCACCTGGCGTGATGATCTCGATCCCCTCGGGAAGCTCCGAACCAAAAGTCGCCCGCGCCCATGCCGATCGCGCCTCGGGTTCGGCGGGCACAGGCACGGGCCGAGTGAGTTCGAAGTCGATCTCCACCGTGCTTCCCGAAAGGATCGGTGTCGCCAGAACGGCGCGAGCATCGGTGCCGCTCCCGAGTTCGGCGCGGCGACTTTCGATGAAGGGCGCCGCATACTCGGGCGGTGTCGCCGTCACGATCGCCTGACGCACGGCTGGCGGCGGAACCAGCTCGATCGTGGCGGCGGCGGTCATCGCATCGGCCGTGCCGAAGGCGAACTCGATCGCCTCCGCCTCGGCGTCAATCGGTCGCTCGAAGATGCCGCCCTGCTGCCGTGCAAGCGCCGCTTCGCGCCACGGACCCGGCCGACCCTCACGCACCAGTCGGTAGCGCACGAACGGTCGCATGCGCGAAGGATCGCCGCGCACCGCTTCTGCGCGAAGGAGCACGGCGTCTCCGCGCGGCAGATGGGTGACGCCCTCCATGAGCGAGGCCACCATCGTCCGCGCGGGCCACTCGGCGCCGCTCCATGGAAGGAGAGCGCGCCGAAGACCGATGCCTGCCGAGTTGGGATCGGCGAGCACCAGCGCGGCACCAACCGCAACCGCGAAGAAGAGCCCCACCACCGCGCGAAGCAGGCGATCGCGTCGAAGCGCGCTCTCGAACCGAGCGCGCCCAGCGGCCGACTCCGTGCGGGAGATCGTTCGTGATTCAAGTGCTCCCGAGGTCGAGCGCTGCTGGAAATCGATGCTCGAGGCGAGGTCGCCCGCCAGTTCAGGGTGATGGCGCTCAAGCCGCAGCGCAAGCTCGGTCAGCGGGGGATTGAATCGAACCGCAGGCCACCACCAGCGCAGCACCAGCAGCGTCAGAGAGCCGGCACCCACGAAGAGCGCCGCGAGTCGGATGGCGAGAGGAAATCGCGCGAGCGCGTCAAGGAGAATCCACGACCCCAGCACGGCGAGCGCGAACGCCAGCAGGACCGCCGTGCGCTCGATGACCAGCACCGCTCGGGCGCGGCGGCGAAGGCGCTCCAGTCGCCGGACAAGGGTGGTCACGGGCGGATCAATCCTCCGTAGGGTGGGCTCACCGAAATGGGCTCGCCCCTCGTCAGGCTAGCCTCGACCATCTTCGGACACTCCATTCGATGGCTGGAATCACAATGAGCAGGATGAGGGCGAGGGGGGTGTCCCACAGGGGTTGTGTCAATGGATGTTCAACCGTCACCGCCCGATTTGGAAGCAGTTCGGGTCCGGAGAGCAGGGGGATCTCCCTCCGCGTGAGGACCTCGCCCCCCGTGGCTTCCGCAATCTGGCTCAAAAGAGCATGATCCGTCTCAGGCTGAGCCAGTTCGAGGTCGCGGCGCACCACTTCCAATTCGCGGGGTTGAACTGATGGATCGCCCGAAACCGTGATCCGATAGGTTCCCGGTCGATCTGGGAAGTAGGTCGTCGCAGAGCGATCAGGCGCGTCGACGATCGGGGTGAGTTCCATCGTGACCGGCTCGCGCGATGGGTCGGTGGGCAGAAGCGTGTCGGGATCGACTGTCTGAAGTTCGATGGTCGTTGCGCCGCTGCGACGCGTCAAATCGAGTTGCGTCACCTCGATCCTGACGGGATCGCCCACCTCGACCCGCCTCGGTTCGACCGAGAGGATGGCCCCTTGGCTGCTTCCGTCGATCGACGCGCGCGCGAGGTGACGAAGAAGCTGAAGCCAGAATCGCTCGGGCAGAGTCTCGCCTCGCCCGTAGCGCCAGCGCCAAGTCTCATCGGTGGCCAGGTACATCGCCTGGCCAGCGCCGTAGCGCATCGAAACAAGCAGCGGCATGGCAACACCGCCATCACCCGATGCCGTCTCCGCGATGACCTCCGCGGTCGGCTTGAGATCTGATCCTTGAATGCGCTGTGCCCACTCGAGACGCGACCATCCCGATGCCGCAGAAGCGAGTTCGGGCGGCCAGGTCTCGTCGGCGTCGCGCGAAATCCGAAGTAGCCCGAGGCGATCGGCCCGCGTCGTGGGCCGCATCGTCACGGCCTCGTCGTGACGCTCAAGTTCGAGCGAACCTCGCAAGGGCAGCACCTCTTCGAGTCCACTGCCCTTCCATGATCGAGGCATGGCTCGGGAGCCGGCGATCCACAGGAGACCGGCGCCGCGCTTGGAGACCATCTCGCGGATCGCCTCCATCTGCGTCTGGGAGAGCGCTCCCGCAGGAACATCGCCGAGAATCACGAGATCGAATGGCGCGAACTCCGCGGCGTTGCGCGGGAGGCGCGAGATCGGCGCGTTCCCTTCCTGCGCGAAGTCGCGATCGGCGGAGAGGAGCATCACTGAGCTCTCGATGCCGCGCTCGCGAACCAGAAGGTTCTTGAGATAGCGGTACTCCCAGCGCGGATAGCCCTCGATGTAGAGGACTCGCATCGGTCGATCGACGATCTCCACGCGGAAGGTGCGACTGTTGTTCTCTTCGATGAGGTCGCGGCCATCGGGCTCGATCTCGACGCGCCACTGACGCTCGCCCGGTTCATCGGCGCGACCCACCAGCGTGACGCTGCGCCAGCCCATCTGTGAGTCGTCGAAGGAGCGGGCATCGAGCACTCGACCGGTGGCTTCATCGACAAGCTTCACACGAAGGGCGCCACCCACCGTGGGCGAGCGATCAAGATCGACTTCGACGGGAATCTCATCCTTGATGAAGGCGCGCTGGGGCGCTTCAACGCCTCGAACGGCGTGGTCGCCGCTCGGTGTCTCAGAGCCGAGCGGCACCACATGCACGCGCACTCCCTCGGCCTGAAGTCGTCGAAGGAGCGCTCGATCGGGCGCGGCGGTCGTGCGGCCATCGGAGAGAAGGATCACTCCACTGACCGGGCGCGAGGCGACCCGCTCCATGGCACCCGAAAGCGCGGGGCCGATCTCGGTGGCCACACCATCAGACTCGCCCAACTGCGGAAGACCCTCGTCATCGGTCGCGAGCTCGCGTACGCCTGCGTCGAAGCCGAGGTAGAGCACGCGTCGCGCCGTCGACAGCGAGCGCCAGATCTCGGCGTGGTCGGCAAAGACGCGCGCCAACTGTGATTCGCGCGTCATTGGCTCGCCATCGAGCGTGACATCGGGAATCGTCAGCGAACGACTGCGATCGGCGAGCACCAGGACCCAATCCGGCTCGGTCCGCTCGCGTGGCAGCGTGAGCTGCGGACCACTCATGTAGAGCGCCAGCAGCATCAGTAGCAGCCAGCGCAGCGCGCCCACCGTGACGCGGCGTGGGGTGGAGAGTGTCACTCCGCGTAATGACCAGATCACGCCGAACACGAGCGCCGCCGCCAGAAGCAGCCACAACCACGCCGGCATGGGACGCTCGAAGGTGATGCGCCAGTTCGAGAGATCGCTCTCGGTGGGCAACCGAAGCAGCCAGTCGAGTGCCGCCTGCCATGCGCTCATGACGGCACCTCCTGCAATACCGAGCGGCTCAGGATCCGACCGAGCACCATCTCGCCCACAGCGATGACGGCCGCCGCGATCAGAAGCACCAGGCTCCACGGCGCCGGCTCACGCGAGCCGGCACTCTGGGCTTCGTCATTGGAGTCATCCACCGCCATCCACGACCCCGAGGCCTGGAGCCAGGAGTCGACACCGGCGCTCGGGTTCGGCTCGATGTCTGCTCGACGCGGATCGACATTCACCGCCACGGCGCCGATGCGACGACCAGCGCTGTCAAAGGCCTCATAGAGGCCCGGAATCACCACGGCATCGCGAGTTCGGCCATCACCAGCAATGGGAATAGACCCTGTCTGCGCAGCAGCGCCGACACGCGGGCGTTCCGAGAGTTCGCTGGGTCCCCGACGCAGCGCAAGGGTGGCGCTACCGGGCGGCGCCGCAACGCGTGTTCCGACGAACGCCGCTTCCTCGCGTCGAGCCAGCGAACGACCCTGGCGCACAAGCTCCTGCATGAGCGGCACCATCAATGGCCGCACCACGAGGTCACTCCAGGAGAGCTCCGGCGCCACGGTGAGAAGCGCGATCCACCCTCGACCTCCGGGGCCATCGCCGGCCACGAGCATCGGGGCACCATCCTCAAATCGCAGCACGACTTCCGCCTCGGTGGCGGGAACTTCAACCCGCATGCGCCGCTCTGCCGTCACAGCCGAGGCGAGCAGAGACACTTCCGATCCGAGCATGCGGAGTGTGGCCGAGGGCGGTTGCTGCGGCGCCAAGCGCCATGGCGAGGCGGCCGGGTCGGTCAGCATCTCGATATCCGCGTCGAGTCGCCATGACGGCGCCAACGATCCACGAAAGGCCTCGACCCAGCGCTGTCCCACATCATCGGTCGTAGGAGTCACCACAAGCGCGCCACCGCGATCGACAAACTCGCGCAGCAGCGACCATCCCTCGGGCATCAGCAGGTCGGGCCGAGCAAGAAAGACCACTTCACTTCGTGCGAGGAGAGTGCGGTCGAGTGAACCCGGGTCAATCTCGTCGACCTGCACACGACCGCCGCGCCCAGGCTCGATAGCCCGGGCCATCCACGCGCCCGCCGAGAGACGCTCAAGGTCGCCACGACCCGAGAAGGTCCGTCGATCGACGACCATGACGCGCGGCGCCTGTTCGACAGGCAGGACGAGAAAGCGCTCATCATCGCGCGGCTGCGCATCGGGGTCGAGCTGGATCGAAATGAGCTCGCCCTCTTCGGGCGTCATCGAATCCTGGCGCAATCGAAGGTCAACCCCCGCTCGGCGCTCCCCGCGCTCAAGGGGCGCATCGACAGCCGAGGTCCCGACTCCGACGGCGGTCACGCGCCGCTGCGAGCGCGCCAGCCCCGTGCCGCTTCGCTCGATGGCCAGTCGAATGGGGCGCTCCTGCTGGGAGAGCGCTTCATCGCCGCGGCGCAGCGCCTCGATCTCGGCGATCCATGCATTCTCCGATGCCTGCCCGGGCGGTTGAAGCGCCAGCAGTCGAGCCCCTCTCGGAAGCGCGCCTTCTAAGACGGGCGGCGGCGTGCCCAAGTCGAGCGACCCTCGACGGAACGCGCTCAGGAGAAGAATCTCCATGCGACCTTCATCGCGGCCATCGGTGGAGCGCGCCGCTTCGCGCAGCGCCTGCGGAAGATCGCTGCCGGTGAACGCCGGCGTGAGTCCGTCAAGGAACGAGAGGACGCTCTGGAGATCGGCTGTGGGTGGATCGATGGCTCGACGGACCGGCTCGGCCGCGGTGATGACACCAACGCGATCTCCGGGAGCGAGCGCGGCGATCGCGCGCTGCGCTTCATCACGACTGCGCGAGAGTGCCGTCCCGCCATCGGGAAAGCGCTCCGCCGAAGCGACACCATCGTCGATCACCAGCCAGAGCGTGCGCGACATGCGTGGGCCGCCTGCCGACGATGCCATGAACGGCTGCGCAATGGCCACTCCGGCAAGCGCAAGCAGAAGGCACCGAGCCGCGAGGAGCAGCCATCGCTCCAACCGCTGCCGACGCCGATCGCGCCGCATCGCGCGGGCCAGCAGATCCATCGCCGCCCACTGGATGACGCGCTTGCGCCGACGAAGAAGCAAGTGAATCAGGATGGGCACGGCCACCGAGGCCAGTGCCGCCAGCGCAAGGCCCGGGTAGAGCACGCTCATCCGCCGCGGCTCCGACGCTCGAAGGACTCTCGCCTCGCGAGCAGCGCCGAGAGCGCAGGCCCGACCGAGTCATGGCTGTCGAGCGACACACGGTCGTAGCCGAAGCCGCGCACGATCCGCTCGATCTCTCCCCGGTGCCGCGCGAGCTCCTCGAGATACGCACGGCGGACCAGCCGGGCATCGGCGACCACTCGGCTCTCATCCTCAAGTCCCTCAAAGACCGTGGGGTCATCGAGCTCGAAGCGAATCTCCTGCCTGTCGAGGATCTCAACCAGCACGACATCGTGGCCGCGATGCCTGAATCGGGCGAGCGCATCGCGCAACTCTGCCGGCGCATAGAGAAAGTCGCTGAGCACGAAGAAGAGACAGCGATTGGTCACCTTGGCGAGCGCCTCATCGGCGGTGCGCACGATGGCTGTCGGACCACCCACGCGCTCCGTGGCCAACGCCTGCACGATCTTCCGCCATTGGTCGCGCACGCCGGAGCGTCGCAGCGACGCCTTCACCCCATCGGAGAAGAGTGACATGCCCACGCGGTCGCGCTGGGCGAGGCAGAGGTACGCCAGGGCCACGGCCGTCGCGGTGGCGCAGTCGTACTTCGTCCAGCGATTGTTGGTGTTCCCCGCATCGGTTCCGCCCCAGCCGCTCTTCATGCCCAGCGTGCCGAAGCGCATCGACGCGGAGCAGTCGAGCATCAGCATCACATCGAGGTTCGTCTCCTGCTGATAGCGCTTCACATACAGCTTGTCGCTGCGGCCGAAGACTTTCCAGTCGAGGTGCCGAAGGCTCTCACCCGGCGTGTACGGACGATGCTCGGCGAACTCGACCGCCAGCCCCTGATAGGGCGATCGGTGCATGCCGCTCGTCACGCCCTCGACGATCATTCGAGCGCGCAGCGTGAACGGCGCGAGTTGCGCCAGCGTCTCCGGAGCGAGGTACTGCTCGGCTCGCATGACTTAGTTGAGGACGCGACCCACGGGACCTGCGGTCGCGACATCGTCGATGGGAATCTCCGAGAGCAGCGCCTCGATGATCCGATCGGTGGTCACCCCGTCGGCCTCGGCGTTGAAGTTGGTGATGATGCGATGCCGCAACACGGGCAGCGCCACCGCGTGAAGGTGGGCGGGGCGGACATGGTCGTCACCTTCGAGCACGGCAGTCGCTTTGGCCGCAAGCACCAGGAACTGGCTCGCTCGCGGGCCAGCGCCCCACGCGAGATAGTCGCGGACGATCTTCGGTGCGTCATCGCCCTGACGGGTCGACCGGACCAGTCGAAGGGCGTACCGAACGAGGTGATCCGCAATCGGAACCTGGCGCACCAGCTCCTGGATGCGCATGCAATCCCGGGCATCGAGAACGGCCGTCGGTTCGACGGGAGTGCTGCTGGTCGTTCGCTTCACGATCTCGAGCTCATCGGCCTCGTTCGGATAGCGCACGCGGATGTTGAACATGAACCGATCGAGCTGCGCCTCGGGCAGCGGATAGGTCCCCTCCTGCTCGATGGGGTTCTGCGTGGCCAGGACGAAGAAGGGCGCTGGCAGCTTGTGTGCCACGCCTCCCACGGTCACCTGACGCTCCTGCATCGCCTCGAGAAGGGCCGCCTGCGTCTTCGGTGGAGTGCGGTTGATCTCATCCGCCAGCACGACATTCGCGAAGATCGGACCGCGCACGAATCGCAGGCTTCGCGAACCGCTCATCTTGTCCTCTTCGATCACCTCGGTTCCGGTGACATCGCTCGGCATCAGGTCGGGCGTGAACTGAATTCGGCTGAACTCCAGGGACAGCGACTTGGCAATGGTGCTGATGATGAGCGTCTTCGCGAGCCCCGGAACTCCCTCGACCACGGCATGGGAGCCGCAGAAGATGGCCACCAGAATCTGCTGGAGTACCTCATCCTGCCCGACGATGACCTTGTGAATCTCACTCTGGAGGGCGGCAAAGGCGGCTTTCGCCTCCGCCAGCGCCTGCACCGGATCCTGGCTTCGAACATGACCACCGGGCGATGCCTGATTCATGGGCGGAGTATAGGAAGCACCCATGCCGGAACTTCCCGAAGTTGAAGGAGTTGCTCGGACCCTTCGCCGCTCGATTCTCGGAGGGATCGTCACCGGCGTGTCACTGCAGCGAATGGACATGCTGCTCCTCGACACGCAGGGTGAGCCGCTCCGCGCCGCGATCAGGCGGAGAAGAGCGGGGACCAGGTCGGACTCTCCAGCCATCCGCTCATCCAGTGCACCCAGAACCGAAGGGGCCATGCTTCATGGCGGCCGAGTGAAGGCGATTCACCGCCAGGGCAAGCAGTGCGCAATCGAAGTGGATGATGGACGGGTGCTGGTGGTTCATCTCGGGATGAGCGGACGCCTTCAACTGCTCCGTCCCCGTGACCCGATGGCGCCTCACACCCACGCGGTGTGGACGATCTCGACTGGTGATCAGACGAACGAACTTCGATTCGTCGACCCGCGGAGGTTTGGCGGCCTCTGCGCCATTGCCTCCTTGACGGATCTTCGTGAACGAATCTGGTCGCATCTCGGTCCCGACGCCCTGACCCTCTCGGGGAAGGCTCTCGCCCAAGCATGCTCGGCTCGTCATCGTCCGATCAAGGCGCTTCTGCTCGACCAGGCATGCGTTGCGGGAATCGGCAACATCTACGCCGATGAGATCCTGCATGCCGCCGGCATCCATCCCCTGGAGCCAGCTAATCGCCTCGTTGCTCAGGCCACCCTCATCGCTCGTCTGACGCGTTCGATCTTGGCCGATGCCGTTCGGCTCGGCGGCTCGACCATTCGCGACTACATCGATCCTGCTGGTCAGGGCGGCTCCTACCAGCAGCGCCACCGCGTCTATGGACGGCTCAATGAAGCCTGTCGAGGAAGGAACGGCAGACCGTGCACCGCGAGAATCGAGGCGGTGACCGTGGCCGGGCGGACATCCTGGTTCTGTCCTCGCTGCCAGAAGTTATCCACAGGTCATTCAAGACCAGTGGAGAAGTCGATCAGGTCGCCCGTAAAGGCTCGTTCGCGTGCGTCTGGTCGGTCGCTCTGACTTCTGGAAATCCACCACTGAGAGATATCTCTCTATTCCCTCGTAGAGAGTCCCGGCGTTTGGTGGATATGTCTAGGAGAGACGCATGTAAATCTCGGCTCCAGATCGCCTTATGATCACCACACTGGTCGTGGATCGCCTGTCATCTGGGCGTCACTCCGAGACTCTGGCGGACAGGTGCGGCCGGGTGGCGGCGTGCGGAGGCGTGGTCCGGCTCACTTCCGGCAGTCTGAGATGACGGTGAACGACACGAACGGGACAACTTGTCAACAGGTCCTCCCTCGCTCTGATGACAGGGCGCTCCCTGTCAGCGCTCGCAGCCGGCACCGATTTCGACCAGCCTCGTGGCAGGGTTACTCCTGTGCAGGGGTCTCTTCATCGCGTCGCGCGAGGGAGCGCTCGAGCCTGGCAACATCGCTCGAGAGCGAGCCATCGATCTGCCGGCGGTGATCGACGGTCCGCACCGCGTGAAGAACCGTGCTGTGGTCTCGGCCGCCGATGTGACCGCCGATCTCCTCCAGACTGTACCGCGTGTGCCGGCGGGCAAGCCACATGGCCACCTGGCGCGGCAGCGCGACCGACTTGTGCCGCTTCTTCCCCAGGAGGTCGGTGACCTTCAGGTTGTAGTAGCGGGTGACGGCCTCGATGATGACATGGATACTCGGGCTTCGTTCCGAGTCGCGCCGCGGCTCCTGCGCGAGCGCCTGCTTGGCGACATCCAGCGATACGGGCGCAATGTTCGCCTGCGCCATGGCGCGGATCCGCGCGAGGGCTCCCTCGAGCTCGCGGATGTTGGTGTCGATGCGTGCGGCGACATAGGCCGGCACATCGTCGGGAATCTCGAGCTGCTGAAGCTTCGCCTTGGCCTTGATGATCGCGACCCGCGTCTCAAAGGAGGGGCGATCGACCCGTGCCACCAGGCCCGAATTGAAACGACTCGTGAGCCGCTCCTCGAGGGCGGGAATCTCCGTCGGCGCCACATCGCTGCTCAGCATGATCTGGCGGCCGGACTGGTGCAGCGCGTTGAAGGTGTGGAAGAACTCATCCTGCGTCTGTTCATGGCGCGAGAGCAGGTGCACATCGTCGATGACAAGCAGGTCGACATTGCGGAACCGATGCCGGAACTCGGGCATGCGGCCCGCCTTCACGCACTCGTGGAAGGCATCGATGAAGGTTGCACAACTGATGTAAACCACCCGCGCGGAGGGCTGACGGGCCAGAACAGCCTGACAGACGGCCTGAAGAAGGTGAGTCTTGCCGAGGCCGACACCGCCATGAATGACGAAGGGGTTGTAAGCGCGGCCCGGTCGATCGGCCACGGCGAGCGCTGCCGCATGGGCGAGCCTGTTCTCGGGGCCGACGACGAACTGATCGAAGCTGAAGTCCGGGCTGAGCACCATCTGCTCATCGAGCGACGCTGGCGTGTCAGATCCGTCGAGCATCGGCGCCGATCCGATTCCGGAACTCCGGTCGGGGAAGCGTGTTGCCGATTGGCCGTTCAGTGGTGCCAGGAAGCGCACGGGGAGAAGGCGGCCCGTGACTGCCTGCGCAGCCTCGGAGAAGGCATTGGTGGCCGTCCGCTGCAGATATCGCAGGCGCACGGGCTCCGCCACCACAAAGCGAAGGACACCGCCCTCCACCCCGATCATGTCCAGATCGTCGAACCAATGCCGGCAGATGTCGCCGTGGTGCTTCCTGAGGTACTCCAGGATTTTCCCGCGCAGCTCACGGTCCGATCGTGCCATGCGAACGCGCACCTCAAGTGGACGGCCCACGCACGGCAAGGGCAAGGTGCCGACGCGAAAGCTCCACCCACCAATCTGTCCTCGACCGCAACTCAATGTCGAGGGATGTCTCGAAGAAGAACGGAACTTTGAAGCACTCGCGCAAGTGCCCACCAGCGCGAGGGCGAAATCTCAACGAGCGAGAATGTAGATCGTGATCAAGGCCGCGTCAACTCGATTCCACCGAGGACTCCGACTCGTTGATCGACGACTCCTGAACCGGCTCGTCGGGTGACTTGACATCGGCGCGTTCTCCACTCTCGAGAACTTGGCGGTCGTAGCGCGCTCGATTCGCGCGGTGGTCCATCAGCAGATGGATACGCTCCGCATCGTCGCCACACACTTCACGAAGGCGCTCACGCGCGAACCCGAGATGCGTGCGACGAGAGACATGAATGACGATGACTTCGCGAGCGCTCCAGACCTTCAGCAGCACCTTGAGGTCTTCGACATGCAAATGCTTGCCGATCTTCGCTCGATCTCGATGATCTGACTCGAAGAAAGTGCATTCGGTGATCACGATCGGCGCTTGCGCGAACTCATCACGGAAGAGGAACGGGCCGGCCTCCGTGTCGCCCGTGTACGCAATCAGCGGGATTTCCAGGGCTTGGGTGATGACCGTCCCCGCCAGCTTCAGTTCGCGAATCTTGTCCTGCGGGAGGTGATGGAACTCAGGTCGCAGCTTGCTGCGCGTCTCGATCGCGGCGAAACCGAGACTGGGACCGGTGTGGCTCACTTCGAGTCCGCGCAGGAGGAGATTCGGTCGCAGTTGCAACGACTCACCCGGCGCGAGCGCGGTGATCTCATGCGGCGTGCGCTGGCGCTCGAGGTCAACCCAGCTTGCCATCATCGAGCGCAGCGGATGGACCAGCTCCGGATGACAGACCACGCGACCGGTCCCGAGTTTCTGGAAAGTCCGCTGACTGAAGTAGTAGGGAATCCCACCGGAGTGATCCATGTGCGCGTGGCTCAGCGCGAGCGTCGACGCCGTCAATGTCGGGCGGGGGCAGAGACCCGCATCGAACGCGAGGTCCAGTTCCGGAATGTGAATCGAAGTCTGCTCGCCCGCGACGCTGATCCCCTGGATGCGATAGGGGGGCGAATAGATGAACCCGAGATGCCCCTCTCGGGGCGGTGGCTTCGGCAACACGGACAATCTCCTGGCGTTGCGCCTTCGCGCAACGAGGCGGGGTGGGTGGACGCTCCGATTGTAGGGTCCATGCCGGGGGAACCTGCTTCTCGGTCGATCGGAGGGGCGTCGGGGCCCGCCGAGTTGCCGATAGCGACTTCCGGCCTTGTCTCGGACCGGGCCGAAACGCACCTTTGACAGCCGCGCAAGGCGGAGGAGTTCACTCTTGATCCAGGCCAATCGCCCGTCGGTGGTGGGAGGAAGAGGCGACAATCCGTCTCAGGTGCCCGAGCCTCCGCTCATCAGCCGCTTCGTTGACGATCCCGAGATGGCGGAGATCATCGCGCTCTTCGTCGCCGAGACTCCGGAGCGGCGCCGCGAGTTCAGCTCGTCGTGGGATCGTGGAGATCTGCATCGCGTGCGCACGCTGGCCCATCAACTCAAGGGCGCCGCTGGCGGCTACGGATATCCCGAGCTGAGCGCCGCAGCCTCCGAACTCGAAGCCGCTCTCGACAGCCATGTCGCGGACCAGACCTCTGTGGCGTCCGCCTACGATGCGCTCATGGCCCTTTTGTCACGGGTGGAGGCCGCCTGAGCCGTGATGACCGAGGATGTGTTCAAGCCCAGCGTGCCGAAGCTTCTCGTCATTGACGATTCGGAGCTCATTCATCGGCTGCTCCGGGTGCGCCTCCAACATGAGCGCATCGAGATTCACAGCGCCATGTCGGCGATGGAAGGCCTTCGCATGGCACGACTCCTTCGGCCCGAGGTGATTCTCCTGGACATCGAGATGGATGAGATGGATGGCTTCGAGGTGCTCTCGCGCCTCAAGAGCGATCCGGAGACACAGCAGATCGCCGTCATCTTCATCAGTGCCACCAGCGACACGATGGACCGAGTGCGCGGCCTCGACCTTGGCGCCGTCGACTTCATCTGCAAGCCATTCGAAGTGGTCGAGCTCAAGGCGAGGGTCCGCAGCGCGCTGCGTATGCAGCACCTCGTCTTCATGCTTGAACAGAAGGCGCAGATCGATGGGCTCAGTGGTCTTTGGAATCGACGCTACTTCGAGCAGCGCCTCCAGCAGGAGGTGTCGGAGGCCATCCGTCACAAGCAGCCGCTGGCGCTCCTGATGTGCGATCTCGACCGCTTCAAGCGAATCAATGATCAGTACGGCCATCCCTTCGGCGACTCGGTGATCGAGCGCATGGCGCAGATCCTCTCCTCGGGTCGCACGAGCGACATTCCCTGTCGCTATGGCGGCGAGGAGTTCGGTGTCATCCTGCCGAACACGGGGCTCGACGAGGCGGCCGAGGTGGCCGAGCGGCATCGAGCCGCCATGGAAGCGCAGGTCTGGTCGATCAATCCCGAACTCGTGGTCACGAGCAGTTTCGGCGTTTGCGACCTTGAGTCGGTGAAGGGCCCGCAGACGGCGGAGACGCTCGTCGCCTGCGCCGATGCGGCGCTCTATCGAGCCAAGGAGCGAGGCCGCAACTGCGTCCACCTCTTCGGTCGGGAAGGGGCGCAGCGCCGCAGCTCCGAGAGCGGCTCGCCTCCGCGGTAAGGCGCTCCGACATCCGGGGTTCAAGGGCCGCGTCAGGCGCCGAGCGGAGCGCACAGGCGCTCTTCTACGATGCGCGACGCATGCCGGCCGTACGCGATGAGGGAATCTGTCTTCGGCACTGGGACTGGTCGGAGACGAGCCAGACGGTCTCACTCTTCGGTCGATCGCTCGGCGTCATGCGTGGCTTGGCCAAGGGTGCGCGGCGCGAACGAGGGAGTTTCGGTGGTGGTATCGACCTGATGGCTCGCGGCGCCTTCGGCGCGATCGTCAAGAGCGGAAGCGAACTTGCGACGCTGACGGAGTGGGATCTGATCGAGACCTTCCCGGCGTTGCGCGAGAAGCTCGCCCGGAATCGCGCGGCGTTCTATGCCGCGGATCTCGTCCTTCGCATGGTGCCGCCAGGCGATCCGCATCCGCATCTGCATGACGCGCTCGTTGAACTCCTGCGCACACTCGGGGAGCGCTCCGAGCGATCCAGTGATGGTGCCGTGAGCGCCACCGAGAGCGTTCGAATGGCGGTGGCCCTCCTCCAGTTCCAGTGGAGGCTTCTCCGGGAGACGGGATTCGCCATGTCGCTCGAGGGAATCACCGATCGCAAAGGGGGTCCGCTCTGGTTCGATCCCCATCATGGTCACTTCAGTGAGACGGCGCTCAGGGGGCCGGCATGGCGCGTGCGTCGTGAGACCGTCTCGCTTCTTCGCCGTGTGGATGAGCTCGAGCGGACTCCTGATCCGGTGAATCCGTCTGAACCGAGTGGAGCGATCGCCGCGGCGGCGCCGATGGTGATGGATGGCGGGCCCGCGGCTGCCGATCCGGGTTCCGCCGCGGAAGCGGTTGACCGAGCGAATCGTCTCCTCGCCGCGTATCTCCGCGAAATCATCCAAGCCGAACCTGCAACGCTCCGCGATCTCTTTGGAAATCTCGGCGTTCCATCAACCCGCCCTTCGCCGCGGTCGATCTGACTCCCGGGAGGAGTCGATGACTGATTCACGATTGGAGGGCGTACTCGCGGGACCGAGGTTGCCCTCATTGCCAGCCGTTGCCATTCATGTGCTGCGATTGTCGGAGCAGCCGAACACCACGCTCGATGAGATCGCCGCCGCGGTCGAGTTCGACCAGGCGCTGGTGGTCAAGATCCTGAGAACGGTCAACAGCAGCTACTACGGTCTTCAGCGGGAGTGCGGGAGCGTCGCCCAGGCGATGAGCTATCTCGGCCTTCGCGCCGTGCGATCGTTGGTGCTGGGGTTCTCACTTGCGAAGTCACTTGATGGCGGCGCTGAAGGGGAGATCGATTTCCCATGGCGCAACTACTGGAAGCGAGCCGTGCGCTCGGCCGCCGCAGCGCGGCTGATCGCGGTCAACCTGCAGGGCGTTGACCCCGACGAAGCGCAGGTCACGGGACTCCTCACGGAGATCGGCATGGTGGCTCTCTATCGCGCCTACGGCGATCGATATCTTCAGGTCATCGATGCCGCCCGAAACAGCCATCGACTTCTCGCGCTTGCGGAGCAGCGTGCATTCGAGGTCGATCATGCCGAGGTGGGTCGGCTGATGGCCCTTCGATGGAATCTCCCGGCGGATATGGCCGACGCGATCGGTGGGCATGAGCAGTTTCCCGACTCGAGCCGCTCAGCGCTCTGCCGAGTGGCGATGCTCGCGGGACTTGCTGAACGGGCGATCGGTGATGTGAATCCAACGGCCCGCGCCGAAGCGGAGGTCGCGTTCCTGAAGCAGGCCAGTGTGCAGCTTGGGCTTCCAATGCCCCGAGCGGAGAAGCTCCTCGAGTCGATCTCGCAGCGAGCCTTCGAGCTGGCGGCCATCCTCGAGCTCGACATAGGACCGGCCCACGACCCCGAGGCTCTCCTCACGCGCGCCCGCAAGCTGCAGGGGGATGGCGCCGATCGAGCCGCAGTCGCATCAGACGCAGTTGAGCCCAACGGGTTCGAGGAGCGACTCGCCACGGGCTTCGACAGTGCCGGGACGGAGCGCGGAGTGGCGATTGCCGTCATCGAGCCGGACGGGGCGGGCTCCGGTGCTCTTCGCACACGACCTGATGAACCGCTCATGGCGCGCCTCCAGGCGACGGTGAGTGATTCGATCGACACGCTCGCCTCGGTGCATCGCCTGTCACCCACCATGGTGGCACTGATCTTCGAGACGACCAATTCACGAGACGCCGAGCGAGGCATCCTTCGAGCCGTGGAGCGGCTTCGCCGCGACATCGAGGTTCGCCGCCTCACCTTGCGGGATGGCGCGTTGCTCACGGTCAGTGTGGGCGTCGCCATTCACGGCTCGCGCCGATTCGAGTCTCCCGACAGTCTCATGCGCGCCGCGATGCTTGCCCTCGGTGCGGCGCAGCGCAGCGGACGAAATCGAGTCGGCCACTACAAGGCCGCGTACGACCCATCGGCGATCTGACTTCTGGGGCAGGACGATCAGCTCTGTGGGGCGAGCGCGGCGGGCAGCAGGCGCCCGGTCAGGAGCGGTGCCGGCGGGAAGTCGCGCAGGCATGAGCGGAGATCGTCGAGAGTGAGGCGTTCGATCTCCACCATCTCCTCTTCGAGCGAACGATGGCGCCGAAGGAGCGTCCAGAGTGCGCCGATGCGGCTCATGCGCCCCGCGGGTCGCTCGCCGGCGAGTGCCGCCGAGGTCGCGATCTTCCGCTTGGCGCGGAGGAGATCATCGTCGGTCAGTGATTCGCCCAGTCGCTTCACTTCGGCTTCGATCGTGGCGCTGACCTCGTCGGCTGACTCCGGCGTGCAGGCCGCCGAAAGGACGAAGATGCCCTGGCCGTCGCGCGGATCGTGACCTGCGTCGGCTTCCTCGGCCAGACCCTTCTCGATCAGGGCCCAGTGAAGGCGTGATCCGTCACCCCCGCCGAGGATGTGCATCAGCACACCAGCCGCATAGCGGCGCGGATCATCAAGAGCCGGCGCTGGCGCGACGCCCATGAGGTACGCGCGATTGGCGGAGTCGTGGAAGTCGATGTGCGGCCCCGATCCAGGCGCGAACGGAAGTCGCTGTCGCCGGGGCGCCGTGCTCTGCCAGTCACGGCAGCGCTCCGCGATCTGCATGACGAAGGCTTCGAAGTCGAGCGCCCCCGCTGCAGCAACCACCGTGTTGTCGGCGGAGTACCGGGCGTCGAAGTACTCCTTCATGGCGTCACGGGTCATGGCCTCGATCGTCGACTTCGTTCCAAGCACGCGGTGACCTGAGGGATGAGCGCCGAAGTACCTCTCCATCGTTCGCTCATAGAGGCACCATCCAGGATGGTCCTCGTACATCGCGATCTCTTCGAGAATGACGCCCTTCTCCTCGTCGAAGTCCTCCTTGCGAAGGGCAGGGCGGAGAATCTCGGCGAGGGTGTCGACCGCCGTCGGCAGCGCCTCCGGCAGCGTGTGCGCGTGGAACGCGGTCATCTCCGTGGTCGTGAATGCGTTGTGATCGGCACCGATCGAGTCAAACGACTGGTTCACGGCCTCGGCACTCATGCGCTCGCTGCCCTTGAACATCATGTGCTCAAGGAAGTGCGAGACACCCATGAGCTCCGGGGTCTCATCACGGGCGCCGGTGCGCACAAAGAAGCCCGCCGCGGCAGTCTGCGCGGCGGAATCGACTTCCGCGATGACGGTCAGCCCGTTGGGAAGTGTTGCGTGGCGAAAGACAACGCCCATGGGGCGCTGAGTGTAGCGCCGGCGGTCACCCGAGGCGCGTGGTCCAGAGAAGCAGGACCGGAATCCACACGGAGAGAGTCAGCGCCAGGATGATGGCGATCGGAAGCTCGTCACAGGCCTCACGAGCGGCAACCGCGGCGCAGGTGGATGCGGTGACGGCGCTTTGGGCGGGCTCAATCTCGGGAGCCGCGCTCGCAACCGGCGCAGGCGCGGGTGGTGTTCTGGATTGGGCGACGGCGGTGGCGGTTGGCGCCTGTTCTTCATCGGCGGGAGCGCGTCCAGTCGACTCAGCACCGGCGGGGTGCCGAGTGATCGGCGTCGACTCCGGCTCCGGGTTCGGCCTGGCGTCGCGATCGTGCCCCGCTGGCTCGCGTTGCGGCGCGGCGCGGCGCTCTCGCGCAGGGAGCAGGGTGTGCGGCACGGCCACGCCATGCTGCGAAAGAGTGCCTGTGCAGCCTTCCAGACGGGAGAGATCGAATTGAGTCGCCTTCGCCATGTGAGCGCTTATCGGCGTGGGTCACGGGGTCCTGAAGCCGAACTACCCGAATGATCGATTGCACTCAACCGGGGTGCGACTTCAAAGGGACACAATCCTTGCATGCCTTCAGGACGGTTCGAATGGTTGGATCATGAGTTCACCCACGGAGTCCTCCGGGCCGGACCGTGAGCAACTTCACGGAGCAGCCTCTCACGCGTCCGCCAGCGAGATCGATCGACGGGCGAGTGTCCGGCGCCCCTATGACGGCACGATCCTGATTCTCTGGCACCATCGGCCCTATGAGCCGGTGCGTCTCATCACCGTCGATGTCAGCGAAGGAGGCGCCAGGGTGCGCACATCATGCGCCATGCCCGAGGGCATGACAGGAACGGCGGTGGAACTCCTGGGCCGGCCGGTGAACGACGAGTCCAATGAGAGCGACGAGGTGATTCTCGAGCGCATCCTGATCGGGAGAACCGTCACCGTCTGCTGGAGCAAACCGGTGCGCCGCGAGGACGGGGGGATTGATCACTTCGAAGCGGGCCTTCGCTTCTTCTGATCGCGCGGGGGCCGAAGCACTCGGACTTGCGGGGACTCGACTCGAACGGGATCGCCGCGCCGGC
Organism: Phycisphaeraceae bacterium; assembly: GCA_019636735.1. Taxonomy (NCBI): domain Bacteria; kingdom Pseudomonadati; phylum Planctomycetota; class Phycisphaerae; order Phycisphaerales; family Phycisphaeraceae; species Phycisphaeraceae bacterium. Next base: position 29,570 of record JAHBWY010000001.1, read on the forward strand.
GGCAATCAGCTCGATGCCTTCGATCGACGCTCGGCCAGCACTTCCGCGCCCACTTCGTCGGCGTGATAGCTCGAACGGACGAGCGGACCGCTCTGGCAGGTGCGGAACCCGCGCTCGAGCGCCTGCTCCCGGTACATCGCGAACTGTTCAGGGGTGACCCAGCGGTCGACAGGCAGGTGATTCAGCGTGGGTCGCAGGTACTGTCCGATGGTGAGAATGTCCGCGCGACTTTCGCGCTGCACATCGTCCATCAGTTCGAGCACCTCGTCGTCGCGCTCGCCGATTCCGACCATGATGCCCGTCTTGGTCACAAGTCCACTCGCCTTGATCTGGGCGAGCACGCGAATGGACCGCTCGTATCGCGCCTGTGGACGCACGGCGGCGTGCATGCGCTTCACGGTCTCCAAGTTGTGGCTCAGGATCTCGGGCTTGGCGTCGATCACGACCTGAAGAGCCTTCTCATCACCACAGAAGTCGCCGACGAGCGCTTCGATGCTCATGTCTGGACACGCCTCATGCGTGCGATGAATCGTCTCCGCCCAAATGGCGGCGCCGCCGTCGGGAAGTTCATCTCGATTCACACAGGTGATGACGACATGGCGGAGCCCCATGAGTCGAAGACTCTCCGCCACGCGACGAGGTTCGTCGAAGTCGACCTCGGTGGGGCGGCCGGTCTTCACATTGCAGAAGCCGCAGCTTCGGGTGCATGTGTCGCCAAGGATCATGATGGTGGCTGAACCACGGTTCCAGCACTCGCCCATGTTCGGGCAACTGGCCTCCTGGCAGACCGTGTGGAGGCGATGCTCGTCGACGATCTGCTTCAGCCGCTCGTAGCCGGGTCCGCCCGGCATGCGAGCTCGAAGCCACTCGGGTTTGCGGCCGTTCTTGAGCGTTTGTGGCAGCGGGCCGTTGTTGAGCACCAGGTTCGTCAGGCTCACCACCGGTGACGGGAGGTTCCGTGCGGTGTCACCGCCGAGGGGCCTCGGGTGACGGGGGGTGGGCTGGGTTGGCGGTGACTTCATGATTCCGAGGGCGATCGTAGCCGCTTGTGGAGACAATTCGAGGCGAGCGGCCATGAGTGATCCGGTGAACGACGACTGTACGGACCTTACGAAGGCCAGGCAGGGCCACGAAGCGGCATACGGGCGGATCTACGACCGCCACGCCGCCGTGATTCTGTCTCTCTGCCGACGCTCGGGAGGATCCGCGACAGGCGTCGACACCGATGCCGACGACGCGCTCCAGGAGACCTTCATCCGTGCCTTCCACAAGCTTGACGAAGTCCACGATTGCCGCGGCTTCCGTGCTTGGCTCTACCGGATTGCACGACTGGTCTGTTCGGAGCGCCGACGCGCGGCGGGTCGCCGCCATCGACACGAGGGTGCTGCCATGGAACAGATCGCTCAATCATTGACCTCGTCCGCTGCGCCAACGCGCGGCACCATCAGCGCCGGTGGTGCGCTTGAACACCGAGAGCAGCTTGGGCATCTCTCGGCAGCGCTCGATCGGCTGGAGGATGACGAGCGGCTGGCGATCCATCTCTATTACCTCGACTCCGATCCCGTGTCGGCCGCCCAAGCTGTTCTTGGGCTGGGTCGAAGCGGGTTCTACAAACTGCTTGCACGGGCGCGCGAGTCGCTGGCCGTGCAACTCCGAGAGGTGGTGCAGCCATGACCGACTTCACATCGGACTCCAACGCGCGTCACGATCATGAAGGTCGCGATGCGGCCAACCGACGCCACGACTCAAGCGACGATTGCACGCTCCCGCCGCAGCAAGATGCGGCGCTTGGCGCATCGGCTCCCGGCGGAGCGTCGCCTGATGAGCCACCGCGGGATGCGACCATCGGCAACTCGGCATCCGGCGGTGCTTCGCCGAACGAGCCACCGCGCGACGAGCTTGATCGCCTGCTGCGCGCCTGGCACGAGGAGAGCGCGGTCGTCGCCAGGGCCCGTCGGAACGAGCTTCTGACGAAAGTCCTTGCTGAGCGCGGCGCTGCCACGACGGCACACCCGCAGGTCCACAGCGGGTCATCGCTCCCGTTCACGGCACCTCGCGCGGGCGGCGCGGTGCCGAGCGACTCGGGTGGCCTTCGACTCAACCGCACGCTGCGAGCCCCGGTGCTCCGCGCGGCCGCGGTGGTGACCCTTGCCGTCCTCGCGGTGGCCATGATCATGATCTTCCCGTCGCGACAGGCGAGCGCTGATGCAGGTGTCGTGCAAGTGCCCGATGGCGGGCGGCTCGACGCAGTTGATCGCGAGGGCAAGCTCATCGGCCCCTGTCCGCTGGAACACACCGATGTGCATGCCGAGATCTCCGGCTTCATTTCGCGCGTGACGGTGACGCAGAAGTACCGCAACACCTACACACAGAAGGTGGAAGCGGTCTACACCTTCCCGCTCAGCCACCGCGCCGCGGTTGACCGGATGCGCATGATCGTGCGCAGTGGAGATGACGAGCGCATCGTGGAGGGTGAAGTGAAGGAGCGCACGCTCGCGCGACAGATCTATGAATCGGCGCGTCGCGACGGCTTTGTGGCCAGTCTGCTGGAACAGGAGCGCCCCAATATCTTCACCCAGAGCGTGGCGAACATCGAGCCGGGCGCGGAGGTGTCCGTGGAGATCTCCTATGTCGAGACGCTCCAGATGCGCGACGGCCGCTTCACCTTCGACTTCCCGATGGTGGTGGGCCCGCGCTACATTCCGGGGAGCCGGTCCCAGCCGTCCGAGGGTCGCGTTCCGAAGGAACTCACAGTGCGGCGTGGAGTGATCCTGATTGCGCCCGCGCAGATTCGCATCGAGGGCGATGAGCCAGGGATGAACCGCAGTGCCGCAGCAGTGCTCGCGGCGATCGAGCGAGCTGTGCCCATCATGCCGCCGAGCGCGGAGTGGGTGCAGTCGAATGCGCCGGACTCGACGACCGCGAGAGCGATCTTCACGGTGCGCTATCCCGATGGAAGCGAAGAGCCCGGCACTCTTCGCGCCGATCGCACCGGCGAAGTGGCGGGCCGATGGTTCTACATGCCTCCGGTTCTCGACAGCGACCGCTCTGCACGCGAGGGCACGGGCTTTGCGCAGGGCACCGATCAGGTGCCCGATGCTGGCCGCATCACGCCGATGCCGGTCCGCCCCCCCCAGCGCTCGGGTCACGATCTCAGCATGCGCGTCTCGATCAACACGGGCGGTCCCGCGGTGACCGATCTTCGAAGTGATCTCCATCGCGTGACGGTGCGGGAGCCCGCCGCCGGCCGCGCCACCGTGGCGCTCGAGCGGGGAAGGACGATTCCGAACCGCGACTTCGTGCTCTCCTGGTCGCTCGCGGGCGGCGCCCTCACCGAAGGTGTGCTCACACAGCATGTACCCGGACGCGATGGCTACTTCCTGCTGTACATGGTTCCGCCCGAGCGAGTGGAGGCCGCCACCATTCGGCCGCGCGAGCTCATCTTTGTGCTCGACACCTCCGGCTCGATGTATGGCTTCCCGATCGAGAAGAGCAAGGAGGTCATGACTCGCATGCTCGGTGCGATGCGGGCCGACGACACCTTCAACATCATCACCTTTGCGGGCGATCACCATGTGCTGTGGTCGGAGCCTCGTCCGGCGTCGGAGGAGAACATCAGGATCGCGCGGGACTTCGTGCAGTCGCGCCAGGGCCGCGGTGGAACGGAGATGATGAAGGCGATCGAAGCGGCGCTGCGACCCACGGATCGCCCCATCGTAGCGCCTGCGACCAGGTGGACCCGAGACGAGCACGCATCGATTTCGACGCCTGCGCAGCGGACACCGAGTGACAGCTCGGCCCAGAGCGACGGCAATCCGCCTCGCGCCAGTGCCGCGGCCGCGCCGCCCATGCGCCTGGCGCTCTTCCTGACGGACGGCTATGTCGGCAACGATATTGCGATCATCGACGCAGTACGCCGCTACTCGGGCAGCACGCGCGTCTTCAGTTTCGGTATCGGCGACAGCGTCAACCGCTACCTGCTGGCTGAGATGGCTCGCGCGGGCCGTGGCGCTGTTGACTTCGTGCTCTCATCGAGTGAGGCGGATGCCGCGGTGGAGCTCTTCACCGAGCGAGTGCGCACGCCGGTGCTCACGGACATTTCGGTTGCCTTCGAGGGGCTTGAAACGGCCCATACCACGCCGCCTCTCGACCAGCTTCCCGACCTCTTCGACCGTGAGCCGCTGGTGATCGCAGGGCGCTACACCGCGCCCGGACGCGGCACGATTCGCATCCGGGGCATGACTGCACAGGGGCCGTGGGAGCGCTCGATCGATGTCGACTTCCCCGCAGGGGAGGGCAACTCGACGGTCGCGGCGCCGATCTGGGCGCGACTGCAGGTGGACGACATTCTGCGGCCTCACCTGAGTGCGCTTCAGAGCGGCGGTGTTCCGCGCGAGATCAGCACCATGGTGGTCCGCCTGGCGGAGCAGCACCGGATCATGTCGCCGTTCACCAGCTTTGTGGCGGTGGAGCGGACGCGCGTGACGCTCGGTGGCCAGCCCGTTCTGGTGGCGGTGCCGATCGAGCTCCCGCAGGGCGTGAGCTGGGAGGGCAACTTCGGCAGCGCTCGCGAAGCGTTCGATGCCCTTCGCGGTCGTCTGGTGGCAGTGGATGGTGGCCAATCAGACTCCCAGGTCCTTGCATTCAGGGCGGACATGCCGTCCAGTGAGCCCGCCACAGGCGGAGCGCCGGCGCGTCGGCGTGTTGGTGACCTCGGCGGTGGTGCTGCTGGTTCCGCGTTTCACTCCGCGTCGTCACCCGGTGGCGGCGGTTTCGGCGGGGGAGGTCATGGACCGTCGAGAAGTCAGCGTCTCGCGCGTTCAGACGCTCTGGGAGAGATGCGAGGCAATAGCGAATCATCTGGGATCGGCCTCGGCATCGGGGCTCTCTCTGCTGGTGAGGCGCCACCGCCTCCGCCAGCACCAATGCCTGCGGCGGCGCTGCCAGCTGTGGCACCCACACGGCCAGAATCGGCGCAGACTCCTGCTGCGAGATCCGCACCAACGGGGTCAGGGTCGGCGCTGGGCTCCGACCAAGGTTCGTCGCTCCCGCCGGCAGATTCCGCGCCGGCTCATTCGCCGCCACGGCCGCGCGATGATCGCGCGGGCGGAGTGGCGCCGCCGGCCGCTTCCAGCGACGGTCCTGTTCCAGCCGCCGACGCGAAGAGCCCCGGTTCGCTCGCGCTCAGCGACGCGCCCGCACCCGATCAGGGGCAGCCGCGAGAGTTCTCCGCCGAGTCGATGACGCTGCTCTCCAGGCGCGTGGAGCCATCGTTGCTGCTGGCGGGTTTCGAATCGCTCGCGGCGCTCGAGTCGAGCAAGGAAGCGCCGCCTGTCGAAACGGACGGAACCCGCGAGGCAATCGAGTCCAATCGTCCGAGCGGAGAAGCAATCCGTACGGCGGGCAAATCGTCCGGCGCAGCGGACGAACCGCTCCGCGTGGTGGCACGATTCACCGGCGTGGACGCCGCGCTCGAACGAGCGCTCGCCGCGCTCGGAGTTGTGATCGAGGGTCGGAACAACGCTCGCGGCGTGCTGGTGCTTCGCGTGCCGCGCAAGAGCCTTGTGGATCTGGGTCTGCTTCCGCAGACGATCCGTGTTGAGCCGCATGTGGAGAGTGCGCGGAGTGAGTCACCGGCGTCGGGCCGGTGAGCTCTGCGCACTCTCCACACACCACACGCGCGACCCGTCAACGGGTCATCGCAGTGAGACGAGCGCTCTGCCGTCCGTGAACCACCCATCGCCCGCAATCTGGCTCCGAGGAACATCGACGCCTGGCTCGAGAGGGGTGAGTTCGACCGTTGAACCGAGTGGAATGCTCCACTTCGCGGCGGCGGGACCAGCCGACACTGTGAAGCTGAGACCGGGAGTGTCATCCGCGAATCCGAAGCCAGCTTCGTTCCGCAGAGCATTGAACACGGGCCGATTCAGGAACAAGGGCGTTGGCTCCGCAAGAGCACTTGAGATCACCAGAACCTGAGCTGCAACGAACTGCGGTTCTGATGAGTGCGGGATCGCCGAGCCCCAGATGTCGGTCGTCGAAGATGCCCTTGCGGCGACACCGGCCGGGCGCGGGGAAATCACCCCGTGCATCAGGACGCTTCGCTTGCCGCCGCTGCTAGGCTGTTGTCATGGGGTCGTCAGGGCGGATGAAGGTCCTCGTTCCCGCGGTCGCGGCGGCGGTGGTGGCCGCGGCGATTGCGGCGTCGTCCAGGCCCCTGTTTCGCGACCGCACGGCGCCCTCCGAGGAGCCGCCCGCCGCGCTTCCGCGCGTGCTCGTCTTCTCGAAGACCGCTGGATTCCGCCACGACTCGATTCCCGACGGCATCCGCGCTGTGCGCGAGATCGGCGCTGGTCGCTTCGAAGTCGATGCCACCGAAGACTCCGCCGAGTTCACGGCGGAGAATCTCGCGCGCTATCGAGCGGTCGTCTGGCTCTCAACCACCGGCGATGTGCTCGACGATGAACAGCAGCGCGCCTTCGAAGGCTTCATCCGCAAAGGCGGCGGCTACGCCGGGATTCACGCGGCGTCGGACACGGAGTTCGACTGGCCGTGGTATGGCCAGCTTGTCGGCGCCTACTTCGCGACGCACCCCGCCGTGCAGTCTGCGGTGAATGTGGTCGAGATCCCCGATCACCCGAGCACGCACATGCTCCCCGAGCGCTGGGAGCGCACCGATGAGTGGTACTCGTTCCGCTCCAATCCGCGCGGCCAAGGGGGAATCCGCGTCCTGATGACGCTCGATGAGTCGACCTACCAGCCCGGCCATGCGTCGATGGGCGACGACCATCCGATCGCGTGGTTCCACGAGTTCGACGGCGGACGCGCCTGGTACACGGGTGGTGGACACACGAGCGAGAGCTTCAGCGAGCCGCTCTTCCGGGCTCACCTGCTGGGCGGAATCCTCTGGGCGGCAGGATTGGGCGACTCGATCGAGGCGACTCCGACGCCGCGAAGCAGTGAGCCCGCGCAGGCTCCTGAGGCCACACCTGCACCATCATGACCTTCACACTCGCATCAAGGCTGTGTGTCTCTGATCGAAAGTTGGGCAGCCTGCTGCGATTCCATGTTCCGCGAGTCATGTCCCTCGCGCTCGGTGGCATGCTTCTGTCATGTGCCAATCCACCGCAGGCCGACACAGCGCCACTCTCGGCGGAAGAGACCTTCCAGCGCCTTGAAGCGGAGCTGCTCATCAAGCCCGAAGTGCGTCTCGGGTATCGCATTGAATCAAGCGGCGCGTTCAGCGCGTCACTCGAAGGGGAGCTTCGGCTCTTGGGTCAATCCGATGTCGACCTCTCGGGAACGGGCACCTTCGGTGACGCGCAGGTGGAACTTCGCCTCGAGTCCGCAGCCGGAGTCCTGCGTGGCGGCAGTTCGGCGCTGGCTTTCGAAGAACCAGTTCCTGAGCACCTGCGGCAAGCCATCGTGATCGGCTTCACGCGCATGGGTCTTCTTCACAATCTCGCTCGCCTCAGCGCGGCTCGGGCACCTGACCATGCGAGCGGCGGCGTTGAGGAATGGGTCCAGCCGCGCCATCTCGTGTATGTGGAGCGCCCGCCAGACGGTGCGTCTCCCCTTCGTGGCCTCGCGTTCGAGATCGAGGTCGCGGGCCAGAACTCGGGCGAGGCGGAGTTGTGGCTTGATGCGCACGGCCAGCCGGTTCGACGGCAACAGATCGTTCGTTTCCCCGGAGGCGAGTTTCGCGTGGTCGAGGAGTACCGGATCCTCACGCCGTGAGCCCGGCGCGCACCGGCGCCTACGCCTCGCTGAAGTCGGTCGCGGCCATGTAGACGCCGCGCTCGAGCTTGACGATCTGCCGCAGCAGGTCATTCGCGAGAGCGCTCGCGCCGAATCGGAAGAGCGACGGAGTCAGCCACGCTTCGCCGAGAGTCTCCTTGACCATCACCAGGTAATGGAGCGACTGTTTGGCGGTGCGGATTCCTCCCGCGGGCTTCATGCCGATGCGCACGCCTGTGTGACGGAAGTGATCGCGGATCGCTTCGAGCATGACGAGCGTGACGGGCATGGTGGCGGCGGGCTGCACCTTGCCGGTCGAGGTCTTGATGAACACTTCGCCATCACCGATTGGACCTGCGCTTGCGGCCGCGTGAATGGCGAGATCGCTCGCCCGACGCACCATGTCGAGCGTTTCGAGTTCGCCGGTCTCGAGAATGATCTTGAGGTGCGCCGGGCCGCACGCCTTTCGGGTCTCGACGATCTCGTCGGCGACCTCGCGGAACCGCCCGGCCAGCAAGGCGCCGCGACTGATGACCATGTCGATCTCGTCGGCGCCATCCGCCACCGCGGCGCGCACATCGGCGAGGCGCACCGCCAGCGGATACTGGCCGCTCGGGAACCCCGTGGCCACAGCCGCAACCTTCACGGAACTCCCCTCAAGGGCACGCTTCGCGACCGGCACCAGATTCGGATAGACGCAGATGGCCGCCACGCTCGGAATCGGCGGCGAGACCTCACCTTCGTATGGACGCACCGCCTTGCGACAGAGGGCGCGCACCTTCTCCGGCGTGTCCTTCCCTTCGAGCGTGGTGAGGTCCACCATCGAGAGCGCCAGGCGAAGGCCCACGCGCTTCGAGTCGTTCTTGATGCTGCGCGTGGTGAAGAAGGCCGCGCGGCGCGTGGCCATCACCGTGTCGACGGGTGGTGAACGCCGCCACGAGGCCTCGTCGAATGAGTTCGAGCGCTCGTGGGGCACGGGGCGACCGTGGACTCAGCCGCCTCGAGCGGTTCGGAAGAGCTGGGGCAGTGACACGACCTGTCGAAGCAGAACGCGGCGCTCGGCGACATTCTCAATGAAGTAGATGAAGAGCGTCTCGCCGCGGCTGTCGATGATGTACAGCAGATCGTGCGTGCGAGTGTCCGGGCCGTTGCCGCTGCGGATGGTCGCAACGCTGTAGCCGAGCGAGCCGCTGTTGGCGCTCTCGTTGGCGTGGGCGGTCGAGGTCATTCGACCCGCCTGCATGAGCGTCAGCCCGGCCAGCACGAAGGCGCTGGCGCCGAGAATGGCGGAGGCGATGGTTGAACTCGGCCGCTCGCGCCGCGCGGGCGTGGCTGCGGTGCCGCTGTTCAGATGGCTGGCCGTGGTGTCGGTGGTGTGCTGCATGGGGCGCTCGTGGATCTCGTTCGATGCGGGAGGGAGAGGCGAAATCACGGTCGGCCGCCCTGGCCACCGCGCTGGGCATCGGCGGCAAGGTTGGCGTACCCGAGTCCGCCGAGCGTGCGATTGCCCTCGTTCCATGAGATGGCCACCATCTCCTGATTCACCTCATCGACGATGAACGCGACACCCGCCACCGTACCGTTGGCAGTTCCGCCAACGATGGTGTAGAGCCCGTTGCGCCGCGCCTGGGCACCGGCCTCGGGCGAGAAGGTCACGAATCCCAACGCTCCAAGCAGAAACGCATTGAGGGCGATGAGGCCGTGAACGGTACTTCGCTTTCTCTTCACGAGAGATCCTTTGATGGGGGCGAGGCCGAATGCACCACAGGGGCGGCCGCGCGAGGGTGTGGACTTGAGAGTGGGGTGAGGATGAATCCGACAGGCGTCGGATCAATCGACATCGGTGCGCTTCGACGCCCAGAGATTGAGAGTGACCACGGCCGCACCGAGAAGGAACATGATGGCGTAGCCAGGTAGCGGCGGCGCCCAGATGGAGTTGTCCACCGGCGAGTCCGGCTTCCTCGGAGTTCGAGCGCTACCGACTGGGACGCCGGGGCTGTCCGTTGTGATCGGTGCGGCTCGCGAGTCACCACTTCGGCGATCGAGCGCCGTCGGGTCGGCCAGCATGCCGGCAGCCTGTCGCGGCTCGGCGCTGGCGGCATTCGTCATGGTCATGATGGCGGCTCCCGCCGTAAGCAGCAGCGCGATGGCCGCGGGCGTCAGGGGGGACATTCTGGCAAGGCGTCGCATGCGGAAAGCATAGCGAATGGGGGCGGAGTTTCGCCGCACCCGTCCGCAGGAACTTGCCTTCGGAGAGCCGCCTAGGCCTTCACCAGCCGGGCCCGCATCTGTCGGGCGGGCACGCGGAGCATCGCGTTCCGAGTGTCCACGATCAGCTTCGAAGCCTTGCCGACGAGGCCGTAGTCCACGGCGTCGTGGTCGGTGATGATCAGCGCGCAGTCGTGTGCCTTCAGCGTGGCTGCGGTGAGTGGCTTGCTCTTGAGGTCAATTCGGTGCTTGCGCATCGATGGGAAGACGGCCATGTGCGGGTCGTGGTAGTTCACGGTCGCCCCACGATCGCGGAGCAGCTCGATGATCTCCGCCGCCGGACTCTCGCGGATGTCATCGATGTTCTTCTTGTAGGCGATGCCGAGCACCAGGATCTTCGAGTTCGAGAGGCTCTTGCCATCTTCGTTCAGGGCGTGCTGCACGCGCTCAATCACATAGTGCGGCATGGCGCTGTTGACTTCGCCGGCGAGCTCGATGAAGCGGGTGTTGCGACCCACCTCGCGCGCCTTCCACGAGAGGTAGAAGGGATCGAGCGGAATGCAGTGACCGCCGAGGCCGGGGCCCGGATAGAAGGGCATGAATCCGAAGGGCTTGGTGCTGGCGGCGGAGATCACCTCCCAGACATCGATGCCCATCTCCGCAAGCACGACCTTCATCTCGTTGACGAGCGCAATGTTCACCGCGCGGAAGATGTTCTCAAGCAGCTTGGCGCTTTCGGCAATCTCGGCGCTCGACACGCGATGCGCCGTCTTGACGACGCGGCTGTAAAGGGCCATGGCGAGGTCGGTCGCGACATCGTCGAGTCCGCCGACGAGCTTCGGAATCACCGCCGCCGTGCGGCCAACGGAGCCCGGATCCTCGCGCTCGGGGCTGAATGCAAGGAAGTAGTCCCGCCCATGCACCAGGTTCCGGCCGCGCTCGCTCGCTTCGAGGATGGGCAGCATCTCGTCGCGCGTCGTGCCGGGATAGGTGGTGCTCTCAAGGACCACGAGCTGACCTCGGCGCAGCACCTTCGAGACCATCTCAGTCGAGTTGAGAACAAACGAGAGATCGGGCTCCCGATGGCGACCGAGCGGCGTCGGTACACACAGGAGAATGGCGTCGGCCTCTTCGAGCAACGCAGGATTGGCCGTGGCGCGGAACTTCCGATCCTTCGAGAGATCCTTGAAGAAGGTGGGGCCGAGGTGCTGGATGTACGCGCGGCCCGCTTCAAGGTCGTCGATCTTCCGCTGATCGATGTCGTAGCCGATGACCGGGAAGCCACCGTCGCGGATTGCACGAATGAGCGGAAGGCCCACATAGCCCAGCCCCACAACGCCGATGACGGCGGTTCGGGATTCGAGCTTCTTCATCAACTCGGCGGCGGGACCACTCAGGCGCGCGGCCTTCGGTGTGGTCGGGGTCGCGCTCGGTGAGGACTTGAGGGTTCGCTTCGCAGTCGCGGGGCTCATTCGAGATCCTTGGAAATCAGGTGCGTCGCTGGCAGGGTGGAGCGAGGAGACCGGTCGGCGGGTCCGCGGGTGCTCATCGCCACCCTCTCACGGCCACCCGGCCGCGAGGGGGAAGCAGGGTACTCCACCCGTTCATCGGCGGTTCGTGAAGGATGCGTGAGCCCGGCCGGGAAGGGTCCAGGAATGGGCCTGGCGCCCCGGGATTGGTCACTTGGGGCCGGGGTGTTCGAGGCTGCACGAGCGGATCAACCGTCATGACATGCGCCGGCTCGCGGCGGTGAGGGTGGAGCGCTCGGCTGGTCGGGGGCGCCATCGACCTTGAATCAGTCGATCGCGCCAGAGGAGGAGCACCGTGAGTGGAATCCACGCGAGAAGCCAAGGCCACTGCGAGCGCCACGAGGGAAGCTCCGGCGCGACTTCAATCTCAAAGCGGAGCGAGGGCCAGGTCACGGCGGGGGGTACTGCGATGGCGCGGGGGGCCGTGTCGTCTGGCGCGGGCGACGCCGGGTCATGCTGTGGAGCGACACGCTCGGTTCGGGCAGTGTTTGTCACGACCTCCTGAGGCGCGGACGCGTGAAGGGCCTCGACCTCGATGCGCCATCGGCCGGCACGCGGAAGTGCGATCAGCGCCGAGCGAAGCAGTCGATTGCCCTGATGAGCGGGCGTTGCGACTTCCAAGCGCTCGATGCCGCTCTCCAGGTGGGTCGCGCGGATGAGCGGCCCATGCAGTGACTCTGGTGGCGTGGGGGAGAGGAGCACGCTGACATCGATCACGCCCACTCTCGGCACCATCGGCTGCACGAAGGCAACGGCATGCATCGCACCATCACGACGCGCATCCGCGGCGACTCCACCATCGGCCCGCACAACGCGCGTCAGGACGAACGCGACCAACACGATCAGCGGCACCAGCGCACCACCGAGGGCGCCACGACCTCCGAGAAGGGTCCGCAACCCGCGAAGTCGCGGTCGCCCCGCGCGGCTTCGACCACGGCGCAGGCGGCGGCTCATGGCATCACCTCGAAGCCGAGAGTTCCGCGCATGTCCATCGGCTGGAAGAAGACCCACACTGCGACCATCCACATCAGGAAGAGAAGCAGCGCTCCCGGCACATGTCGCCACCATGAGAGCGGCGATCCCGTGGTGACCATGGCATGCTCGCGCTGGTCAAGCACCGACCACTCGAGACGCCGCGCGAGCGTCCAGAGGGAGAGCGCCATGCCCACGGAGAGCGCAAGCAGATTCGCGGGAAGAAGCCACTCCGGCGCGTGAGCGCAGCAGGCGTCTGACCACGCGGGTTCCTGAGTTGTGAGGCCGAGGTCACCCATGGCGCGGACCACCACGGGAGTCGCCGTCTGCCAGCTCGTGATGAAGTGAAAGAGGAAGTGCGCGAGCCAGGTGGCTGCGCCGATCGGTAGTGTCGCTATCGAGATGGCGGTCAGCGACTCCCGGAAGCGCGGCGCGGCGCGCTCGATGCGTGTGTCGCCGTCGCTGACCCGATCGCTTCGACCCGAGCGCAACCGGCGACCGACGCTGGTGATGGCCGCCGCGAGGAGCGCGAGGGCCACCGGCAGCGCGAGCATGAGCGCGACGACGGCGATGGCGGCCACCGCCCGCGGCAGGCCGGTCGTGGTCGACAGACTCGCGATGAACTCGAGCACCGGGCCGGTCATGCCCGCCGCGTTCGCCACGGCTCCCGCTGAGAGCACCAACAGCAGCAGCGCGAGGTCGGTCCGTCTCGAGAGCCGTCCGAGGCTCGATCGCCATTCATCGCCGCGGAGCTCTCCTCCGATGGGTTGCAGCATGACTCCGATGTTGTCGTGCGGACAGGCATCGACGCAATCGAGGCAGAGGGTGCAGTCAAGGTTCCCGCTCTTGCGCGGCAGGAAGAGATCGAGCTCGCAGCCGTTGTGGGTGGCGCTCCCTCGAATGCACTCGTGCGTGGTGCACTCCGCGCAGCGTGCGGGTTCGCGCACCGCCACTGTCAACGGCGACAGGGTGCTCTGCGCGAAGTGGAACTGCCCCAGCGGGCAGACCCATTTGCAGAAGGCACCGCCTCGAGCGAGCGTGTCCACGAGGAACGCGGCGCTGAAGTAGCCGACGATCACCCACGCCGTCGCGAATGGGCTCGCCCAGAGGTCGAACGCCTCGTAGGTGATGAGCCACGCCAAAACCAGCGCGACGGCGAGCCACTTGCTGCGCAGCGCGCGAGGCCAGCGTGAGCGAGTGGACTTTGACGAGCGATCCGGGAGAAGTCGTCGCAGTGCCGCGGGCACCGCGCCGAGCGACATGCCGAGCACCGTTCCCGATCGCGCCGCCGCTGCATCGGGACCTGCTCCGAACAGGCGGACGAACTTCCTGGCCATCATCCTCGGCAGGATGAACGGGCAGCTCATGCAGAGGAAGTTCCCACCGACCAGGAGCAGCAGCACCGCCACGCCGCGCCAATGGGTCCACGGCAGTGTGCCCGCCATGTTGAGAGGCGCCTCGCGCGGTCCGAGGAAGCCATCCACCACGATGGCGACAGCGAGCAGGAGCATGACTGCCCGAAGCGCAAGGCGCACGCCGCGACGGGCGAGGAGGGGACCCACGATCGGAACGCGCAGAAGATCGAAGCGACGCGCAGGAGCGCGGGGCGCGGCGCGCATGGGCACAAGCTGCGGCAACGAGACGGTCACCGGTGGCGGTTGCCACGCCTTCGGTCTCATCACCTTGACGAGGATGATGGCGGCGGGAACCAGGTACGCGATCGAGCCGGGGACCCACATGATTGCACCTGCCGCGGCCTGATCGCGCAGCGCATCAACGCCGAGAGCCGGCGCCGTCGCGGCGTAGGTCTCGTAGATCACGCGCGGCGCGAAGGCGAAGGTGGCCGCGATGACCGTGTTCACGAGATCCGCCACCAGCAGATAGGGCACCATCGCCCAGCGCGGCCAGACAGCTCGGCTCGGCGCCGGCGCCACCACCGGCCACCAGAAGAGGAGTGCGCCCCCGAGCAGCGTCATGTGTTCGAGGCGATGCCAGAATGGATCTTGTAGCGCGAGCTCATAGGTTGGCGGCAAGTGCCAGGCGACAAGCAGGAGGTTGAAGATGAGCCACGCGGGAATGGGATGGGTCAGGGTGCGACCTACCCGGCGCACTCCGCGCGAGGCGAGGAACGGACCGATCGCTTCGCGACGAACGCCTGCAGGAAGTCCACGCACCAGCGGCAGGAAGGGCTCTCCCATCAGGAGCAGCGGAGCCGCCACCATCGTCAGCAGCATGTGCTGAACCATGTGGGCCGAAAGCAGGAGCGGCGCGAATGCCTCGACAGGTGAGGCGAGCGCGATCCAGATCGCGAGAAGACCGCCGAAATAGCACGCGAGGCGACCCGTGGTCACACCGCGATGAAGCGCCGGCGCCGCCTTCCACCATCCACCGGCGCGTGCATTGAACGACCGCTCACGCCAACGCACCGCCCCGCGCAGATAGAGGAGCGCCATCACGCCCAGCGCCGCGGCGAGCCACGGATCGAAGGTCCATGATTCGAGCACTCCTTCTCGCATGCGATCGGCCGATGGCGGTGAGATCAGCGGTGCGACCGCGAGGTCGGGCGCGCCGTCAGGGAATCATTGGAAGC
Organism: Phycisphaeraceae bacterium; assembly: GCA_019636735.1. Taxonomy (NCBI): domain Bacteria; kingdom Pseudomonadati; phylum Planctomycetota; class Phycisphaerae; order Phycisphaerales; family Phycisphaeraceae; species Phycisphaeraceae bacterium. The sequence continues at coordinate 44,606 of JAHBWY010000001.1, forward strand.
CTCGAGCAGGCTCGGGCGCATCAGGCGTCGCCATCGGTGGCTGATCGCGGCCTGGGGAGACTTCGAGAGCGCCGGGAATCTCGCTCGCCGGCACATGATCGGGGCGCAGCGTGGCGAGAAACGCAACAATCGCCTCGGTCTGCGCGCTCGTGAGCGTCTTGCCGTACGCGGGCATGTTGCCGCCACCCTGCTGCACCTGACGAACAAGTTGGTCCCACGAGAGGCGCGTCGCCACTCGATCAAGCGCCGGTCCGCGCTCACCGCCGAGGCCACCAAGTGAATGGCAGTTGCGGCACTGCGCGAACTGGATCATCGTGGCGCCTTGAAGTTCGAGCGGCGTTCTGCCACGCACGAACTCCGCCGGAACCGGAGCGCTGGTCCACCCATCCATCTGGGGCGACCATGGACTGGTCACTCCCAACCATGAGAGCGTCACGAGACCCGTGACGATGACGGCGAAGAGGACCACCACCAGCGGCCGTCGTGATGGCGCTCGCTCCCCGCGCGACGCCATGATCGGAATCAGCAGCATCGCGAGCAGCAGCACCGGCGGTCCGATGATGAGGAGCGGCGTCTCCACGGCTGGCGGCAGCAGTGCCAGCGCCGCGAAGATCCAGAGGAAGAAGAAGTCCGGCCGCGGATTGGTGTCGATGATCGTCGGGTCAGGAACACCGCCGGGTCCGAAGGGACCGAACCACGCGGCGAGTCCGAGCATCACCAGCAGTGCAAGCCCGCAGAAGACCATGTCGCGGCGCGCCGCGTCGGGGAAGAAGGGCACTCCCGTGCGGTGGATGCGCTCCTCGTATGCGGGCTTGTAAGTGGCAGGGTCCACCACTTCGCCGGGCTTGGGCATTTCGCTGATGCCGTGGCGCAGGATGAGCATCATGTGCAAGCCCACCAGCACGATGGTCAAACCCGGAAGCACGAAGACATGCAGCGCGAAGAAGCGCGAGAGCGTCGCGCCGGCGATGATCGGCCCCCCAAGCATGATGGCTCGAAGTTCATTCCCGAAGACGGGAACCCGATCGACGATCGATGCCCCGATGCCGAGTCCCCAATAGGCATCCTGATCGAAGCGCATCACCTGCCCGGTGAAGGCAAGCGCCAGCGTGCACACCATGAGCAGCACGCCGACCATCCAGGTGAGTTCGCGCGGATACTTGTACGCCCCGTGCAGGAAGACCTGCGAGAGATGCACCAGCATCATCAGCACCATGGCGTTGCTCGACCAGCCATGGATCGCGCGGACCATCCAGCCGAAGGGGACTTCCTCGTCGATGTAGCGGAGGCTGTCATAGGCCTCGGCAGCGCTCGGCACATAGAGCGTGGCGAGCATGATGCCCGTCGCGATCTGGATCAGGAAGAACATGAGCGTCGCGCTGCCGAAGACATACCACCACTTCGCGCTGCGAGGGACCCGGTGGGTCATCACAGGACCGATCAACGCCGAAGCGCCGGAGCGATCCTCGAACCATGTGCGGATGCGCCGAAGAAGGCCCATTCAGGTCTTCTCCTCAAGCCCGGGAAGAAGGCCCGCCAGAATCTCGAGCCGACCGTTGGTCACGCGCCATTGGTGAGTGAAGAGGCCGCGTGGTGGCGGACCACTCGCGCGCGAGCCATCTTCGTAGTAGACGCCGCCATGGCAGGGGCACATGAAGAGGCGGCTCTGCTCGAACCAGCGCACCGGGCAACCGAGGTGCGCACAGTTCACATAGAAGACCTGGAAGCGATCATCGCCGAGGCTGCGCACCCAGCAAGCGTCGCGGGCTGTTTCGCCGTCGGTGGGTGCAGCGTTGGGGCTGGTGAAAGTCGCCAGGCGCGTGGTGCCTGCTGGGAACTGATCGACGGGGCCGAGGTCAGTCCAGCGCATGGGGTTGCCGCGCCGTGCGGGAGCGAAGAGCGTGCCCACGATCGGGATCGCCGCGAGCAGTCCACCAATGCCCATGAGGGCCGCTCCGGCGCCAAAGAGGAAGCCGCGACGATCACCCGCTGCGCCGCGCGCGGTGTCATCACCGGCGCGAGCGCTCTTCGGCGTGCCAGCGCTTCCCGATGGGCCGCTTGCTTCGCCATGAATGCGGAGGTCAGCGTGTCGACCGGCGCTCGGCTCGCGACCATCGCAGCAGCGTTGAGGTTTGGGCGTTTCGTTCATGGGAGCGTCTCGTCAGGAGCAGACGGAAATCGCGTGGCCATTGGCGCCATGAGGAGAGTCTTCACGGGCGGCCTCCGCGACGAATGCCAGCCGGGGGCCAGTTCTCGCGGCGCTGCTGCGCAAGCCACGCGACAAGGTCATCAACATCCGGCGGCGTGAGCGCCTCGTCGGAAGGGCGCCCGGGAAAGGGACCCGCGGCGCCGGGCTTTCCAAGGTCGGGCCGCCCGAAGATGATCGCGCTGCGGAGAGCCTGGTCGCTGACCAACTGGAGATAGAAGGGGTCGGTCACTTCACCCTCGGCGTGGCAGGAGGTGCACGATCGCGCGAAGATCGCGGCGCCGCGCGCCGGCTGACCGGCGGTGATGGGGGCGCTGTAGGGAATTGGCGACGGCTTCGCACTCGGTGCGCCCCACGCTCGACGCATGCCGGAGACGATGGCCTCGATCTCCGGCGGCGAGAGCGCACCGCCGAGATGCTGCGCGAAGGCGGGCATGAGTGTGCCGGCGGGTGAGCCCTCGGCGATCGCGCTCGTGAGTTCGGCGTCACTCACGCTGGCGAGGTAGAGCGGATCGCGCATCGGTCGAGCGGGACCAAGATCGCCGTTGGCGCCATGACATCCGGCGCAGTTCGTGCCCCAGAGGCGCGCGAACCCGGCGGGCGTGTCGATGCCCGGGGGCGGTGGTGGATTCCAAGTCAGCGGCACGCGATCGCATGCGGCGCCCATGGCAATCACGGCAAGCGCGCCCGCGATGCCGGTGCTGCGAAGCGCCCGGCCGACCACGGCACGCACTTCGGCTCGAGGGGCTCTCATCACGCGCCGCGTCACCGTGATTGCTCCTCAGAGCTCGCATTCGTCGCCTCGACGCCGAGGCGTTCCGGCAGCGAAAGGAACTGCATGGTCGGCACGCGATTGAAGCGCGAAATCACGAGGCCTGCGACGAGACCGAAGGCGAACTGGCTGGCGATGAACCAGGGCCAACTGATGTACTTCTCAAGCGCCGGGTTCACAATGCCAAGCGAAGCCCAGATGAGACCCGTCCAGAAGACCGGTGCAAGGATCCCGCCGAAGAGGATCGGTCGCCTCGGCATCATCGGCAGGGCGACCGTGTAGAGAAGCCCGATGAAGAGACTCCCGATCGTGTGAATGATCGCGGCAGTCAGGAGCCACCCCGCGTTCACTTCGCGCAACGCCTCGACCGGTGCGTTCTCGATGCCGGGAATGAAGATGCCCGCGAGGAGATTGATGGGCAGCCAGACGCTGCCTTCCATCACGATGCCCCAGAGGCAGGCGACGAACGCCATGGCTGCGCCGCCCGCGAGCCCGCCGTAGATGCCGGTGCGATAGGGGTGAATCTCAAGTGGAAGCGCCAGGCGACGGGGTCCGTGGTGGAGCTGGTGCAGGGCCTCGCGATCGAGCGCGCCCTGCGGCGAGGAGAGCGCGACCGACCCACCGCGCGACGCGCCTGCATCCGATGCCGCATCAGCGTCGCCGGTGATGGCGCGCTGCGGAATCGGCTCCATCTGCTCGTCGGGGAAGACATGCCGGAACCATGCCACCGCGCCACCGAGCGCCATCACGACACCGACGGCGGTGACCAGCCAGTTCGTGACCAGCCCCGCAAAGATCAAGGTGATGCCTGCCGCCGCCACCATTGGTGCGCCGGTCGGCTTCGGGATCGCATGCGAGTACGGCATCTCGAATGCCTCGCCCTTGTTCGCGCCTCGGGGTGCGTGGCTCATGTCGCTCCCCCGGGTGGCTGACGACCCACGATATAGACCGTGAAGAAGACAAAGATCCAGACGACATCCACGAAGTGCCAGTACCAGCTCAGCAGATCAACTCGTCCGTGGTCACGCTCGGGCTTCACATGACCCAGCAGGGAGAGCACCAGCGTGAGCGAGAGCAACAGCAGGCCCACCGTCACATGGAAGGCGTGGAAGCCCACCAGTGAATAGAAGGTGGTGCCGAAGAGATTGGTCGCGATGGTGAGCTGGTGATCTCGAATGAGGCCGTTCCACTCGACGCCTGTTCCATAGAGGAAGTAGGCGCCCAGCAGGATGGTCGCCAGCAGCCAGAGTCGGAATTGCTGGATCGCGCCGCGCCGCAGCGCGTGGAGCGCCATCACGATGGTCGCGCTCGAAGAGAGAAGCGCCACGCTGTTCACGAGGACCGGCGGAAGTTCGAGCACCTGCCACGGCGTGGGTCCGCTGCGATCGCGCCCGATGTAATAGAGGTACGCGACAATGAACGCACAGAAGAAGGCGCTTTCGGAGAAGATGAGGCACGCCACGCCCACGCGCCCGCGAGCGGGTCTCCAGGCACCATCGGCGACGAGTGCGGCTCCGCCCCCGGCCCCACCCCCCGCAGATCCGTGGTCCGGCCGAGGCGACGAGCGCACGGCTTCCCTTGACACCGGCGTTGCACTTTCGTGATGGCGGGCAGGGTCACTCATAGTGCTCATCGGGATCCTCGGGATGCTTGCGATCCCACAGTGGCCGACGACTGGTGCAGACGGGAACCTCGTGGAAGTTCCACTCTGGCGGCGGGCTGGTGGTCGCCCACTCGAGCGTCCACGCATCCCACGGATCATCACCGCATGGCTCGCCGCGCCGCAGCGTGCGGATGATGTTCCAGACGAGGATCGAGACGCCGGCGATCTGGAGCGGCACGCCGATCGTCGAGATCAGGTTCCAGAGTTCCCACCCGCGATCGGGCTGATAGGTGTAGATGCGACGCGGCATGCCCAGCATGCCCGAGATGTGCATCGGGAAGAAGGTGAGCGTGAAGCCGATGAGGAAGATCCAGAAGGTCCACTTGCCGAGGCGCTCATCGAGCTTGCACCCGAAGGCCTTGGGGAACCAGTAGAAGATCGCGCCAAAGATGCCGAAGAGCGTGCCGCCGATCAGGACATAGTGGAAGTGCCCCACCACGAAGTAGGTGTCCGACAACTGCCAGTCGAAGGGCACCACGGCGAGCATGATGCCGGTCAGCCCACCGAAGACGAAGAGCGCCAGGAACCCCGTGGCGAAGAGCATCGGGACATCGAAGCGGATGCGACCTCCCCACATGGTGCCGATCCAGTTGAAGATCTTGATGCCGGTGGGAACGGAGATCAGGAAGGTGCTCGCCGCGAAGAGTGCATTGAGGAAGGGGCTCAAACCCGCCACGAACATGTGGTGGGCCCAGACCCCAAGCGAAATGAAGCAGATGGCCACCGTCGCCGCGACCATGAGCGGATAGCCGAAGATCACCTTGCGGCTGAAGACCGGGATGATCTCGCTGATGAAGCCGAATGCGGGCAGGATGAGGATGTACACCTCGGGATGTCCGAAGAACCAGAAGAGATGCTGCCAGAGCAGCGCCGACCCCTCCTGCTGCGGATTGAAGAAGTGCGCCCCGAGTGAGCGATCGAAGAGCAGCATCACCTGCGCCGCGGTCAGCACGGGCATGACGGCCAGGATGAGCACCGCGACGACGATCATCATCCACACGAGCAGCGGCATGCGCATGAGCGTCATGCCGGGGCAGCGCATCGAGAAGATCGTGGCGACGAGATTCACTGCGGTGGTCATGCTGCCGAAGCCGCTGACCATGATGCCGAGGATCCAGTAGTCGGTCGCATTGCCGCGACTGAAGCTGCGCGTGGTGAGCGGCGCGTACATGAACCACCCGGCATCTGGCGTGCTTCCGGCGCCATAGAGACCCGCCGATCCGATGTAGCTGTAGTAGAGAAGCAGCCCGCCGAAGAGGAAGAGCCAGAAGCCGAAGGCGTTGAGTCGCGGGAAGGCCATGTCCCGCGCTCCGATCATGAGCGGAACGAGGAAGTTCGCGATGCCGAGCAGCACCGGCATGCCCACCAGGAAGACCATGGTGGTGCCGTGCATGGTGAAGAGCCGGTTGAAGGTGTCCGGCGTCAGGAAGTCGTTGACCGGGACGACCAACTGGAGACGCATGAGCGTCGCCTGGATGCCCGCAATCACGAAGAAGAAGAGCCCCGACGCGACATAGAGGATGCCGAGTCGCTTGTGATCGACGGTCACCGTCCATTCATGCAGCCGCGCCATCAGGTCGACACGCCCGGAGTCGCGCGCGGCGCCCGGTCGACGCGTGTCGGGAACAGACCCTCCCCCGGCTGGAGTGCTTGCACCGTGACCTGTGGAGAGTGTGCTCATCGGTGGGTGGGCGGTGGTGTCAGCGAGTCAGCGGGTCAGCGAGTCGTTGGGGCAGCGGGGCTGTAGATCATCGGATCATCGAAGGGTCAGCAGATAGTCGGTGATCAGGTCGAGCTCTCGGTCATCGAGCTTCAAAGAGGGCATGTTGCAGCCGATCTTGAGCTTCTGCGGGTCATCGATCCACGCGCGAAGCGTGTCGCGGGTCAGCGGCAGAATGCCCGATCCGATCGTCTCGCGGCTCGCGAGATGCGTGAGATTCGGACCGAACATCCCGGCGCTCACACCATCGATCGCATGGCAGTTCAGGCAGGCGAATCCAGCAAAGAGGCGCCGACCTTCATCGACGGCGGGGTCCACCACCGCTGGCGACGCCTGTTGCTCGAGCCACTCGCGGAAGGCATCGGGCTCCACCGCCGTCACGCGCAGCAGCATGTTCGCGTGCTGTGTTCCGCAATACTCGGCGCACTGCCCGAGGTAGAGACCCGGGCGACGAGCCTTGAACCATGTGACATTCGTCCGACCGGGAATGCAGTCAGTCTTCCCGGCGAGACGGGGAACCCACCAACTGTGGATCACATCGGCTGACTCGAGCTCGAGCCAGACGGGCCGCCCCACGGGCACGACGAGTTCGTTGGCGGTGACCACTTCGCGCCCGTTTCCGAGCTCATCGGGGAAGCGGTACTCCCACCACCACTGATGGCCGATGACCTGCACTCGCAGAGCGCCTTCGGGCGGCTCGGTGAGCTGCACTTCCCGGATGGTCCTGATGGTGACGAGCCCGAGCACAAAGACGATGAGGAGCGGAACGACCGTCCAGGCCAGCTCGATTGGATTCGAGCCATAAAGCTGGGTCGGCTCGGGCTCGCCGGCCAGCGCCGCCTCGCGCTTCCTGCGGCGGAAGCGCACGACAGCCACAAAGAGGAGCGCCTCGACGACCACGAAGATGGCGGCGCAGATCCCGAGGACGAGCCATGCCAGGTGACGGATCGACTCCGCAGGGGGAGAGTCGGCGCCGAAGATGCTTGTGACGCCCGCACCGCTGGTCGGCGGTCCCCCCAGCACGCCCGGTGCGCACACCGTCGTGGATGCGCCGGCGCCAGGACCGCTCGAATCCGCCGCCGCCGTACCCGCGGTCAAGGCCACGACGAGGGGGCCGACTACCAGCAGAAGCAGCGCCAAGAGCCCGCCGGGAACGCCCGGCACGCGAGCCACTCCACCGAGGATTCGTCTGGCGCGACCGTCAAGCATCCGGGGATCCCGACCTCCGACCACGGCGCGGAGTCTAGGGCACAATCGCTGCCCTCGCGCTGGGATCGGTCGGTGAACTGGTGAGAATCGGTCGATGGCTCGCCCGCGGTTCGGTGGGTCGACGCGCCGGGTGTCCGGGGGACGGACGCGATCGGCGCATTCCGATTGAGAACCCGCGCGATTGGCGGCACGAATCTCGATCTGCACGGCGCTACACTGACCCCCGACGGAGTCGCAGGAGGCAACTACCGGCAGATCGCTGGTGCGCCGGCGTCGGCGCACTGGTCTGCGGACCTCGAAGCGAGCCTCCGACACATGAGCCGTCCATGAGTGCAGAAGAGACCCGTCTCGCCCGCGCCGCCAATCCAAAGACCCCATGGCGCCTCTGGGGGCCCTATCTCAGCGAGCGACAGTGGGGAACCGTGCGAGAGGACTACTCCTCCGACGGCAATGCATGGGACTCCTTTCCGCACGATCACGCACGCTCCCGCGCGTACAAGTGGGGTGAGGACGGTCTTGCCGGCTACAGCGACGATCAGCAGCAGCTCTGCTGGGCGCTCGCCCTCTGGAATGGTCGCGATCCGATCATCAAGGAGCGCCTCTTCGGCCTGACGAATGGCGAGGGCAATCATGGCGAAGATGTGAAGGAGTACTACTTCTATCTTGACAGTACTCCGACACACTCGTGGATGCGCTGGCTCTACAAGTATCCGCAGCGGGCATACCCTTACTCGGAGATCGTGGAGAAGAACCGTGCGCGCGGGCGCCACGAGCCGGAGTACGAGCTGCTCGACACCGGGGTCTTCGACGACAATCGTTACTTTGATGTCGTTGTTGACTTCGCGAAGGCGTCGCCCACGGACACCTGCATTCGCATCACGGTGCACAATCGCGGTCCGGAGCCGGCATCGCTCCATCTGCTCCCGCACCTCTGGTTCCGCAACGACTGGTGGATGAACCCCGCCGGACCGAGACCGTCGCTCCGCATGGCGCGGGGGTCGTCGAGCTCGGTGTGCATCGCCGCCGATCACCCGCGGCTCGGCGCGATGTACCTCCACTGCGAGGGCGCGCCGGAGCTCCTGTTCACGGAGAACGAGACCAACTCGCAGCGTCTCTGGGGCCAACCGAACGCCACGCGCTTCGTGAAGGACGCGTTCAATGATCGCCTAGTGCATGGCCGCCGCGACACAGTCAATCCCGAAGGCGTGGGTACCAAGTCTGCCGCGCACTTCATCGTCGAGATTCCTGCGGGCCAGTCGAAGGTGATTCGACTGCGTTTGAACGATGAGGCGCCGGGCTCGTCATCCAGGCCGTTCTCCGACTTTGAAGCAACGATGCGCGCTCGTGAGAAGGAGGCCGACGAGTTCTATGAGACGGTGATTCCCGAGGGCTTCTCCAAGGATCGCGCCAATGTCATGCGGCAGGCGATCGCGGGCATGCTCTGGGGCAAGCAGTACTACTACTTCGATCTCGATCGCTGGCTCGACGAACACGGCGCCAACCCCGTCTCGGGCGGTCGGCGCAGCGTGCGCAATCGCGAGTGGTTCCACATGCTCAACCAGCATGTGATCTCCATGCCCGACAAGTGGGAGTATCCCTGGTACGCGGCATGGGACCTGGCGTTCCATGTGCTGCCAATCCAGCTCGTGGACCCGGAGTTCGCGAAGGAGCAGCTCCTGCTCATGCTGGATGAGAACTACATGCATCCCGGCGGTCAGATGCCAGCATATGAGTGGAACTTCGGCGATGTGAATCCACCTGTCCACGCCTGGGCGTCGTTCTTCCTGTACATGCGTCAGAAGAATCTCGGCAAGCCCGACCGGGCGTTCCTGGAAACGACGATTGCGCGGCTCACTCAGAACTTCAACTGGTGGGTGAACCGCAAGGACCCGGAGGGCCGGAGCCTCTTCAGCGGCGGCTTCCTGGGCTTGGACAACATCGGCGTTTTTGATCGAAGCGCACCGCTGCCCACGGGCGGCTACCTCCTTCAGGCCGACGGCACCGCCTGGATGGCCTTCTACAGCCATTGCATGATCCAGATCGCGCTGGAGCTTTCGGAGGAGGAGCCATCCACCTATGGACGAGTGGTCAGCAAGTTCGTGGAGCACTTCTTCTGGATCGCCGGCGCCATGCATCGCAAGGGTGACCAGGTCGACGATCTATGGGATGAAGACGATGGCTTCTTCTACGATGTGCTCGTTACTCCGGATGGACGCGCCCAGCGCCTCAAGCTCCGCTCGATGGTGGGCCTCCTGCCGCTGATGGCCAGCACGGTCTTTCCGGAGTCGTCGCTGCGCGATCTGCCGAAGGCGGTCGAGCGCATCAGGTCCTTTCAGCAGCGCTATCCCGAGCTGCACGAGAACATTCACCCCTTCGAGAAGCCCGGGGTGGCTGGGCGACACCTGCTCTCGGTTCTCAATGAGACCAAGCTCCGGCGGATCCTTTCGCGCATGCTCGACGAGCGCGAGTTCCTGAGTCCGTACGGCATTCGATCGCTCTCCAAGGCCCACGAGTCGCAGCCCTATGTCTTCACCTCGCATGGCACCGAATTCCGCGTGGAGTATCAGCCGGCCGAGTCCCTGACCGGGGCCTTCGGCGGGAACTCCAACTGGCGCGGCCCCATCTGGCTGCCGGTGAATGTGCTGCTCATTCGAGGCCTGATCAACCTGTATGGCTACTTCGGCGATGACTTCAAGGTGGAGTGCCCCACGGGTTCGGGGCAGCACATGACACTCTTCGAGATCGCCCGGGAGATCAGTCACCGGCTTGAGTCCATCTTCCTCACCGGACCGAACGGCCGGCGGCCTGTCAACGACTCGTTGCAGAAGTTCAGCGACGACCCTCACTGGCGCGACCTCGTCCTCTTCTACGAGTACTTCCATGGGGACACGGGCCAGGGTCTCGGCGCAAGTCACCAGACCGGGTGGACCGGGGTCATCGCGTTCCTGGCGGACTTCTTCGAACGCATCACACCCGAGTCGATGCGGACCGAGGGGCGCGCAAGCCTGGGACGGCTGAACTCTGGTTCGCGGCGGAGTGGCTCCGCGAAGAAGAGCGCCGTGCGGTGATCGCACCTTCGGGGGCGCTTCAGCCGAGCAGGTCGCCCGGATCTTCGAGCAGCTTCACCACAGTGTTGAGGAAGCGGGCGGCCTCGGCGCCGTCCACCACGCGGTGATCGCATGAAATCGAGAGCGGCAGGACCAGCCCGGCGTAGAAGCGACCGTCCTTCACCAGCACGCGCTCCTTCGCGCGCCCGACGGCGAGGATCGCCACCTCGGGATAGTTGATGATCGGCGTCGCGAACATGGCGCCGTAGCTGCCGACATTCGAAATGGTAAAGGTGCCGCCGAGACTCTCCTCGCGCGTGATCGAGCGATCACGGCAGCGGGCCGCCAGCCTCTTCACGCCATCGGAAAGCTCCACGATCGAGAGCCGATCGGCATCTCGCAGCACGGGGACCATGAGGCCCGCATCGGTGTCAACAGCCACGCCAAGATTGATGACGCCCTTGAGCAGGATCTCGGCATTGGCATCATCGACATTGGCGTTGAGCGCCGGGTGAAGCCGCAGGCCGCGACAGACGGCAGCCATCACGAAGGGAAGCATCGAGAGCTTGCCGCCGAGCACGCGCGAGTACTCGCGGCGCTTCCCGTCGAGTGCGGTGACATCGGCTTCGTCGGTGGCCGTGAAGTGCACGGCCGTGCGGACCGAGCGATCGAGCGCCTCGGCGATCTTGCGGCGCACTCCGCGGAAGGGAATCCGCTGGGAGACACCCTGGGCATCGACCGGCGGGAGCGCTGCGGCGAGCGCGCTGCTGCGGGCCGACACGGCTGCCGTGCGCTCCTGGGTGCTTCCGCCGCGGGCGAAGGCCGCGACATCGCTTGCGGTCACTCGACCGCCGCGACCGGTCGCCGGCACGGCGCTGATGTCCACCTTCATCTCGCGCGCCATGCGGCGCACGGCGGGTGTAGCAAGAGCCTTTCCGCGGGCCGTCTCCGCCGCGGCCGACTCCGGTGTGCGCCGCGCGAAGCGGTCGCTGACGGAGAGCGTGCCCGACACGCTGCCGACCACCGTGCCCTGGTCCTCGTCGGCGCCATTGCTGGCGGCCACCGCCGCTCCACCGCGCGAGTGGCCTCCCGATCCTGCGCTGCTGCGCGCCGTGGCTGAGTGCGTGGCTCCCGTGGACGCGCGGGCAGCAGCGCTTGACGCGGCCGCCGATGCCGGCGCCGCCGACGGCTTTGTCTGCGTGCCGGCCAGTGGCGCACTGCTCTTGGCACTCGCTCCGCCCACCGCGTAGCGAACGAGCACCGCACCGACCTTGATGACCTCGCCTTCCTTGCCGCAGAGCTCACTGATCACCCCGGTCCACGGACTGGGCACTTCAACGAGCGCCTTGTCCGTCTGCATCTCCGCGAGCGTCTGCTGCTCCTTCACTGCGTCGCCGGGCTTGACCTTCCAACTGATGAGCTCCGCCTCGGCGAGACCTTCGCCGAGGTCGGGCAGAATGAAGTGACTCTTGTCTGCGGGTTGCTTGACGCCGGCCATCGAGGTGTCCTCTGCTCAGTCGAAGGTTCGTGCCGCGGGGCGAGTGAAGATCGTTCGTCGGTTGACGCTCCTGTGCGGGCGTCGTGTGACGGAGCTGCGCTCCAGGTGATGGCCTCAGTAGGCCGCCGTCTCCTCGATGGCGCGGGCGATTCGCGCCGCATCGGGGAGGTACTCGAGTTCGAGCTTGTAGTACGGCATGATCGTGTCGAAGCCGGTGACGCGCTGGACCGGCGCTTCCAGGTGAAGGAAGCATCGCTCCATGATCCGGGCGGAGATTTCCGCACCCAGTCCACAGGTCTTCGGCGCCTCGTGCACAATGACGCAGCGCCCGGTCTTCTTGACGCTGGCTTCGATCGCGTCCATGTCGAGCGGATAGATGGTCCGCAGGTCGATGAGCTCGATGTTTCTCCCAGTGCGCTCGATGGCCTGCATGCACTGGATGACGCTGGAGCCCCAGCTCACCATGGTCATCTCCTCGCCTTCGCACACGACGCGGGCCTGCCCCAGAGGAATCACATACTCATCCTCGGGGACCTCCTCGCGGAAGGCTCGATAGATGCGCTTGGGCTCGAAGAAGATGACGGGATCTGGGTCGCGGATCGACGCCACGAGCAATCCCTTGGCGTCGTAGGGCGAACTCGGCATGACCACCTTGAGTCCGGGGGTGTGCGCGTAGATCGACTCGGGCGAGTCGCTGTGCAACTCCGGCGCGTGAATACCGCCGCCGACCGGCACACGGACCGTCATCGGCACGGTGAACGCGCCGCGCGTTCGTGTGCGCATGCGCGCCGCATGCGAGCAAAGCTGGTCATAGGCGGGGCCGAGAAAGCCCTCAAACTGGATCTCGGGCACAGGCCGAAGTCCCGCCATGGCCAGGCCGATCGAGGTGCCGATGATGCCGCTTTCGGCGAGCGGCGAGTCGACCACGCGATGGGCGCCGAAGCGCTTGTGCAAGCCCTCGGTGACGCGGAAGACGCCGCCGTTGGGACCGACATCCTCGCCGAGAATGATGACGCGATCGTCCTTCTCCATCTCCTGGACGAGCGCGAGGTTGATTGCCTGAACGAGCGTGAGATTGGCCATGGGTCGTGTGCGTTCGGAAGTTCGATTCAAGAGCGGTGGCGTGTCGCCATCCCGCAACGGAGGAGCGTCAGTGGGCGTGCTCCGGGTGGTCCAACTGCCGGACCTCGGCACCTTCGAGCTGTGCGGGGTCTTCGCCGAGACCGTGCGTCTGCATGGTGTCGCGCTGGCGCTCGAGGTCGGGCGGCAGCTCGGCGTACATCGCGTTGAAGAAGTCGTCGCGCGTCGGTGCCGCGATCGTCTCGGCTCGCTCGACGGCAGCGGCGATCTCCTTCTCGACCTTCTCCTTCAGTTCGCCCTCCTTCGAGTCATTCCAGATCTTGCGATCCTTCATGTAGGCCTTCAGGCGAGTGATGGGATCGCGGGTCTTCCACATCTCAACCTCGGCGGCGTCGCGATAGCGACGCGCATCATCCGCCGTGGTGTGGTCGCCGAGGCGATAGGTGACGCCCTCGATGAACGCCGGCTTGCCGGTCTCCCTCGTGTAGGCAGCCATGTCGCGCACGCACTTGACCACCGCGAAGAGGTCGTTGCCGTCGCATTGCACGGTCTTCATGCCGTAGGCGATCGCGCGCTGAGCCACGGTCGGCGCCGAGCACTGAATCTTGCCGGGCACCGAGATCGCCCAGAAGTTGTTCTGGCAGAAGAAGATCACGGGAATCTCGAGATTCGCCGCGAAGTTGCACGCCTCGTGGAAGTCGCCCTCGCTGGTTGCGCCGTCGCCGAAGAAGGTGCAGGCAAGGCGCTTCTCGCCGCGATACTTGGAGGCCCACGCGAGCCCCGTCGCGTGAAGCATCTGCGTTCCGATGGGAATGGCCAGCGGCGTGCAGTAGAGCTCGCGCGGAATGGCGTTCCCGCGCTCATCTCCCATCCAGTGAAGGAGGATGAGCTCCATGGGCACTCCGCGCCAGAAGAGACCGCAGTTCTCGCGGTAGCAGGGAACCAGCCAGTCGTCCTTGTTCAGGGCGTAGGCGGCGCCGAGGCTGTTGGCCTCCTGCCCCATGTTCTGCGGGTAGGTCCCCATGCGACCCGATCGCTGGAGCCGGAAGGCCACCTCATCCAGGTGGCGGCAGGCCACCATGGACTCGTAGAGACGGAGGAGGTCGGCGTCGGGAATGAGACCCTTGCCGAGCTTCTCGTCGAACTTCCCGTGCTCATCGAGGATCGAGACGCGCTCGATTTCCGTGCTGAAAACCTTCGTGATGGGCATGCGATCCGAAGTCTAGCACGAGCCCTCGTTCGCTCCGAGTGCTCCGGGGCCGATGCGGGCCCGCCCTTGCACCCCCCGGACTCGAACCTCGCACAGGCGTTTCGGCGACGAAGCGATCGCCCCGCCTGCAACGGCGCACCCGCCTCGTGTGTAGGCCACCGCGTGATCCGCATTCCTGGCAGCGCAGCAGGCACGAGGATCCTGCGCGTGAGGGCGGGGGAGGGCCGGGCGTTGACCTGCTCTCTGGCGTACTTCGCGCTGGTTCTCTTCGGGTACTTCCTGCTCCGACCGGTGCGCGAAGCGATGGGGGTGGCGCGGTCGATGGATGACCTCCGGTGGCTCTTTGTCGTGACCTGTGGAGCGTCGCTGGTGGTGGCCTTGGCCTTCGGCGGCGTGGTGGCACGACTGGATCGCGCCAGATGCATCGTGGTGGGACAGCTTGGCGTGGCCGCGTGTCTCGTCGTGTTCGTTCCACTGCGGCTGCTCGTGGATGAGTCGACGCAGGTCGTGCTCGGATACTGCTTCTATGTCTGGCTGAGCGTGGTGAATCTCTTTCTGACGGCCATCTTCTGGGCGTTCATGGCCGATGTCTGGTCGCTCGAACAGTCGAAGCGGCTCTTTCCCGTCATCGCCGTCGGTGGAACGCTCGGCGCACTCGGCGGGTCATGGTTCGCCTCGCGCCTTGTCGATGTGATCGGCGCCTCGGGACAGATGGTGATTGCGGCGGCGTGCTTCGTGGTCACAGTGCTGTTGGTGCTGGCGATCGACCGGGTGGACCGCCGCATCACCCGGACCGCCGCCCATCCGGTCGGCGGGTCGTGGGGCGAAGGCGCCACTCGATTGGTGCGCTCGCCGTATCTCCTCGGCACCGCCCTTTTCGTGATCTTCCTGACCATCAGTTCAACACTCCTCTACTTCACGCGAGCGGAACTGGTGGTCGATGCGCGGCGCGAACTGGAGGCGCGCATCGCCCTCTTTGCCCGAATGGATGCGTGGACCCAGGGCGCCACGCTTGTCATGCAGCTCTTCGTGACGGGGCAGCTCATTCGTCGGCTCGGAATCGGCTGGACGCTGGCGGTACTGCCCATGGTCACGGTGTCCGGCTTCGGTGTGCTCGCGTGGATGCAGCACCGGGGAGTCGAAGGATGGCAGCTCTTTGCGGCGGTCACGGCGTTCTCCGCGGTGCACAGCGCCGTGCGCTTCGCGATTGCCAGACCCACGCGCGAGACACTCTTCACGGTGGTCGAAGAGGCCGATCGCTACAAGGTCAAGCCGGTCATCGACCTCTTCGTCTATCGAGGCGGCGATGTCGCCGGCGCGTGGCTGACGGCTCTCGTGGCGGGAATGTGGGGAATGTTGATGCTGGCGCTGCCGCTCGGCGCGATCTGGGGCGGTATGTCCCTCTGGCTCGCGGTCGCGCAGCGTCGCCGCGCCGCCGATCGGCGGGATCGAGATGGCCCGCCGAGTCAAGGTGTTCCTTCACACACTCTTCCAGGAGTTCTCCAGTGACGACGATTCGAACCGCGCTCTTGACCGCACCACTGCTGGCCCTCGCACTCGCAGGGCCGGCAATGGCGGCGACGACCGCGACAGCGCAACCGATCATGAACGACCCACCACCCGCACCGAAGAAGATCCTCATCCTTGGAGGCACGGGCCTTCTCGGGCCTCACATCGTTGAACGGGCGCGCGAGCGCGGGCACGAGGTGACGCTCTTCAACCGTGGTCGTTCGAGTCCAGGCCTCTTCCCCGAGGTCGAGCGCATCGAGGGCGATCGCTACAGCGATCTATCCGGACTTGAGAAGGCGGTGAAGGATGGACGCCGCTGGGACGCAGTCATCGACACCTTCACCTATGTGCCCAAGACCGTGACCGATGCGATGGACATTCTCAAGCCTGCGATGGATCACTTCGTGGTGATCTCGACCATCTCGGTGTACGCCTCGAATGACGAACCCAATGCCGATGAGAGCGCGCCCTTGGCGACGGTGCCCGATGAGGTCGCCGCGCAGATCACCACCCATGAGCAGGTGGGCCAGCACTATGGCGCCATGAAGGCGCGCGTGGAGAAGGCCGCCGAGGAGAACTTCCCGGGCAAGGTGACGATCATTCGGCCGGGGCTCATTGTGGGGCCGCGGGACACCACCGGGCGCTACGCGTACTGGCCGATCCGTGCGTCCGAGGGCGGCCGAATGGTGGCGCCGGGTGACGGCAGCGATCCGATTCAGATCGTCGATGCGCGCGATCTCGCCGACTTCATCGTCACCTGTGTTGAGGAGCGGCACCTTGGCGTCTACAACGCGGTGAACCCCGCAGGCTCGCTCACCATGCGCGAGGTGGTTGACTCCGCCTGCCGCGTGGCTGGTGGAACGACCACGCCCGTGTGGATTCCCTTCGAGTTTCTCGCCGAGCAGGGCGTCGCGCCCTGGCAGCAGATGCCCGCGTGGGTGCCGCCGACGCTTCCGGGCTATGCGGGCTTCGGCCGGGTGAACACCGATCGCGCGGTGAAAGCGGGGCTCAAGTCGCGCCCGATCGACGAGATCAACCGCGCGATCTTGGAGTACTTCACCACTCGATCCGGTGAGATCCGCGAGGAGCGGGGCGAGGAGTTTGCTGCGCAGTGGCGGCAGCGGATGCGCGGTGGTCTGCCGAAGGAGAAGGAAGCCGAAGTGCTCGCCGCGTGGGACTCGAGGAACGCGGCCACTCCATGAGCGTTGCGCGCAGCGAGCAGCTGACGCGAACACGGCATCCGTCACCGCGCCTTGCGACGCCGACACAAAGAGAAAGCCGCACGCGTCGGGGCCTGCGGCTTTCGATATCGAACTCGAAACGGACTGACTTCGCGATCAGCGACGACGACGCGAGCCGCACAGACCGGCCACGCCGAGCAGCGCGAGGGCACCCGGCACGGGGACCTGGGTGTAGCTCACCGAGTCGATGCCGATGTAGTTGGAGTTCGTGCCGGTCGGCCCGCCGTTCTCAACAAAGTAGCGAAACGCGAAGCGACCCTGGGCGGGGCCACCAAGGCCCGAGACCGTCACGCTGAACTGCGTCCATACGGTCGGATAGCCGTTCTGGCCTTGGTAGTTGGGATTGATGTCCAGAAGCAGCGTGCCGAAGTCCCCCACGCCGGTTCCACCCGCCCCGGTGTTCACGCTTGCGCCGTTCGTGCTGAGGCGGAGCTGGAGGCGATCCGGGAAGTTGTTGCTGATCGACCGCGTCCAGAAGCTGAATGTGTCGCCGTTGTTCAGCGTCTGCTCGGGCGTCATCAGCCAGGTGTTCAGCGTGGTCGTGCCGGAGCCGCTATTGAAGTTCATGGCAGCGTACGAGTTGTTTGTTCCTGCCTGAGCCGCGAAATTGGCCGGGACGCCTTGGAACACCGAACTGAGTCCTGCGCTCTCACTCTGGTTCTTGGTCCACCACTGGCCGCTGCTCAGCGTCACGAAGGCACCGGCAGTGTTCGGAGGTGCGGGCCAACTAATCGGAGCCTCGAAGCCCTCGAAGAAGTCAGCGCCTGCCCCCGTCGTCAGCATCGCTGCCGCAACAAGAGCGCCGCCCACGATCTTCTGAATCTCCATGCTCAGTCCTCCCTGCTTGGTTCCCTCCCAATGGCGGCCTGGGACACGCATCCCCAACCGCTCCCTCGACGCGGAGTGTATTCCGAGGCGCTTCCCGGATCCCCTGAAAAGAGCGAATTGCGGTCGCAGCGGTCTGTTGAGGAGCCCGGGTGACCTTCATTTGCACAAGCTCCGGTCGGTCGCTGGTCCTACCGGTGATGTGCGAGACCGTCAGCCCGCCGTCACGGCTCGCTTGTTTGAGCGACCGGCCTCAATGCGGCGCTTCGCATACTCGACGGCCGCATGGTGCGTGCTCGCTGAACTCGAGCCTTCCTTCAGAACCGCGAGCGTGGTGTGCTCGATCGCTTCGACCTTGCGGTCGATCTCCTGCTCGCTCATGCCCAGGTAGAGACCGGCGAGCCGGATGAGTCCGCCTGCGTTCACCACGAAGTCCGGACCGTAGACAATGCCTCGCGCCTTGAGGCGCGGGCCGTCCTCCCCCGGGTGCAGCAGCTGGTTGTTCGCGGTTCCGCAAACGATCTGGCACTGGAGGCGATCGATTGTCGGATGATCGAGCACGCCGCCGAGCGCGCACGGTGCCACGATGTCGCACTTGGTGTGGAAGAGGTTGTCGTCGGTGCCGAGTGCCTCGATTCCGAGATCCTTCACCGCGCGGTCGAGTGCAGCGCGATTCACATCGGTCGCGATGACCTTGGCCCCCGCATCGCGGCAGAGCTTCGCCAGCTTGTAGCCCGTCGCGCCGACGCCCTGAATGGCCACGGTGAGCCCCGAGAAATCGACCTTCTTGCCGAGGTGCTTCAGGCACGCCTTCATGCCGTTGAAGCAGCCGAGCGAAGTGAAGGGCGACGGGTCGCCGCCGTGGCTCACGGTTTCACCGCCCATGATGTGCGGCGTCTCGGTCGCCATCCAATCGCAGAACTGCGTGTTGACGCCGACATCCTCGGCCGCGATGTAGGTGCCGCCGAATGTGTCGACGAAGCGACCCATGGCGCGAGCCTCGGCCTCGGTCGGATGGGCTCCAGGCTTCGCGAGAATGACGCTCTTTGCGCCACCCATCGGCAGTTCCGCCGCGGCGCTCTTGTAGGTCATGCCCTCGGAGAGGCGAAGGACATCGCGGATGGCTTCCGCTTCATCGGTGTACGCCCAGCGCCGGGTGCCGCCGAGGGCGTTGCCGAGCACCGTGCTGTGAATCGCGATGATCGCGCGGAGGCCGGTCGCCTGGTCGTGGTGAAAGGCGAGGCGCTCGTGTCCGTGGCTGGCGAGGAGCTCGAAGATCTTCATGGGAGGGAGGAGCCTAGCGAAGGGTCTTGATCACTTCCAACAGCGTCCCACGAAGTTCAGGTTTCGCACCGGGTGTTCACACCGGTGTCACACCTTGCCGAGTCGAGCCGCGTCGAACTTGCTTCCGCTGCCGAACTGCGGAATCGCGGGATCGTCGACGCGCCGTCCAGTGCCCCGGACTTCCTTCACCGGCGTCTTCTCCGGGATGGCGTAGTCGCTGGCCGGGAAGGTGTCGATCCGCCGCAGGGCCGCGTCGGCCGCCTTGCGCATCGAGCGATCGGCATTCGTCCGAAGCAGGCGCACCTGCTCGTCGAAGCCCATCTCACCCAGAGCGAAGAGATGCTCGACCACGCCCATCTCGTACTCGAGGTCCGCGCCATCGAGGCCGCTTCGCATGTTGCGGTCGAGCTTCGACAGGCTGCAGGTCATCGCGTGGATCCAGAGGGCGGCCATCGAGAGACGCTCATGAATGCACTCGGCGGTCACGAGCTTCTCCTCGTGCTCCTTGAACATCAGCTTCACCTGATGGCTGAACTCGCGGATCAGCATCATGAGCTCGTGGCCGAAGCGCGAGAGGCGCGGATCAAGCTTGGAGAAGGTCGGAAGGCCGCGTCGCACACCAAGGAAGAGCTCCGAGCCGATCTGAAGAGCGCTGCCGATCGACTTCATCGGGTTCTTGCGGATCCCGAGCATCCACTCGCCGAGCTGCTTCGAGCCATAGGCGAAGATAAACGAGTGCATGACCTCGTTGGCACCCTCAACGATGATGTTGATGCGCGAATCGCGCCAGATGCGCTCGACATGGTTCTCCGTCATGTAGCTCTCGCCGCCCATGATCTGCACGCAGTCATTGACGACGCGATAGCCGAACTCCGAGCAGAAGACCTTGCACATGGCGGTCTCCAGCATGATGTCGGAGTCGCCACGATCGAGGAAGCCGGTGGTCATGTAGAGCATGGCGTCCATGGCGTAGGTGTACGCGGCCATGCGGGCGAGCTTCTCCTTGACCAGGTCGAACTCGCCGATCGCGCGATCGAACTGGTAGCGGTACTTCGCCCACTTGCACGCCTGTTCATAGGCGAAGCTGGCGCCGCCGAGCATGCCCGCCGAGAGCGTGCAGCGCCCGAAGTTGAGGCAGCTCATGGCGATCTTGAAGCCCTGACCCTCCTTCGCGAGCAGGTTCTCCCTGGGCACCTTCACATTGGTGAGCCGGATGCGCGCCTGCCAGGTGCCGCGGATGCCGCACTTGCTGCGGTTTCGACTGAAGATCTCCACGCCCTCCATGTCCGGCGTGCAGATGAGCGCGGTGACGACATCCTTCTCCTTGCCCGACTTGGGGTCGCGGATCTTCTGCTTCGCCATGACGGTGAAGAGGCCGGAGAGGGCGCCGGAGGTGGCCCACTTCTTCTCACCGTTCAGGATGTAGTGGGAGCCGTCGGCGGAGAGCTCGCACCGGGTCTCCTGGTTGCCCGCGTCGCAGCCGACATTGGGTTCGCTCAGGCAGAACGCGCTGAGCGTGTCCTTGGCCATGCGCGGAAGGAAGCGCTTGCGCTGATCGTCGGTGCCGAAGAGCATGACCGCCTTGCAGCCGATCGACTGGTGGGCCGAGACGAGCACCGCCGTGGAACCGCAGGAGCGACCGATGCGCTCAAGCGCGCGGTTGTAACTGGTGATGCCGAACCCGCCGCCGCCGAACTCCTTGGGAATGGTCATGCCCAGCACGCCGAGGTCGAAGAGCTTCTGGATCACCCATGTGGGGATCTCCTGCTTCTGATCGATCTCGATCGACGGGTGCTCCTTGCGGAGATATTCATCGAGCCGGGCGAGCAGTTGGTCGCAGCGAGCCGACTCGTCGGCTGCGGTGGCGGGGTAGGGGAAGACGAGCTCCTCGCGGAAGTTGCCCCAGAAGACATTCTTCAGGAACCCCATGGAGGTGGGATCCGGGCCGAGCATCTCCTGCGCCTGCTCGATCTGCTTTCGATCCTTCTCGGAGATGTTCTTGAGGTCCTTGGCGAGGTCGGTGCTCATGTCGGTGGTTCCAGACTCGGGGGAATCGGGGACGCGCGCTCCGAGGGCGGGCGGGCGGTGACTGGTAACGGTCAGCGGCCCGCGCGAGGCCGCGAGCCGCGCTCCGCAGGCGCGGGCCTGCGGCGATGGTGCAGTGCGGGTCCTCTGCGGAGTCGCTCCGCAGAAGAGCCCGGATTCGGAAGCGTAGCGGCTCCGCCCCAGGAATCGAAAGGGGGGAGGTTCCCGGGCCGCTCAATCAAGGGCGAGCGGTCTGGTGCCGGGGGTTGCTCGAGGCCGGTCGCCGCGCGGGTCGGCGCGTCGGTCGCTCGAAGTGAGCAGGCCAACCCCTTGACGATCCCTCCGAAGATTCCGCCGCGAGGGTCGGTGCGTCGGTCGCTCGAAGTGAGGCACCGCGCCGTCTGGCGCCGGGGATACTCGAACCGAGCGATCGCGCGGTGGAACGAACCAAGGCCATTGCCCCGAGGCCCATCGCCTGCGCAGAGCTACTTCTTCAGGAACGCCGCCATCTTCTCCCTCGCGGGCGGGGTGTGACGCAACCGGATGAGTTCGCGCTGCTCGAGTTCGAGCGCCGCGGCGAAGCCATTCTGAATGCCGGCATGCACGCACTCCGCAACGGCGCGGGCGACCTCGGTGTCGGGGAGCCTGGAGCGCACCGCGGTGAGCGCCTTGCCGACGGCGGCAGAGTTCGTGTGATCGATGGCCCGAAGTGGTCGCAGCGGCAGGTTGTGCTGCGCGGCAAGCCACTTCCGCGCGAGCACCCGAGCATCGTCAATGGTGTCCGCAGTTGCTTCGAAGAGGCCGTCGGGAACCTGCGTCGCTTCCCAGAGCCGACCTTCGGACGCGGCGAGAATGGCGGTCGCAGGGTCGATGCGCGCGGGGAGCATTTGCGTTCCGCCCCAGCCCGGGCAGACGCCGAGTGTCGCCTCCGCGAGACCGATGCGCCAGGGCTTCTCGCCGGCGGCGGGCCGAACTCCAATGAGCGCGTCGCAGTGGAGCGGCAGTTCGAATCCTCCGCCGAGCGCAGCCTTGTGAACAATGGCGACCGATGGGCACTTCAACTCGCGAATCAGCCCGAAGGCATGCGAGCCCGCCTTGAGGAACTCCGCGAGCTGCGGATCGCTGAGACCGTCGAGCTCGGCGATGTCGGCGCCGGCCACGAAGACTCGGGTGCTCGCGGACTCCAGGATGAAGCCGCTCGGCGCCGGCCCCGCGCGAATCGCGTCGAGCGCAACGCGAATCTGTTCGATCAGCCAGCCATCGAGTACGACGGTGCCGCCGCGCGGCTTCGCGGGATTGATGTCGAGCGTCAGGGTCACGACGCCGTCGGCGTCCCGAACTGTGCGAAGAGCGGTCATGGGACGGAGATCGGAACCTCCCGCCGCGCCGCCGTCAAGATGACGGGGATTTGTCCTTGACCAATGCAGGAGAGCGATTGCTCTCCACCTTGTGCCAGCCGCGATCCGGGCCATGTCGCGGCATGTGGTTGGCTTCCGGTCCGGGAAGTGTGCAATGACTGCGGATTTAGACCGCAGTCGGGAAAGGCGGGACAATCGATGGAGTTTCTTGACACGCGGGAGACCGAGGTGATGATCGGTCGTCGGTCGTCGGTCGTCGGTCGTCGGTCGTCGGTCGTCGGTCGTCGGTCGTCGGTCGTCGGTCGTCGGTCGTCGGTCGTCGGTCGTCGGTCGTCGGTCGTCGGTCGTCGGTCGTCGGGTGCGGGGTGGGTCCTCGCGCTGATTGTTGCGGTGGTGTTCGCGGGGTTCGCCGAGCGTGAGGCGATGGCGCAGTGTCCACCATCAAGTGATCCGGAAATTCGATATGTGAAGATCGGGGGTACCGGCAGCTTTGGGCTGTGCTGGGACGACGCTTACGGCACGCTTGAAGAGGCGCTGGCGGATGCCAACAACAGTTCACTCGGAATCACAACCATCAGAGTTGCGCAGGGGACCTATCGGCCGCTCGCTCAGTCGGGGTTCGTAATCTTGGCGGCGGTCACGATCGAGGGCGGCTACCGGGGATTCACTGACAGCGAGGGCGATGCCGATGATCGGGATCTGTGTGAATTCCCAACCGTCCTTTCCGGAGACCTTCTCGGGGACGATGATGGGACACTTGCCAACATGGTGGATAACGCGATCCATGTCCTTCGCGTGTCGTCGCTTTCCGGGGTAACTCCTGGAGTGTTAGATGGACTGCATGTCACCGCGGGATGTGCCTTGAACGCAGAGTCAGCATCCGACCGAATCGGCGGCGGTCTTCGTCTTGACGAGACCGGCGAGGAGACGGTCGTTCGGGTGCAATCATGCCGCTTCTACGGGAATGTTGCGAACCTGGGGGGCGCAATCGGATCCCGAATGAGGATGATTTGCCGAGATTCGCTCTTTGAGGAGAACTCAGCGCTGCCGACCACTCCGCCCAGCGGACCGGGCACGACCAACGGCGCTGGGGGTGCGATCTTCGGCACGACGACCTTCGATGTGGTTCACTGTCGGTTTGACGGTAACGAAGCCGACGGCACTGGTGGGGCCATCGTGATTAGTCGAGGAACTGCGCTCGTTGAGGAAGGCCTCGAGGAGCCTCCACCCGCAGGGACGGAGGGGCCGGATGGGTATCCATTTTGGGTCACCAGCAGCGTCTTCGTCGGGAATCAATGCAGCTTCACAGGTCCGTGGAGGGGTGGTGCGATCGGTGTCCAATATCAGGCGATGCTGCTCGCAACCAACTGTGTATTCCAGGGCAACACGGCTCCGTATGGTGGCGCTATCGGCGTCACTTCAACACTCCCGCTCTTGGAGGCGCAGGTTGTCCTCACTAATTGCACACTCACCGGAAACTTCGGTGGATCCTCAAACGGAGGTGTTGACTCGCCGACCGCTCAGATTGCGAACTCGATCCTCTTCGGGAATGGAACTCTGGGCGACCCGGAATGCGGGAGCTGGGAGACTGACGAGGGAATTGAGGTCTTCGATCCTGACCTCTGCGCGCAGATCGGCGGTGTGGACCCGGTGAACTTCCACATCAGCCACTCCTGCGTCGCTGGGATCAGTTGGGCGGCATCGTTCTGGACCACATCGTTCGGCCCCGGCAACATCGATCTCGACCCACAGTTCGTCGATCCGGCATCGGGTGACTTGAGATTGGCACCAGGCTCCGCTGCAATCGAGGCAGGCGACAATCTCGACATCCCGGCCGATGTGACCGATGTCAATGACAACGCAGACATGGCGGAGCAGTTGCCGTGGGACATCAGGCGGTTCGTGCGAGTCTTTGGCTGCGACCAGGTCGTTGACATGGGGGCTTACGAGTGGGGTGGATGCACGGGGGATGCGACAGGAGACGGATCCGTCGATGGTGCCGACATTGCGTTGCTGCTGGGGAACTGGGGATCATGCCAAAGCGCCCCGTGCGCAGGTGATTTGGACTGCGATGGGGAGGTCGCGGGTTCGGACATGGCGCTGGTGCTTGGCAACTGGGGGCCGTGCCCCCCGCTGCCATCGGCGCCGTGTTTCTGGCCATTGTCTGCACAATCCGAGGCGATGTCGCTGAAAGTAGGGGCGGGAGCGACCCCGGCGTCACTGATGGAACTGCTTGGCATGTCAGGAGTCGAGCAGCTTGTCGGGTGGCTGTCATCGCTCGAAAGTTCGACGATGAAGGTGATTCTTGAGGCCTGGTTCGGACTCTAAGAGACTGTTTCAGAACCGGACTGCATGCGATTTGAGGCGAGCATGAACAAGCAGTGCGGCGGCCAGCTCGTGGAATGCCTGGAAGTGCTGCGCCCAGCGCTCATAGGAGTGCCTGATGCGTCGGAAGTGCCCGACGCAGGCCAGCGATTGCTCCACGACATAACGGAGTACGCCAAGCCTGCTGCCGTGGATCTTGCTCAGGCGAGCGGCGAGCAGATCGCCAATCCCCTTGCGCTTCAGCATCGTCTTGACGGCGCGCGTCCCGTAGGCGCGATCACCCAGGAGCGACTCGGGCTTGCATCGCGGGCGTCCCCGACGACCGGCGACTGCGGGATACGACTCAAGAAGCGGGGCCACCTGCCGCTGATCCTGAACATTCGCCGGAGTGGTCTGGATGGTCAGGACGACACCGGAGCCATCGGTCGGGATATGGCGTTTGCAGCCGCGTTTTGCACGGTCCGTCGGGTTCGGGCCCGTGCGCGATCCTCCCTGAGCGCGCGCACGGACTGCGAGTCCACAACCGCCCGATGGTCGATGCCCACCGCAAACTTGAAGACTCTGAGCAGCTCTTGGTGGAGCCGAGTCCAGACGCCAGACTTCCACCACTCCTTGAACCGCCGCCAGCACGAAGAGCCGCTGACTCCGAACGCCTCCCGCGGCAACGCCTGCCAGGGAATGCCTGTCCGCAGTACGAAGATGATGCCTCGAAGCGCCGCACGAGAGTCGACTGGTGGCCGCCCACCCGCCGATGTACGGGGCCTCGGTCTTGGCAGAAGCGGCTCCGCCGCCCGCCAGAGATCCTCTGAAACGAGTTCCTTCGCCATGATTGCGCCTCCATGCGCTGTTGAAGAACTCTCCCTTCATCGGTCGATCAATGCCCTCTGAAACAGTCTCTAAAGCGAAGGGTCCAAGGGCCACCATGTTCCCTATTACCATTGGAGGTTTCTGAAATGAAGCGTGCCCCTCAACTCGCGGTGATGTCGATTCTGGCACTGAGCGCGTTGCCTGTAGCCCAAGGGCAGTGCCAGTACACCGTGAAGAGCTGGGCTCCATGGCCGTGCTCGGGTGGTCTGCCCATGTACTCTGTTATTACAGGGTTGAACAACCTTGAGGCGTGGTGTGGCTACAGGCCGAAGTGCCATGGGGCCACCGGGGACATTCCCGTGTATTGCCCTCCGGGTGGCTCACCGCAGGAGCTTCCCCTGCCGCCCGGGGCTGGCCCGAAGGGCGCGCAGGCGGTCGCTGTCAATGACTTCGGTGTCGTCGTCGGGTTCTCATTCCAGGGGACGAGTGGGACCGTCAAGATCGGCTGCATCTGGAAGCCCGACGGAACTGTCACGACCATTGCCCCCTTTCCGGATGGTGTCATCAGCCCGCCCTACGCGGTGAACAAGCAAGGCACCGTTGTAGGCACTTCGGCGGGTAAGCCCTATGTCTGGTCAAACGGGGAGATGACTCTGATTCCAACACCTGTCGAGTTTCCGGGCGGTTACGCCACGGACATCAGCGACAGCGGCTTTGTGGTGGGCGAGTATGGTCATCACTCCAACGGTTCATTGCGTGGCTTCCGCTGGCGGGATGGAGAGTTCGAGGTGCTTGAGCCGGCGGAGTCGTACACGGTGTGTCGTGCCCGCGGCGTGAATGATGCGGGCGTGGCGGTGGGATCATCGAACGCGTATGTGATTGGCGTATGGGTTGGGTCGGTCGCGACAGTCTGGACGAAGGACGAGGTGATCGCCCTGCCGTCGCTGCCGGGGCACCCGTTCAGTTACGCCATGAGCATCAACTCGAGTGGTGTCATCATTGGCGCCGCTTCGCTGACCGGATATGTGGACACTCAAGTTGCCGTGGTGTGGATCAATGGGGAGCCGCACAAGCTCACTGATCTCATGGCCCCTGGGACGCCGTCGATCGGAAACGCGCCCCATAGGATCAACGAGGTGGGTGAGATTCTCCCGTACGGATCGAACCGTATCTTGACCCCGCTGTCCCCCCTGGCCGCCGACATCACCGGCGATTGCGCTGTCGATGGCAAGGACATCGCGAAGGTGCTTGCTGACTGGGGCGTGACGCCATGGTCCGCCGCGGATTTGGACAACGATGGTGTCGTCGGCGGGCGTGACCTGGCGCTCATTCTCGGTGAGTGGACGGGGTCGCGGTGAGACCGGCGTGACCAAATGCCACGGTATTTGATTAGCGGGCCATCGTCGTAGAAGTGGAGGGAGCGGCTGCGGTACATTGATGGAGGATCTTGATGGCGGAGCCGTCGAACAGTCCTTCTTCTTGTCCGCGATGCGTCGAGCAGGAGCGCGAGATCGCCGGACTCAAGGCTCGCGTCGCCCAGCTCGAACGGCTGCTCGAAGACATCACCCGCAAGGGCAAGCGGCAGGCCAGCGCCATTCTCGCGAAACACGCCCAAGGCGGATCCGAAACGACCGGGACGCAAGCCCGGCCCGGACTACGGCACGCCGGCGTTCCGCGCGGCGCCGCCGGCTGGCGCCATCGACGAGATCCACGAGGCGCCGCTCCCCGATCGATGCGACTGCGGCGGTCTCGTGCGACACACCGGGTCGGAGCGCCAGTACCAGGTCGAGCTGCCGCGCCGTCCCATCCACCGGCAGTTCAACGTTCACATCGGTGAATGTGCCTGCTGCGCTGGCCGCGAGCGAATCCGCCGCACGAGCGGTTCGCCGGGCATCTCCTCCGGCATCGCGATCAGTTGTTCACACTCCTCGAGCCGGGGTCCGTGGGACTGGACGCGACGAACTACCGAGCCGAGCAGGCGATCCGGCCTGCGGTCGTGAATCGCAAGGTGTGGGGCGGGAGCCGGACCGAGGCCGGCGCGCATGCCCAGTCGGTGCTCATGACGGTGCTCCTGACCTGCGCTCAGCAGCATCGCGATACCCTGAGGTTCATCGGTCGGCTCCTGCGCGGTGAGCGGCCAATTCTACAACTGGCGTGACCCGCTCATCAAGTACATGTCACGATTCGAAGGACTCAGAAGATCCTGATGATGGAGTATGAGTTCACACGGGAGTGCTTGGCGGTGGTGGTGGCGCGGATCAACACCTTGGCGATGGTGGTGGGCGATACGCGGAACCTGTTCGCAAGTGTGCGGGAGGCGCTGGTGGTGATCGGCGACTTCCGCGAGGACTCCAACCCGCGTCAATTCATCAACCTCGAAGCCAAGCTCGGATTCTCGGGTCGCTGTGTGCCTTGTATCAAGCGACCGCGCCCGGCGGATCCCCTCGTCCCTCGCGTCATTGACGGGCGAAGAGCGCCCGGAGGCGCGACTGCGCTTCAGCACCAGCGATCACGCGGGCCGAGATCGCGGCTGCTTCGTCGGCGACTCGATCGTCCATTGATCCATCGAGTTCGTTCAGAAGCCGCTTCGTCGCAGCCAGAGCGTGCGCGCCTCCCTTGACCAGCGTCATGGCGAACGCCTGAACCGCCGTGGGGAGCTCCTCTTCCGGCACCAGGTGCGTGGCAAGTCCGGCGCGGAAACCCGCCTCGCCACTCATGGTTCCTCCAGCGAGCAGCATGGCCCGTGCGGGACCGGCACCGATCTTTCGGATGAGCCACGGTGCCACAACGGCCGGGCAGACGCCGAGATCGACCTCGGGATACCCGACCTTGGCCTCGGCATGCGTGAACGCAAAGTCGCAGACCACCATCAGTCCGCAACCGCCTCCGACTGCCGCGCCCTGCACCTGTGCAATGGTCGGAACTGGCAGGCGCCGGATCGATCGATTGACGCGCGAGAGTTCACGCAGCATTTCGCCCATGGCGGCGGGATCGGAGGCCACCGCCTTCAGGTCCATGCCTGCACAGAACGCTCGGCCGCGGCCCGACAGCACCAGCACGCGAACCTCGGGCGCGGTGCCGCCATCCGCGCCAGGGGTGCAGCGAGGTGCGAGTTCCCGCACCGTCGCGCCGAGGGCTCGAATCAGGTCGAGTGAAAGCGCATTGCGAGCATCAGGTCGATTGAGTTCGAGCCGGGCGATGCCGTGGTCGACCGTGCAGATGACCAGGTTGCTGGAGTTCGTCGCGGCTGCAGGGGTGGCGCTCATGGGACGAAATCTAGCACCACTCTGCAGCGAGCTCGCGAATGAGCACCTCGACTCCGCGGAGGCACTCTTCGCGCGTCATGCCTTGGAGGGGCGGGGCCGCAGGCTGCTGGCCCGCCTGCTGCCGGGTCACCCGCGAGATCTGCTCAGGCAAGCGCGGCACATGAACGAA
This sequence comes from Phycisphaeraceae bacterium, assembly GCA_019636735.1. Lineage (NCBI taxonomy): Bacteria > Pseudomonadati > Planctomycetota > Phycisphaerae > Phycisphaerales > Phycisphaeraceae > Phycisphaeraceae bacterium. The sequence continues at coordinate 73,820 of JAHBWY010000001.1, forward strand.
ACCGGCGCCCCGCATCCGTCGTTCGGCGGCGAGGGAGATTGCGTGGAACATGATCTCATTGCAGAGGAAGCGGCCCGCGTTGGTCGACGCCTCCGCGCGCAAGCCGGCGCTCTGCAGTGCAGTCACCAGTCGGGTGACTGGCAACGAGGCCGCCAGCTCGCTCGGTGCGCCAGCGATCACCGGCTCGTTCTCGACGAGGGCTCCCGCGTTGTCTGGAATTCGGTAGTGGCGCTGATTGACGGCGACGGCCTCCACGCAGATCGAGTCACGCGAGCCTGTCTCGCCCAGGCAGAGCAAGGCATCGGGCCGACAGCGTTCGACGGCCGCGAGGAGGGCGCCGGCGGCCGAACCAGGGCCCATGCCGCCGACCACCGGCAGAATCGCAGTCTCGAGATGGACACGAGTCACGAACGCTCCGCGAGCCGACCGGGTGTCGATCTCCTTCGCCGCGCCGGCGGGCCACTCGCGAGCGAGCATCGCGAGCACTTCCCGCGATGGGTTGACGGGGCTTCCACCGAATGGCTCGAAGCCCGTGACCAGCAGACAAAGCGGTGGTTCGGAACGGCTCACCCGTGCCCATGATCCCTCGAGGGAATCGCATGATCAAGCCACCTCAAGCGTGACCAAGCTAGACCAAGCGCGACAGACCATGATCAAGCAGGTTCACGCATGACCGATCGTGTCCAAGCAAGCTCAAGCGCGACCGGGCGTGGCCGTTCACATCAATCACGACGCGGCCTGCACAGGGCCGCTTCTGACCATGGAGCCTCGAGTCGGCGGGTGTGGTGCCTCGCCCGCCGAGACAAAGCCCGCCCCGCCTCCGTCCGATCGATGCATGGCGCCGGCGCGGGAATCGGTCAGAATCCGCAGCCGTGATCGGTTTCCTCCGACGCCTTCGGCACGACATCAACTACCACTCCGCGCGGCGCAGTGCCGACCGGTGGAGCCGGGCCAGCGATGCTTGGCTCTTCGTCAGCTTGCCTGTCGCGGTCATCATCGTTCTGGTGATGAGCGTGGTCATCCGACTTGACGAGACGCTGAACCTTGCCGCCGGCGTCGTCGTTCGGAATTCCCAAGGCGTGATCGACGCGACGATCACGGGGCCCTCGCAATCCGTGCCGTTGGTCGGAACCTTTGTCGCGTCAGTCGAGGTCAAGCAGCGACGCGAAGACACAGGTTGGCCCGTCACTCTCTGGCAGCGCGTCCATCCACCCGAAGTGCTGATCAGCACCGCCACCGGCTTTGAGGCGATGGACCCCGACTCCGCTGATCCGCGCGCTCGCGCCGTGCGCGCAGCCCTGAACCGGAGCATGCCAGCGGTGGCTTCGGAGCTTGTGTCGCCGGTGAAGGATGAGTGGCGCTTCGGTGCGGTCATCGGCACCATCGCGGTCATCTGGCTTGTGCTCATTCCGATTGGAGTGGTCGGCATCCTGTTGGCGCGCGGCGTGGCCGCGCTCGGTGCGGGCGTGATGGAGAGTGTTCGACGCACGCGTCGCGCCCGGGGGCTCTGTCCGCGCTGCGGCTACCGCACGCGCGGACTCGAGTTCAAGGAAGCGTGTCCGGAGTGCGGTGAACTCCTGACCTGAGCTCGGCGGTAGCGGGCGTTTGAGTCAAGTGGTTCCTGCCGCGCTCGCGTTGGCAGCGGCGGACTCGATGCATCGGGCGGCGGACCGGACCCGTGAGTGGTCGCACCGACACGGCCGATGCCGTCAGCTTCGGCGAGCGCTCCACGCCGCGCGGAGCATCGTCGTGCACTCATCGTGGTTGCAGCAACGCACACTCGCGTGCATGGCGTCGTCGCACCGATCGTCGTCGTCTGAACCCTCGAGGCGATTGAGCCAGCGCTTGGTTTCTAGGAGCGCCACGGGACCCTTCGCTCCAAGCTGAGCGAGGAGGTGCTCCGAGGCGGCCCCGACTTCACCTGGCGCTACGGCGTGCGTCACGAGTCCGCGCCGCAGCGCTTCGGCGCCGTCGATGCGCTCACCTGAAAGGAGGAGACTCCGTGCCGCTCCACTCCCGACCGTTGCCGAGAGAAAGGGCGCGGTGACGGCGGGCGAGAGGCCCAGGCGATGCACCGGGTAACCGAAGAGTGCGTCGTCCGCGGCAACCACGAAGTCGCATGCGGAAAGGAGCGCACAACCTCCCGCAAGCGCCGCGCCACGCACTTCGGCCACGGCGATCCAGGGCCCTCGGCGCAGTGCGCGGAGGACCCCTGAGAGCCGCATGAGGAAGTGGGCCAGCACCTCGCCGCCGTCGCCAGCGGCGGCCTCGGTGAGATCGAACCCGGCGCAGAAGGTGTTCCCGCGCCCGCGCAAGCGAAGCAGGCTGGCGCCGCGGTCTTCATTCACGCTCTGCGCAGCTTCTGCGAGGGCCTGCTCGAGCGCGTCAAACATGGCCGTGCCGAGGGCGTTGCGCTTCGCTGGCGCGTTCAGCGTCAGCGAAACGACCGACTCCGAGCGCTCCACGATGACGAGCGGCTCCACCTCAGTGCCCCCTTGCGAAGAGATGCTCGGTCCAGTCCCAACTCCAGATGACGCGGCTGGAGTGTTCGAAGCCGAGGATCGACACGCTGTCCGCATGCAGTCCGAAACTGCGGCCGCGAGAGGCTGGAAGCTCAAGCCACGCGGTCAGAAAGACACGAAGGAAGTGGCCATGCGAGAAGAGCGCAATGTCACCGGCCGCTCCGCTTCGATCGAGTGCCGTGGCACTCTTCGCGCTGTCGTGCGCGGTGGTCGCCGGCGACTCCCGCAGCGCCATCAGCACGCGATCAAGAACACGGTCGGCGCGGCGCCGCACCGCGTCGAGCGTCTCTCCCCGCGGACACCCATGGCGCCACAGATCCCACCCGGGGACTTCGCGCTGGATGGCCTCGGTCGTAACGCCTTCGTAGGCGCCGTAATCCCATTCCGTCAGGTCGGGATCAATCTCCATGCGCGGAGCAAGCCCCACGATCTCGCAGGTCTTGCGGGCTCGTTGAAGCGGACTGCTCCAGACGCGCGAGAAGGCGCGATGCTCGACGATCGGCGCAAGGCCGCGCGCCATTCGTTCACCGTCGGGCGTGAGAGGAAGATCGGTCCGACTGGTGTGACGACCGGTGCGGCTCCACTCCGTCTCCGCATGTCGGATGAGCCAGATGAAGGGTGCGGTCATGACCCGTTCATCCGCCCGATCGCGGGGTGGGTGCCATCAGCGAGTCGCGGTGGTAGATGAGTCGCAGGCCGCGGGGGCCGGAGAAGCGAAGCTCATGATCGGTCACGGTGCACTCAAGGAGCGCGTCGAAGAGCCGCGGCGGCGGATCGACCACGATGCGAACACCGCCGGTTGCGCGGCGCCATGATCCGCGTCGACCGCTGTCGGTGGCGAGCAGAGTTCCATCGCGGGAGAGGATGATCGTGCGGCCGATCATCTCCTCCGGGTTGCTCTCACTGTCGCGTCCGCTGGCTGACGCGCGCTCATCGAGCACCCACCGGCCGATGATCGGATCGATCGAGAGCCTCGCCCCGGAGTCCTGCGGTCGCGGGGCCGTCGGCGTTTCACTGCGGGTGTCGGGCGCCGATGTCTTGCCCCTGGTGGACCCACTCGAGTCGCAGCCGACCGCGAGTGGAGCGAGCAGAAGCAGCATGGCAATCGCACGCATCGAAGGGGCATGGTACCCCACCGCCCCCGAGAAGCGGTCGGCACACTGAGAGTTCGCTCATGTTTCGCTGACTGACGGACTTCGTCGGCGCGTCACCCTGTGTGGCCCCGGGTGAGGCCCGCCCTCACGCGCGCTCGGTGATCGGCAGCACCGGCGGCATCGGCGCGCCCAGAAGCGCCACGGCGGCCCGGAGCACCTCCGCTTCGGAGACGGTCACCACTTCGTCGCTCGCCACGCACTCGGTCGCTGCGGAGACCACGAGGTCGCGATCCACGGCACGAAGTCCAGCGAGTTCCTTGATGGCCGCGTCGAGGCGGTCGAGCGTGCAGCTCTCACGCGATGGCAACGGCGGAGCGGGAATGCCCGCGGCAATGTAGCCCGCCATGAACGCGGCGTTTGCGCTCTCAGCGTCACGCGCGCCGCTCCAGGCGAGCGTGCCAAGGAGTTGCGCGAGCGCTGGAAGGCTCTGCGCGAGCCGGGCGCCGCCACCGGCTGGCTCTCGGAAGGGCTCGAAGGCGCGACGAAGCACGGCGCGCGTCGCCCACTCGAAGAGATTGAGTTGCTGATCGACGGCGATGAGATCTCGCACCGCTTCCGCGAGCACCTTCTCCTGGCTTGCAGAAAGTTGCCGCAGCGAAGGAACACAGAGATCGACCAGCGGCAGTCGAAGGTCCCGTGGAATGCGATCAATCGTCGGCGCGAGGCGCAGCGTGAGTTCCGCCATTCCCTCGCACCCCGGGCGACGGAGCAGGTCGATCTGCCGCTGGCGCACTCCCGGCTCATCGGAGAGGAGAAGCGCCGCAATGACGGAGCGGGCATCGAAGGGTTCATGCGCTGCGTTGACGACACCGGCTGGCAGGCGCGCCCGAACGGCGCGGGCGAACTCAATGGCCTGCGGCTCGACCGAGCCGATCACCCCGGACGCATGCTCGATAGGTGCCCGGCCGCGAGCCGAACTTGCAAGCGCGCTCACGAGCGGCGACGCAGGGTGAACTCCCTCGTCGCCCGCCGAGGCGTCGGTGCCGGTCGGTGAGCTCGCGCGCGCGCCTCCAAACTCCGCGAGCGCCTCGGGCGACGGCCTTGATGGCGTCATGCGTCCGCCCTTCAGTTCGGCGGCGACCTCCGCCACGGGTCGTCGCTCGATCCGCGCGATGCGCTCGGCCAGCGGGGGGTGGGTGGCGAACATTGAATCAAGCGCGCTGGCGAAGAACATGTGACTCATCTCGGCGACGCCATCCCGATCCATCCGGTTGGAACTGATGGTGGCGATGCGACGCAGCGCGCTGGCGATCCCCTCAGGATTCCGCGTGAACTGCACGGCGCTCGCATCGGCAAGGAACTCGCGCTGCCGGCTCACGGCGGACTGCATCAGCCGTCCAAAGAGCTGTCCGATCCAGCCGATGATCATCAATCCCGCGCCCGCCACGAGGATGATGAGCAGAATCGCGCCGCCGCTGTTCTTGTTACCGCCGCTGCTGCGCACGCGCATGCCGCGCGAGGAGTGGAACATCACGCGCATCAGGGTGGCCCCCACCAGCGCCAGCACGCCGAGGCCGAAAATGGCCGAGATCAGCCTGATGTTCAGGCGCATGTCGCCGTTCAGGATGTGGCTGTACTCATGCGCGATCACGCCCTGCATCTCGTCGCGCGAGAAGGCGGTGAGCGCACCTTGCGTGACACCGATGACCGCCTGTTCCGGTCGATAGCCCGCAGCAAAGGCGTTGATGCTCGGATCGGGTATCAGGTAGACGGGCGGCACGGGCACGCCACTGGCGATCGCCATCTCTTCGACGATGTTGATGACGCGGCGCTCCGCGGGATTGCGCGTGGCGGGGTCGATGAGGCGCCCGCCGAGCGACTCGGCGACGGCGCCGCCACCTGATGAGAGTTGGGAGTGCTTGAAGAGCCAGCCGAGGCCGACGATGAAGAGCGCGACGAGGGTGCTCACGCCGAAGAGCCCGGTGTGAAGGACTGGGTCGTCCATGCCCTCGCCGTGGAGCATTACGGCGCCGATGATGAGTCCGATGAAGTAAGTCGACGCAATCAGCGCCGACACCCCCAGCACAAAGAGGATGACCAGCCTTCCGCTGCGCTTGCGGGCCTGCGCCTGGTGCTCGAAGAAGTTCATCGCCATGCCGGGCCCGCTCGATCAGAGCTTCACGGAGGGAAGAGCGCGGGCGGAGTCATCCGCCTGATAGAGCGCCGACTCGGCGAAACCGAAGAGTCCGGCGACGAGGTTCTGTGGGAAGACCTGACGCGCGGTGTTGTAGGTCATGACGGAGTCGTTGTAGGACTGTCGCGCGAAGGCGACTCGATTCTCGGTGGAGACGAGCTCTTCCTGGAGCTGCATGACATTCTGGCTCGCCTTCAGGTCGGGATAGCGCTCCACCAGCCCGAAGAGGCGGCCCACGGCGCCGTCGAGTGTCATGTTGGCGGCGGCGAGCGCGCCGATCGCCGCGACATCGCCTGGTGCTGCGGTCAGCGCCGCCTGCATCGCCTGCGTCGCGTTGGCGCGGGCGGCGATGACCGCTTCGAGCGTCTCTCGCTCGTGCGCCATATAGCCCTGCACGGCGCTGACCAGATTCGGAATCAGGTCGTAGCGACGACGGAGCTGCACATCAATCTGCGAGAAGGCATTCGCCACGCGAACTCGCAGCGTGACCAGCCGGTTGTAGATGAGCGCGAGCACCACGAGCGGCACCACCACCACCAGCGTGAGGCCGAGAATGACGATCGCCGCCGGTCCGAGCAGCGCCAAGGTCGTGACGGTGAGTGGCACGGCCGCGGAGTTGTACCGCGCCGCGCGGCCGAACGACCCTTCGCTCGAAGGCACTCACGCCTTCGGCGAGGGGTCGTCTCGGGAGAGTGCACGCGGCATGAACCGATCGGGCGACCATGGAAGGTTCGTTTGACCGACCGTGGTCCGCGTGCGGTGTGCCCTTTCTCAAAGGGCATCTGAGACAAGAGATTGCATCGAGCCCGGCGCTTCGCAAGAGCTCGGCGATGGAATCGCGCGAAATTGATCAGGTTGCGACGATCAGCCGCGCGTCGAGTCCGGTCCCGTGGGCGACGCGGAGGCTTCTCGGTCGCCCGCGCCGAGCCGATCGCGAACCAGGTGCTCGACCGCGTCGACGGCGGCGGCAAGATCGTCGTTCACCACGAACGCGTCGTAGGTGCCTTCGCGCCGCGCGCGGGCCATCTCGTGCGTGGCCTCGGCGAAGCGTCGTTCGATCGCGGCGGCGTCATCGCGGCGGCGCGACTCAAGGCGCCGTCTGAGTTCCGCCTCGCTCGGCGGCAGGATGAAGACCGAGAAGGCGGCGGGGCGCTTCTGGCGCACGCTTTCGGCGCCTTGAACATCGATGTCGAGCACCGCGATGCGCCCCTGGGCCACGGCCTGATCGACGGGCTCCGCCGGGGTGCCATACCAGTGCCGTCCGAAGACCTGCGCGTGCTCCAGGAAGCGACCCGTGTCGATCCACTTCTGGAAGGTCGCCTGATCGATGAACCAGTAATCCACGCCGTCACGCTCGATGTCCGACTTCGGGCGCGTGGTGGCCGAGACGCTGAAGTAGCCGTCGAACCGGCGCACGATCTCGCGCACGATGGTCGTTTTGCCCACCCCCGATGGCCCCGAGATGACCAGCAGCAGTCCGGCGCGGCTCATGCGCGCGATGGTACCCGCGCGTCTTCGTCATCGTCATGCCTTGGTGCCCTTGAGCGGTGCACACCATCGGCGCCACTCGAGCCTCCGCGCTACTCCACGATCGTCGCCCGATGGAGCAGGGTCCAGCCCGCGGGCCGAAACGCGGGGAAGCGACCCATGGTCCCGATGAGGGCGCGCACCTGATCCTGGTCGAGCAGGAGCGGCTCATCGTCAGTCGACGACTTCGAACCCCGGGGCGCGGAGTTGACCGGGAGCGCGCCGGGCGCGCCCCACCGGCGCAGGTGCTCGAGCGAGAACGCTCGCTCCCGCAGCGCCCACGATCCGCTGCGCTCGGCGATCTCGAGCACCTTGTTCGTGAAGATCCCCAGCGCGAGGTTCTGCGACTCGCCCTCGAGGTGCGCGAGTGCCAGATTCGCGCCATAGACGCACCACCAGCCCCATGCTTCAAGCATGGGCCCGGGCGTGCAGGTCAATGGATCAATCACGGCATCGAGGCCGCCCATGATCTGGTCGATACCGCGCTCCGCGGCGAGCATGCCCGTCTCGACTTCACACTCCACGATGCCGCCGCGCGCCGTGTGGGCGGCAGCAAGAAGGTGTTCAAGGTCGGCGCCGTCAATGGTGAGCACGACGGCGTCGACTCCCTCGACACCCTCGATGAGATCGCGGCATGCGGCCTTGGCCAGCACGGGTTTCATTTCAGGCTGCATGCGCATCAGCCGTCGCTGGGCATGACCGCGCACGACGCGTGCAAGCGCCACCGCGCCTGCGGCATCAGCGGGAAGATCGCCGCGCTCCTGCTGACGGAGCAGTTCCGACGCGAGCGCCCGCGCCTCGGCGAGGTGCCAGAGCGTGAAGTGCACCTGCGCGAGTTCCGCGTGCACTTGCGCCCGATCCAAGCGTGACAGCGAACCATCGAGCAGCGCTTGCTGAAGGAGCGAGACAGCCATGTGCTCGAGGCCCTGCCGCCGGCAAGCCCGAGCGCGCTCTCCAAGCGAGCCGGGCGCATGCGGTGAACCTGGCGCGCCGGGAGCCGCGGACGCATTGTCGAGAGAGCCCTCGAACAGTCCCGGGACAGCGCCCTCGGCGCCCCAGAGGCAATCGGCGACATCACCCACGGGCCACTCGAGCAGGCGCGCGATGCCGACCACCAGATCGAGCTTCGGGTTCCCGCTCTCGGGAATCATCTTGGCGGGTTCCCGACCGAGAGCAGCGGCGACCTCCTGTCGAGTCCAGCCGCGATAGAGACGGGCGAGATCGATCACATGCACCAGGCGATCACGACGACACTCAAGAATGGCCATTGCAAACTCCTTCGCTTGGCGTGCCGCGCGATGGACCGCGCCCCACGCGTCGGACCCGATCGGTCCCGACAAACCCGCCCACGAGCGAACTGAATAGCGGAGGCCTGGTGCGCGTCGAATGGCGCTGGCGGAACTTCAACGACAGCCGATCGCATTGGCCGCTGCGCGCGACAGCCGAAATCGGGACCTGCGGCGTGGAACGCGCGTGGATGGCGCGTGGACGAGCGGTCGATCAGGCGTGGATCATGCGGCCTTCGATGCCGAGCGCCGCCTCGTGGATCGACTCGGCCATCGTCGGATGCGCATGCAGCGTGCTGATGATGTCCTCGGCGGTTGCTTCGAGGCGCCGCGCGAGGCAGATCTCATGAATGAGCTCGCTCGCATCCTCACCGAAGATGTGCGCGCCGAGGATCTCGCCATAGGGCTCGCTCGCGACGATCTTGACGAAGCCCTCGTTGGCGCCGACAGCGATCGCCTTGCCATGCGCCTTGAGCGTGTACTTGCCGATCTTGAGCTTCAGGCCCTTGGCCTTCGCGTCGCGCTCGGTAAGTCCGACGGAAGCGATCTGCGGATTGCAGTAAGTGCACCCGGGGATCGACGCGTAGTCGATGCCCAGCGTGTGATGACCCGCCATGCGCTCGACGGCGGTCACGGCCTCTTCGCTCGCCACATGCGCGAGCCACGGCGGTCCGATGACATCGCCGATCGCGTAGATGCCGGCAACGCTCGTCTGGTAGGTCGGTTCCTTCTTCTCGCGATAGTCCGTCCAGATGTGGTCCTTCTCGATGCGAATGCCGAGCGAGGCATCGAAGAGTCCGTCGTAGCGCCCCTTGACGCCGATCGCCACCAGCACCACCTCGGCCTCGATCTTCTGCGACTTCGATGCGTCCTTTGCGTCGACGAGCGTGACGGTGGCGCCGCCCTTCTTCTTCTCGACGCTCTTGACGGTGGTGCCAAGATGGAAGGTCATGCCCTGCTTCTCGAAGACGCGCTTGGCTGCGGCGGAGATGTCGTCATCTTCTACTGGGAGAATGCGATCCATCATCTCGACGACCGTGACCTTGGTGCCGAAGGCGTTGTAGAAGTAGGCGAACTCCATGCCGATCGCGCCCGATCCGACGATGACCATCGAGGCCGGTCGCTTCGGCAGGTTCATCGCCTCGTAGCTCGAGATGATCGTGGTCCCGTCGCTCGGTGAGCCCGGGAGCTGGCGCGGCGAAGCGCCGGTCGCGATGAGGATGCGATCGGCCGTGACCGTCTCGCCCGCTCCTTCGCCGGTGCCGCCGTAGTAGTGGCCGGTCGCCTTCGAGATCTGCACCTTGCAGGGGCCCGAAGCGCTCTTGCCGGAGAGGACCTTCGCGTGACCGATGAGGTGGTCGATCTTGTTCTTCTTGAAGAGGAAGGCGACGCCGCCTGAGATCTGCGTGGTGATGCCGCGGCTCCGTCCGATGACGCGCTCCCAGTCGACCTTCACCGCATCGGGCTTGATCTCCAATCCCCACTCCTTGCCGTGCGTGATCGCCTCGGTGTAGAGCTCGGCGTTGTGCAGGAGCGCCTTCGTGGGAATGCAGCCCCAGTTGAGGCAGACGCCACCGAGCTTGTCGCGCTCGACGCAGGCGACCTTCATTCCGAGTTGTGCGGCGCGAATGGCGCCGACATAGCCGCCGGGCCCTGAACCGATGACGAGAAGGTCGTAGTGGCGTGCGCTGGCCATGGGAGTGTGCTCGCGGTGGGCGGGTTCGAGGATGGCGCCCGGTGGCGGAGCAAACGGCTGACCGACTCCGAACGGGGCGCGAAGGGCGGATATCCTAGGGTTTCCGCGAATCGTGCGTCCGCGGTTCGGCACGCGGGTGCCGGCGGCCGCCGGGCCAGCGCTGGGTGTGGAGCGAACGGGCCACTGAGGCGACTTGTGTTCGACACCAATCCACAGCGTGACCACGATCGCCTGGAGCGATGCCTTCGAGCGGCCCGAGCCGGTGCCTTCGAGATTCTGCTGCCATCGAGGGCGGTGCGCTTTGGGGTGTCGCTGCGGTCATTGCTTGGGGCGGATGCGCAGAGCCTGCCCGATGCGATCGAATCGCTCGAAGCGCGCATCCACCCGGAGGACCTCGATCGAGTTCGCTCGATGCTTGATGAACAGGCCCGTGCGCCGGGGCCGTTCGTGGTGGAGTTCAGGGCCCGCAACGCCGCCGGTCGCTTCGTGTGGATGGTCGCGCTAGGTGAAGGGCAGCGCCTGGAGGCCTCGCGGGCTTGGAGCGCCGCCGAGGGCGAGTCGCAGGGGGGAGCGGCAAACGGCGCGGCGGCTGCTGCATCGACCATCCGCGTCTCCGGGATCGTGCAGGCCGCGCATCTCCGCCCCGACTCGAGCCACGAGCGGCGCGCGGCGCCGCGAGCGTCGTTTCTCGCCGCCATGAGCCATGAGATCCGCACGCCGATGACCGCCATCCTCGGATTTGCAGATCTGCTCCGCGAGGCGGCCACGCCCGACGCCGTGGCGACGGCGGCCGAGGCGATTCATCGCAACGGCGAGCACCTGCTCAGGATTGTGAATGATGTGCTCGACCTCTCGCGCATCGAGGCGGGGGCGATGACACTCGAAGAGATCGCGGTCTCACCGGTCGACCTCTCGCTTGAAGTCTGCGAGGCCTTCGAGCCTCGGGCGCGCGAGACGGGTGTTGAATTGCGCGTCGAGCTGCTGGGGCCGGTGCCCTCGCTCATTCGCACTGATCCAACGCGCGTGCGGCAGATCCTCTTCAACCTGGTGGACAACGCGCTCAAGTTCACGGAGCGCGGATTCGTCAGGCTCGGCCTCGAACGCGGGCCCGGCGAGAGCATCCGCTTTCATGTCAGTGACACCGGCATGGGCGTCACCGAGGAGCAGATCGGCCGCATCTTCAGGCCGTTCACGCAGGGCGATGCGACGACCCCGCGCCGATTCGGCGGCTCCGGACTCGGGCTCGATATCTCGCGGCGCCTGGCGCGAATGCTGGGAGGCGACATCACCGTGCGCAGCACGCCCGGTCGCGGCTCGACCTTCACGGTGGAGATTTCGAGCGGACCCCTGGCTGGCGTCCCCGAGGTGACCTCGATCGAGCCGCGTCGCGCGGGGCGACACCGCGCGCCATCGCCGTCACTTCGTGTGCTGCTTGCCGAGGATGGTGCGGACAACCAACGCCTGCTTCGGCACCATCTGGAGCGCGAGGGAATGTCGGTGGTGGCCGTGAGTGACGGCGCGGCGGCCCTCGAAGTCGCCACCGCAGCCGATCGTCGCGGACAGCCCTTCGACCTGGCGCTCGTGGACATGCAGATGCCGCGTCTCGATGGTCTCGGGGCGACTCGAGCGCTCCGTGACTCAGGATTCCGTGGGCCCATCATCGTGCTGACCGCCCACGATGTGGCCGGCGCCCGCGAGGCCTGCCTTGCCGCCGGGAGCAGCGAGGTGCTCGCCAAACCCATCGAGCGCCACCAACTCCTGGAGTCCATCCGGCGTCATCTTGAGCGAGCCGGAGCCTGAGGTCGTCCGCGTTTGGCCCGCACACTCACGCGCAAGGGGGGCCGGTTCGATCGACCTCGGGGCGATTCTCGGCGGAAGAGAGCCGTTTTCGAGTGGCGGCGATGCGCACTTTGACGCAGGTTCCCGCGTTCTTCTAGCATCCTCGACTCCGCCCCCAGCCGCGGCAGCCACTCGTGCGTATCGCCCTCATCAGTGACATCCACTCGAACCTCGCCGCGCTCGACGCGGTCCTCGCGGACATCGAGACGCGCAGCGTGAATCAGATCGTCTGCCTCGGGGACATCATCGGGTATGGCCCCGACCCGGTCGCGTGCATCGATCTCATCTCGCAGCGCTGTTCCTGGTGCCTGATGGGCAACCACGACTTCGGCGTGCTCTACGAGCCAACGAACTTCAATGCGGCGGCTGAAGCGGCGGCGTACTGGACGCGCCAGCAGATCGAGCAGGCCGCGCGGCAGAACCGCGACGATGGCGTTCGGCGCTGGGAATTCCTCGGTCGTCTCAAGGTGCGCGTGCTCTTCGATCGCTACCTGTGCGTGCACGGTTCGCCGCGCCGCCCGATCAACGAGTACCTCTTCCCCGAGGATGCGCTCAACAGCCCCGTCAAGATGCAGCAGGTCTTCGATCGCATCGAGCGCGCGTGCCTCGTGGGCCACACGCATGTGCCCGGTGTCTTCACGAACGAACCGGACTTCTATTCGCCGACGGACCTCGGCGGGTCGTACACCTTCCGCGAGGGTGAGAAGGCGATCATCAATCCCGGGTCGGTGGGCCAGCCTCGCGACCTCGATCCGCGCGCGAGTTACGCCGTCCTGACCATGGACAACGGCCAGCCCGGGCGCATCGACTTCCATCGTCTCGAATACGACGTGCAGTCCACGGTCGACAAGATTCACGACATTCCTCAACTCCACGATTGGCTCGGCGACCGCCTGCTCGAAGGTCGCTAGATCGAAGAACCCATGACTCCCGCCGTCCGACGCGCCGTCATCACGACGCTGGTCCTCTTCGTTGTCGCGGGGATCTTCGCGGTCGCCATCAAGGGCGGAGGCAGCCGTGCCAAGACACCCAATGCGGATGCCGCGGGCGCCGACAACGGAGCGCTCGTCGATCGCGGCGCTGCGGGAACCGACCGCTCGATCGCCTCGCCCTCGCCGACGACGACCGCGCCGAGTGCGCCGCTCGACTCCGCTGCATCGGGTTCACCAGCGACACCTGCGCTTGCTGACTCAGCCGCGCCCGATCAAGACCGCGCCGTCGCGAGCGATGCCACGGCGGGCGACACACTCGCAAGTGGCGCGCAGGCCGCGCCGGTCACCGACGCGGCGAGCCCGAGTCAGAGCGACGCGCCGTCCGCTGCGGTCACTCCGCCGTCAACCCAGGGCGAGAGCACTTCGCCGCCTGTGACACCGCGGGCACGCCCCCGAGCGCGGCCGGATGGATACTCCGCGATCTACGAAGCACGGGTGCCGGGAGGTGCGGAAGCGCCCGATGAGGCGGATCTCGTTCCGCTCGGGTCACTCGACCCCGCACAGGCCCGCTTCAGGGTCCGCTTTCATCCGCGCGGCGCGGGTGTCAGCGAGGTCGTCTTCTCCCAGTTCTGGAAGAATGTTTCCGAGCGCATCGCGTTCGAAGCGCACGAGCGGGCGGTGCGCGCGGGCCGACCGCCGCCGCCGCTGCCGCCCGACTCGGAGCGCTATGTGCTTCAGACGCTCCAGCGCTTCGGCAGCACCACGATTCCGCTCCTGGCGGCCATCGATGTGAATGTCGATGGCGAGCAGGTGAAGCTCCTCGATGATGTCTGGGGACAGGTGTCGCCCGGCGTCTTCGCGACGGAGATCGTCGACCTCGACGATGGCACGCTCGTGGCGCGCATCGAGCGCCGCTTCGAAGTCACCGGTGCGGTCGATGGCTTCGGCGCCGGTTACAACCTGCGGCTTCTGCATCGCATCGAGAACCACACGGGCGCCGAGGTGCCGGTGCGGCTTTCGCAGTGCGGACCGGGCGACCTGACGCTGGAAACCGCGCTCTTCATGGACACGCGCCGCTTTCAGTTCGGCTACCTCTACAGCCCGCAGCGCGATCCGAGCCGCCAGGCGGTCATTGTGCACGGCGCGACGGAAGAGCGCTCCGAGGTTCTCTCGCGGATTGATGCGGGCAACAACCTGCTCTGGCCGACGCCGGCGCAGCGCGAGGCGGGCTACGAAATCAGCTGGTACGGCACCACCAATCGCTACTTCGCGCTGGCGGTGCACGCGCCACTCGAACCGCCGCAGCAGACTTCGAAGAGCCTTGCCCACGCCGTCGAGCAGGTGCTGGTCACGGCCAGCCCCGGCGAACCCGCATCACGCGTCATCTTCAGCACCCTGCGCGCCCCCGAGATGCGGGTTCCCGCGCGCTCGGCCGTGAACCTCGAACTGGGTGTCTATGCAGGGCCTCTCGATCCGCGTGTGCTCGATCGCGTGGAGCCCTTCGCGGCGCTCAACCTGAGCGGTCTCATTCTCTACCAGATGAGCGGCTGCTGCGCCTGGTGCACCTTCGCGTGGCTCGCCAAGGGCATCGTGTCGCTGCTGATCTTCCTGCACGACCATGTCGTCTTCGACTGGGGATTGGCCATCATCGTGCTGGTGGCCATGGTGCGCCTCATGCTGCATCCGCTCACCCGTGCGTCGCAGATCAACATGCAGCGCTTCGCGCGCGGCATGCAGGAGCTGAAGCCGCAGCTCGACGCGATCCAGAAGCGCTACGCCGACGATCCCGAGCGCCTGAAGGCGGAGCAGTTCCGACTCTATCGCGAGCGAGGCGTCAATCCCGTGGGCTGTCTCGGGGGAATCCTGCCGACCTTCCTCCAGACGCCCATCTGGATCGCGCTCTACGCGGTGCTGTTCTTCGCCTTCGCGCTGCGGCAGGAGCCAGCGTTCTTCGGTGTCTTCCAGCTCTTTGGCGGCTGGATGTTCCTGGCCGATCTGAGCGCTCCCGATCACTTCATCAGTTTCGGGCGTTCGCTCAACTTCTGGCTCTTCTCGCTCGATGGCATCAACATCCTCCCGATCCTGATGGGTGTCGTCTTCTGGTTCAGCCAGAAGTACATGTCGCCGCCGCCCACCACCAAGCTCACACCCGAGCAGGAATCGCAGCAGAAGATGATGAAGTGGATGATGGTTCTCATCTTCCCCATCTTCATGTTCAAGATGCCGTCGGGGCTGACGCTCTACATCCTGACCTCGACCATCGTGGGTCTCTTCGAGAGCCGCGCGGTACGGAAGCAGATCGAGAGGATGGACCTCTCGCCGAAGCAGCCCGCGAAGAAGAAGAAGCAGGATCTGATGGGTCGCATGTACTCCGACGCGCTCGAGCGGGCGCGCGAGAAGCAGAAGGGCCCGCCGAAGAAGTACAAGGAGCGCTGAGCGCCGGCGTGGCGCAGCGCGCCATCGCATGGACCGTCACTCGATCATCGCCGCCGTGGGCTCGCCTCCGGGCCGGTCGTGGCGCGGGATGATCCGAGTGTCGGGGCCTGGTGCGTTCGACCTGCTTCGCTCGCTGGTCCTGAGCGGATGGCCCTCGAAGTCCGGCGCGGTGAAGTCGGGCGCGCTCCCCGCGGTCGCAAGCGAGCGGTCGGGAGCCGAACTTCGCCGGTGGCCTCGCGGCATCTTCCGCGTGCGCCTCCGCGAGCCTGCTCTCGGGTTTCCCGCGCTGCTTCTCGTGCTTTCTGCGCCGGGCAGTGCCACGGGCGACGACACATTCGAACTGCTCCTGCCCGGCAATCCGCTCTTTCTCGAGGGGCTGATCGACCGACTGGTGGCGCTCGATGCGCGAGTTCGCCGAGCGGGGCCGGGAGAGTTCTCGCTCCGCGCCTTCCTCAACGGTCGCATGACGCTCGATGCCGCCGAGGGGGTGGCCGCGCTCATCCGCGCCGCCGATGATGAGTCGCTGCACGCGGCGCAACGGCTCTCGCGCGGCGAACTCGCTCGGCGGGCGGAGCGCTGGGTCAGTCGACTCATCGAGGCCCTCGCCCTCATCGAAGCGGGCATCGACTTCACCGACGAGGAGGATGTCGTCGCCATCGCCCCCGCGCGCCTTGTGGAGACCGTCCGCGTGCTTCTTCACGAACTCGATGAAGGACTGCACGCGCCGAGATCGTCGACGGCATCCTCCGGACGCGCGCGGCGCTCTCTCGAGTGGCGGCCTCGCGTGGTTCTGGTCGGCAAGCCGAATGCGGGCAAGAGCACGCTGTTCAACGCACTCATTGGCCGCCGCCGCAGTGTCGAGAGCGCCACGGTCGGCACCACGCGCGATGCCGTTGAGGTCGAAGTCGAAGTGAGCGTCGCGGGCTCATCAGCACTTCGCGTTCTGCTGACTGATCTCCCCGGCGTGGATGCTCCGGGCGCCGCCTTCGACACAGACCCCCTGCACGCGCGCCTCCGATCCGCCGCGTTGAGGGCGGTCAGCGAGGCGGATCTGCTTCTTCACTGCGTGCCCGCGGGAGAGGAAGGCGCGTCGGGTGCGATCGATGAGGTGCTGAGCGCGAGCGTTCCGATCCTCATGGTCCAGACGAAGTGCGACGGCCGCGCCGGGGGTGGCGCGGCACCGAGTGCCGGTGCGCACGCATGGAACAAGGCTGGTCCTGACCACGCGATGGCGAGGCCGGTCATCGATGGTCCAGCCGTCAGGCCCAGTGACCCACCGACTCATGAGGGGACCCGCAGGGTCATTCGCACGAGTGCGCACCTCGGGCACGGACTGGGCGAACTCCGCAGCGCGATCGCCCTGGCCCTCGCCGACCAGGTGAAGGCGCTCCAGGGACACGCCGCACTTCTGCCGCGCCACGCCGCTGCGCTGGCCGCCGCACGACAGCATCTCGAGGAGTGCGCCGAACTCGCGATGCGTGAGCCGGCGATGGGGCCTTGGACTTCACCCGAGCGTGTCGCGGCGCTCCTGCGGCTTGCCCTCGATGCATTCGGACAGATCACCGGCGCGACCGCGCCCGATGATGTCCTCGCCCTGATCTTCTCGCGCTTCTGCATCGGCAAGTAGCGAGCGCGCCAGGCGGGACGCGCTCCCCTCGGATGCGCCCTCACGGGCGCGCCATCGGCGGACCAGTTGAACGCGCCCGTGCGCCCGTCGCCCGCCTTCAGACGCCCCCTGTCGGCCTGCCGATACGCTGGAGGCCGTGACCGGTTCCATTGACATTCGCGTGCGCTACTGCGAGTGCGACCCCATGGGCGTGGTGCATCACACGGTCTATCCCATCTGGTTCGAGATGGGTCGCACCGAACTGTTGCGCTCCACCGGGCGAAGCTACCGCGAGCTTGAGACCGAGGGCATCCTGCTCGCCGTTGTCAAGCTGGAGGTGCGATACCGCGCGCCCGCCCGGTACGACGATCTCGTGACTCTCGTGACCACCCTCACCGGGAGTGGTCATGTGAAGATCGAACACACCTACGAGCTGCGTCGAGGCGCCGAGGTGCTGGCGGTCGGGTCGACCACGCTCGCCTGCCTCGATCGCGACGGTCGCGCCCGTCCGCTTCCCGAAGGGTTGGAGTGGGCCGGACCTGCGAACCGATGATGGCGGGTAGCCTCTCCGTGACAGCCATGAGCGCCTCGACCATCGCCCAACTCGAACGACTGCGGAGCTTCCGAGGTCGCCGCGAGCGCGACACCGCCATTGCGCCGCTGCTCGAGGCGATTCGCCGCGATCTGAAGCGTCAGGATCGTTCCGCAGGTGGCGCGGATGAGGCCTGGCGTCGCCTGCTTCCCGCCGAGCTTCTCCTGACCACGCGCGTGATTTCGTTCGCGAGAGGCGTGCTCGTGGTGGCGGCGGACTCATCGGCAACGGCGTACGAACTCAACCGTTTCCTTCGAAGCGGATTGGAAGCGGAACTTCGCGCCGAACTTCGCTGCGGCTCGCTGCGTGTCCGGGTCCGCGTCGGCGAGTGAGGCCCGTTCACGGCGCGGCGAGCGGCGTGGCCGTTCGGGGCGCGCTCGGAGGCCGCGGGACCAGTCGATCGAGCCGCGACAGTTCGACCGATGTCGGACCAGCCACCTCGATGATCGCTTCCCGCAGGCGCGTGAGCCGCGCGGGCCACTCGGCACTGGTCGCGATCGCTGGATCTTGAGCGATGGTCGAAAGGAGCGTGGCGTAGAGCGACCACCACTCCACCAGGCCCGAGGGATCGGCAAGGATGTCCGCCGCCTTCGAAGCAACCTCGGCTGCCGCCTCGCGCCGTCCCGCGGTCAGCAGCGCTTCAGCGCGGTGGACGAGCGAGCGCCCGATGATCGGATGCCGGGGCTGATAGAGCGTCGCCAGTTCTTCGACCAGAACGGCGCACTCCTCGGCGCCGCGAAGCGCGACCTGCGGGTCCGGATCGCTCGCCAGCGCGAAGGCGGCTTCGCGCTGTGCGGCAATCGACTGCGTGCGCGCCGCACCTGGAGTCGCCTTGAAGAGATCCATCGCTCGCAGCGCCTCGTTGCGTGACGCGCCGAGGTCACCTGCGCAGCGCGCGGCAAACGAACGGAACACGAGGACATCCGCCATGTCCTCGTGATCGGCTCCCATCAGCTCGGCGACAAGTGTCTCGGTCTGCGAAAGATCCGCCTCGGCACCCGCCGCATCGCCGACGAGCGCGCGGCAGCTTCCACGAACCATGAGCGTTCGAATCAGGACGGTCGTCGGTCGCTCGGTGCGCGAGGAGTGCTCGAAGGCTTCATGGCTCATCGCGAGCGCTTCGAGCGTGTTCCCATGAAGGGCGAGCGCCTGCGCGAGCTGCAAGTTGACCCACGCCTCGTCCTCACCGCCGGGCCACTGCTTGGCGGCTGCCGTCGCGGCCAACCGGGTTCCTCGCATGAGCTCCACGGCATCGCCGAACCGTCCGGCGCGAGTGAGCCAGGGCGTCAGGGTGCCTCGCAGGCGAAGGGAGGTGGGCGAGTCGGGACCGTCGGCGGCCTCGGCCATTGAGATCGCCTCGCGCATCAGCGCAATGGCTTCATCAACGCGGCCCTGATGGTGGACCGCGGTCGCCGCGGTGGCGAGTGAGATCGCCGCCGCCCGACCTCGACGATGGCCCGCCTTCACGAGCTCGAGTTCGAGTTCGTGGGCATGTCGCGCCCGCGCTTCAGCTTCGGCATAGTCGCGTCGATCGAGGGAGATCAGCGCCAGGTTGTTCTGCGCCACCGATCGGTAGTAGTCCGATGGGATGGTCCCATCGCCAGGCCGCTGCGTCGGCGCGCCGGACAGGAGTGATTGCATGCGCTCCTCGATGACGCGCCCAAGCGCCGCCTCGGCCTCATCGAGCCGACCGCGGCGATGGAGGAACGACGCGTACTCCGTCAGGGCTCCAAAGAGCTGGTGGTCGCGCCCCATCGTGTTGGGATCGGGCATTGCAAGGAGCTCAATACTCCGCTGGAATGCCCGATCTGCGCCTTCGACATCGCCGAGCCTCGCGAGCGTTGTGGCGATGAGCTGACCGACCATGCCCTTCACCTGTCCATCTTCGCCCGCGTTGCCCTGCAGCGCTTCTGCGGCCACCTGCACCAGTTCGCGCACGGTCAGGTCCGGTCGCCCGCCCATCGTCGGGTCGGCCGCAGTCAGGAGATCGCGCAGGAATGCGAAGGAGTGAATGGAGCGGTTGTTCTCGACCTGCGAGTAGTGAAGCTGGCTCTTGAGATCGTCACGGGAGCGCTCCGCGTCCTTTCGCGCTTCGATGGCCAGCCGTTCCGACTCCTGCGCGGCGAGCTTGGACGCGACGGCCTCGGAGCGGGCCTCCTCGGTCTCCTTGAGCGCGCGCGTGGTCCGCACCGCGAAAGTGATCGAGGTCACCGTCGCCGCGATGAGCGCCACGAACGCGGCAGCGAGCCCAATCACGAGGGGCCGATGGCGCCGCGCAAACTTCGCGACCTGATAAAGGGTGCTGGCCGGGCGTGCAAGGATCGGCTCGTGCGCAAGGTGTCGCCGGAGATCGGCGGCGACTGCCCCGGCGCTCGGATAGCGCCGCGCCGGCTCCTTCTCAAGGCAGCGATCGACGATCGTCTCGAGGTCGCCGCGCAGCGAACGGTCGATGGAGCCGAGCCGCGTGGGCTCCGCGTCGGTGATCAGGCGCACCGCCTCGGGCAGCGAGCGCCCGGCCAGGTCGATCGGGCGCCGACCCGTCAGCACTTCGAAGAGCACCACGCCGAGCGCGTAGACATCGCTGTGAACGCCGACCTCCCGGCCTTGGCCCGAGACCTGCTCCGGGCTCATGTACGGAAGGGTGCCGATCACCTCGCCGGCGGCGGTCTCGACGGTCGCCGCATGGTCGCGATCGAGCGCACGAGCGATTCCGAAGTCGAGCACCTTGGGCTCGCCATGCTCGTCGACAAGGATGTTGGCGGACTTCAGGTCGCGGTGGATGACGCCGCGCGAATGGGCATGGTCGATCGCGTCGCAGACCTTCACCATGAGTGCGACGCGCACCCTTGCATCGAGATCGTTGCGCCTCACATGCTCGGCGATCGGTTCGCCGCGGACCAGTTCCATGGCAAAGTAGGGCCGAAGCGGGCCCCGAACGACGTCATCGCCCTCATGCTCGCGGGCGAGCCCGGCTTCGTGAATGAGCGCGATGTTCGGGTGCTGAAGACGGCCGAGCAGCTCCCCCTCGCGATGAAACCGCCTGACGGCAGAGGCGCCGCTTGCGCCTCGAATGACTTTGAGCGCCACGGTGCGCTTCGGAGACTGCTGCTCCGCCAGATAGACGACCCCCATGCCGCCGGCACCCAGAGTGCCCTCGATGCGGTAATCGCCGATCCACGGTGGCGTGCGCTCGTCGTGCGCAAAGCTGAGCTCATCGGCGAAGTCGCGGAGCGCGAGATCGAGCTGGTGTGTCACCGGATCGGAGGCTTCGGCCTTCAGATCGGCCGCCAGCAGGCGCTCGAGCTCATCGGCGAAGCCTGTGTTGTTCGCACGGATGGCGGCCAGTCGCTCTTGCCGGGCCTCGGGTGGCAGGTCTGCCACCTCGGCGAAGGCGCTGCGAAGAGCCGCCCACCGCGCTGGCTCACTGGTCGGCATGACCGAGTTCGTCCGCGAGCCATGCACGGGCCATGCGCCAGTCGAGTTCAACTGTCCTGGGCGAAACCTCGAGGGCATCGGCGACCTCGTTCACGGTCATGCCTGCGAAAACGCGCATCTCAACGACCTGCGCCTGGCGTGGATCGAGCCGCGCCAGGCGGCCCAGGCAGTCATCGACGACCAGAATCCGGTCTGGCGCCGAGGCTCGGTCGGGGGCGTCAAAGTCCTCGATGGAGAGCCGGCGGGCGCCCTTTCCTCGCTTGATCGCGGCCCGGGCCCGGGCGTGGTCGACCAGGATCTGTCGCATGGCGGTGGCGGCGATCGCCTTGAAATGAGCCTGATCTCGCGGATCAGCTTCGCCTTGCGCGAGCTTCATCCACGCTTCGTGCACAAGGGCCGTCGGCTGCAAGGTCTGGCCATTGCTCTGGTTCCGCATGATGGCTTCCGCGATCGCCTTCAGATCCCGGTAGAGCTCATCGTGCAGTTTCAACCTCGAGTCGTGCCGTCCCTGTCGAAGATCCCGCAACAGGGTGGTCGTCTCTTCGGCGGTCAACATGGTGATGATTCTACGAACGGGATTGCGCCATCCAAGCGCCGATTCCGTGAGAGGGAGTGGACGCCGGAACACTGTCGGATCGGCTCCCGGAGGCGGCCCGTCGTCGTCAGGACACCTCGTTAGGAGCTGATAAGTCATGAACACCTCACCGAATCTTCGTGCCGGCGGAATTGGAGCGTCCGGCGTCCTGCTGGCGGCCATGCTGGCGCTCCCCGCCTCGGCCAACAACTGCACCTGCCTTGCTGACCTGAGCGGCGATGGCGAAGTGAACGGCGCCGATCTGGCGCTGATCCTCGGAGGCTGGGGCACTGCGGCGCCGGCACTCGACCTGAGCGGCGACGGCGTGGTCAATGGCGCCGACATCGCGATCGTTCTGGGCGCCTGGGGTCCGTGCACCACCCCCGTGAACGACACCTGCTCGAGCGCGCTGCTGATCGTTCCGGGCACCTATCAGTTCTGCACGCAGAACGCGACGACCGACGGCCCGTCGCTTCCGAGCAACTCCTGCGGTCAGGCGACGATGGTTCACAAGGACCTCTGGTACCAGTTTGCTCCGCAGAGCAACGGCACGCTGACGGTGGAGACCTGCGGCACTGCGACCTTCGACACGGTGATCGCGGTGTACACCTCGATCTTCGACGGGTTTGCCTCGTGCCCGACCGAGGGACCGGGGCTCGCGGTGTTTGTCGGTTGCAATGACGACTCGTGTGGCAATCAGTCGAAGCTCACCGTGAATGTGTCGGCAGGCAAGATCTACAAGATCCGCGTGGGTGGTTACGCCGCGGGTCAGGGCGGCAGCGGCGCGCTGAAGGTCAGCTTCTCGCACCCCGGTGAATCGTGCCAGAACTCGATCACCACCGGATACCCGAACTCAGTGACGCTCTTCGGCAGCACGGTGGACAACGCGGTCCCCACCGACATCCCGAACAACTGCTTCGGCGCGCTCCCGAAGGGTCCGGGCGAATGGATCACCTTTGGCGCGGCGTGTGAGGGCGAGATTGTCGTCAGCACCTGCTGGCCCGGAACGGACTTCGACACCGTGGTGACCGTCCTTCGATACGAGTTCGACTTCAACTGCTGGACCACCTACATCACCTGCAACGACGACTCATCGCTCTCGGGGTGCCAGTTGAATGGACTGAATCGCAAGTCGTTCCTCTCGTTCCCAACCACCAGCGGCGAGGTCTTCCGAGTGATCGTCTCGGGCTTCAATGGCGCGGCTGGGAACTACCAGCTTTCGATCCAGATGAACTGCAACTAACGCGGTGTCCGCCACCCCGGTGAACTCGTGCATCACCGCACGGGCCACCGGGGCGCGGCAGAGCCGAGAGGTGGTCGGGACGCCCTTGCAGTCCCGAACCACATCCCGGGAAAGACTCCTCGGAAGGGAGAAGCAGCACGGCGGCGGCTCGGCGAAAGTCGGGTCGCCGCCGTGTTTGCGTGCGAACCGATGGCATGGATCTGTCAGCGCTCTGCGGGAAGGAGCACCACCTGTGACGCATCGATTTCGAGCGTGATGGTGGATCCGGTGCGATCGGAGCGACGCGGATTGGCCTCGAGAACCTTCAGCTCCGAGCGCTCCACTTCGACCAGGTGTTGCGCCGTCCCTCCGAGGTAGGTTGTCGAACGCACTCGTCCGGTCAGTCGATTGATGGCACCTGGTGCATTCGGCGCCGCAGCACCGGTCACCACACGCAACGCCTCGGGCCGCAGACAGACGAATCGCTTCGCGGCACCGTGCGCCGCCGACGCGAGCGCCTCACTCTCGGCGGGGCCGGCCACGGCCGTGCTCCTCAATGGTCCGGCTGGCGTGTCAATGACCGCGCCGTCACCGCTCCGCTCGCGAAGATCGGCCGCAAGGAAGTTCGCTTCGCCAAGGAACTCCGCCACGAAGCGTGAGTTCGGTCGCTCGTACAGTTCGCCGGGAGCGCCCTGCTGTTCGATTCGTCCGTCACGCAGCACGACCATGCCGTCGGCGAGCGACATCGCCTCGTCGCGATCATGAGTGACATAGACGGTCGTCATGCGGATCTCGGAGCAGATGCGCTTGATCTCATGGCGCATCTCGAGCCGGAGCTTTGCATCGAGGTTCGACAGCGGCTCGTCGAGAAGCAGGACTTCGGGGTTGAAGACGATTGCTCGGGCCAAAGCCACGCGCTGCTGCTGCCCGCCGGACAACTGGTTGGGGCGTCGCTCCGCGTAGGCCTCCATCCGCACCATCTCAAGTGCGCTGCCGACACGGCGACGGATCTCCTCGCCCGCGGCCCGGCGGACCCGAAGCCCGAAGGCGACATTCTCGAAGACCGTCAGGTGGGGCCAGAGCGCGTAGCTCTGAAAGACCATGCCCGCGTTCCTCTTCTCGGCGGCGAGCGTGGTGACATCGCGCTCACCGAAATGGATGCGGCCCGCCGTGGGCTCGAGAAACCCCGCGATCATTCGAAGGATGGTCGTCTTCCCGCAACCGGACGGTCCCAGCAGGAAGTAGAGGCTGCCCGCAGGGATCTGAAGATCGACGCCGTGCACCGCCACCGTTCCACCGAACTCGCGCCTGAGACCTGCAAGCCGGATGGGAACCATGGGAGGCGGAAGATACCCGGTCACTTGCTCAAAGCGGCAATGGTCGGACTGCATGCCCGCAAGTGCCGCGATGGCACCATCTTGGCGCGTGCCGCAGCGGACGGGCCACAAGTCAGCGCTGAGGCGGTGGCGTGGTAGGGCGTGAAAGGGCGTGAAGGAGCGAGAAAGGGCGTGAAGGAGCGAGAAGGGGCGTGAAGGACCGTGAATGGGTGTGACAGGGTGTGTGATGGCGTGTGATGGCGTGCGATGGCGACTGGGCCGGGTGGGAGGGCGGTCTCGAAGTCCCGCACATGCGCCACCGTCAAGAGGGATGTCTCTGCGAGTTCGATGTCGATGCGCAGAATTTCTTTGCGCCTCTGGTGCGCCGAGACCGTGTGGAGATTCGGACGCCGCAGTGCTCTCGGTTCGGCTCCCGGGGGCGGCCCGTCGCCGTCAGGACACCTCGTCAGGAGCTGATCATCATGTACCCCTCACAGAATCTTCGTGCCGGCGGCCTTGGAGCGTCCGGCGTTCTGCTGGCCGCCGTGCTGGCGCTGCCCGCCTCGGCGAACAACTGCACCTGCCTTGCTGACCTGAGCGGCGATGGCGAAGTGAACGGCGCCGATCTGGCGCTGATCCTCGGAGGCTGGGGCACTGCGGCGCCGGCACTCGACCTGAGCGGCGACGGCGTGGTCAATGGCGCCGACATCGCGATCGTTCTGGGCGCCTGGGGTCCGTGCACCACCCCCGTGAACGACACCTGCTCGAGCGCGCTGCTGATCGTTCCGGGCACCTATCAGTTCTGCACGCAGAACGCGACGACCGACGGCCCGTCGCTTCCGAGCAACTCCTGCGGTCAGGCGACGATGGTTCACAAGGACCTCTGGTACCAGTTTGCTCCGCAGAGCAACGGCACGCTGACGGTGGAGACCTGCGGCACTGCGACCTTCGACACGGTGATCGCGGTGTACACCTCGATCTTCGACGGGTTTGCCTCGTGCCCGACCGAGGGCCCCGGACTCGCGGTGTTCGTCGGTTGCAGCGACGACGACTGCGGTTTCCAGTCGAAGGTGACGGCGAATGTGGTGGCGGGGAAGATCTACAAGATCCGCGTGGGCGCATTCGCGGCGGGCCAGGGCGGCAGCGGCGCGCTGAAGGTCAGCTTCTCGCACCCCGGCGAGTCGTGTGAGAACTCGATCCAGTTGAGTTACACCGCCAGCGCCACGGTCATCGGCACCACGCTGGACAACCCGGTCGCCACCGAGATTCCGAACAGCTGCTTCGGTGGATTCCCGAAGGGCCCGGGTGAGTGGATCACCTTCGGTGTGCCATGCTTCGAATCGACTGAAGTGACCGTGACCACCTGCTACCCCATCACGGACTTCGACACCGTCATCACCATCCTCCGCTTCGACTTCGACTTCAACTGCTGGACGACCTTCATCACCTGCAACGATGACTCATCCCAGCCTGGATGCGATCTCAATGGCTTGAACCGGAAGTCGTTCGTCACCTTCACCGGCAGCGCTGGCGGCATCTACCGAGTGGTGATCTCTGGTTTCGGCGGCAGCGCGGGCAACTACCAGGTGGGTATCGGCATGACCTGCAACTTCTGACGCGGTCACTGTGACCCGGTGCGTCCCGTGCGTCACGGCACGGGGCCATCGGGGCGCAGGGACCGTTGGATGGAGGAGGACCGTCTCAGACCCACACCAAGACCGGGGACGGATCTCCAATGAGGGGAGGAAGGGCGCGGCGGCGGCTCGGCGAAAGTCGGGTCGCCGCCGTCTGCGCTGACTAGCGGACACCGTGGCCGACTGCACGGCTCCAGTGCGACGCTGCGTATCTGCCGAGCGCCGCGACGAGTGCGGCGAAGACCTCGTCGGGCTCGCGACTCGCGTCAATCACGAGATGATGACCGGGGTCGCGCTCCACTTGGGCGAGATAGCCGCCGCGCACCCGCCGATGAAAGTCGAGCCCCTTCTGCTCCATGCGATCGAGCAGCGGGGAGAGGCGCCGAGCGCTCGTCACTTCATCGACATCGAAGATGATCACCAGGTCCGGCATGTGCGAGCCGACGGCGACCTGCGCGACCTGCCGGATCTCCTGTTCGGAGAGGCCGCCTGCCGTGCCCTGATAGGCGAGCGTGCTGCTGACAAAGCGATCGGAGAGAACGAAGTCTCCGCGCGACAGGGCGGGCTCGATGCGCTCATGCACAAGTTGGGCGCGGCTCGCCATGTAGAGCAGCATTTCGCATCGGACCGTCATTTCGGTGTGCGCGGGGTCGAGGAGCACGCCGCGAATGCGCTCACCGATCGGCGTTCCGCCGGGCTCGCGGACATCGGTGACGGGAAGCCCGTGCTCGCGGCAGAGGGCAATGAAGCGCTGCATCTGCGTGCTCTTGCCGCTGCCATCGGGACCGTCGAAGACCACGAAGCGACCGCGCAATGCATGAAGCCAGGCAAGAGTGGCGGGTCCGCTGCTCACCCGCGCGAGAATACCGCCGGCGACGGCGCCGCCGAACGATAGGGCTCCCTCGTGAGACTCCCCCAGGCGTATCCTGCCCGCCATGCGGATCGATCTGCGCGATGCCGCGCGGCAACGCATCGGCCGCGTGAGCATTGAGTCATCGCAACGACCCACGCTGGTCCGCGTGGAGCGCCGTGATGATGCCTCCGACGCGCCGACGGCCCACGATGTCTTCCTCAACTGGGACCAGGCGGTCGACGACGCAGGGTGCCTGCGTCACTGCATCGCCTGCGGAGGTCGGGTCTTTCGATCGCGCTCGCTTCCGCAGGTGACACCCGTGGTGGTGGTGCTCGCGGTGGCGGGCGTGCTTGTCGCGGCGTTCGGACTAGCAGCGAATCCGCTGGTCTATGCGGCGCTGGTGGCTGTGCTTCTTCTCGATATCGGCGTGCTGCTGGTCGCGCGCACGCGACTCATCTGCTATCGCTGCGGGAGTATCTATGACCGCGTGCCCGTGGCGCGCTATCACACCGCGTGGAACCGGAGAGATGCCGAAAACGAGCAGATGGCATCGCCGCCGGAGGCGCCTCAACCCTCGTCGGCCTCGTCGGGTTGAGCGGGGGCACCGAAGATGGCGCTGCCGACCCGCACAACATTGGCACCGAACTCGATGGCGGCCTCGAAATCGCCGCTCATGCCCATCGAGAGAATGTCGAAGCTCTCGCCACCCGCCCCCGCGCGACGGACATCTTCATAAAGCTCGCGGCAGCGCTCAAAGGTGCGGCGCGCCGCGTCGAGCCCGCCCTCGAGCGGTGCCATGCACATGAGTCCGCGGACGCGAAGATTGACCATGGTGTCGATCTGGTCGATCAGGTGACGCACGGCTGCCGGCGCGGCACCCTGCTTGCTCTTCTCGCCAGCGACATTGACTTCGATCAGCACCTCCACTGGTTCCGTGGGGGCGTTCTTCGGATCGCGGTTCTCCCGACGCAGGGTGGCCACTTGGATCTCCTCGGCCAGACGGAGATTGTCGACGGAGTGAATCAGTCGCACCAGGTCGATGCACTTGCGCACCTTGTTGCGCTGGAGCGTGCCCACCATGTGCCAACGAAGGGACGCGGCGCTGCCACCAAGTTCGCGGCGCCGCGCAACGAACTCATCCATCACCGGCACCCGCTGAACGAGCTGCTGGACCCGATTCTCACCGAAGTCCACCTGTCCGAGCTGCACCAGTTCGCGAATCTGGTCGAGCGAGGCGCTCTTGCTGATGACCACCAGAAGCACCGACCCGGGTTGTCGACCGCTGCGTCGCGCGGCATCGGCGATGCGCGAGCGCACGGACTCCCAACGCTCGCGGAGCGAAGGCCCGGTGGCCGGTTGAGCCAAGGTCGGGGTTTCACTCATGGCGCAGCGACGGTACCCACCGCTGGCACGAAGGGCAAGCCGCACGCGCCGGATCACGGAGACGCGCTCCGCGAAGGCGCCGCGATCCAGAGGACGCGGGACTCGTTCGGCAGCCTCTAAGCTCTCTTCATGCGCGATGGGAGTGCCACCACGGCCGCAGCTCACCCACGAAATGTCCCCTGTGTTCTCCTGATCCGAGATGGCTGGGGGCGGAACCCGCACCCCGCGTTCGATGCTTTCAACGCGATCAAGTTGGCGAAGGCCCCGGTGGCCGACATGCTGGAGAGGGAGTGGCCCACCACCCTCATTCGTACGAGCGGCGAGGATGTCGGACTCCCTTCGGGTCCGGAGGGTCCCACCATGGGGAACTCCGAGGTCGGTCACCAGAACATCGGCGCCGGTCGGATTGTCGACCAGGAGTTGATGCGTATCACGCGCGCCATCAGGGATCACTCCTTCGAGCGAAACGAGACGATCCACCGGGCCTTCGAACACGCCCGCGTCGAGGGCACCCGCGTGCATCTTCTTGGGCTGGTGAGCGACGGGCAGGTCCACAGTGACATGGAACATCTCCGGGCGCTCCTTGAGGTCGCGAGGTCGATCCAATGGCCCGCCGATCGGCTCTTCGTTCATGTGTTGACCGACGGTCGGGACACCGCGCCGACCGCCGGCCGCGACTTTGTGCGAACGCTTGAGAGCTGGCTTGCGGGAGCGGGGGGCCTTTCGCGTGTCGGTCGAATCGCAACGGTCATCGGACGCTACTGGGCCATGGATCGAGATCACCGCTGGGAGCGCGTCGAGCGCGCGTGGCTCTGTCTGCTCGGGCGCAGTGCGTTGAAGGCCATGAGCGCCGATGCAGCCATTGAGCATGCCTACACCCACCCGGAGTCGCCGTCACAGAAAGGCGACGAGTTCGTTCCACCGACTCGAATCGAGGGCGTTGACGGCGCCATTCGAGACGCTGACTCCGTCATCTTCTTCAACTTCCGCGGCGATCGTCCGCGCGAACTGGTCAAGGCCTTTGTCCTTGATGACTCGGCGTGGTCGAAAGTGAAGGGCGGTGGTTTCACGCGCGAACCGCGACCGAAGGACCTCTTCTTCGCGACGATGGCGGAGTACGAAGAGGGGCTTCCTGTCTCACTCATCTTCCCCCGCCCCGCGAAGATGTCGCGCATTCTCGGAGCGTGGATCTCGGAGCTGGGGCTTCGGCAGTTCCGATGCGCGGAGACGGAGAAGTTCCCCCATGTCACCTTCTTCTTCAATGACTATCGGGAGGAGCCGTTTCCCGGTGAAACCCGCGTCATCGTCCCGAGCCCGCGCGAGGTTGCGACCTATGACCAGAAGCCGGAGATGAGCGCCGGATTGGTGCGTGACACCGTGCTTGATCGCTTGCGATCGGCGGAGTGTGAGGCGCTCCTGGTGGTGAACTTCGCCAACCCTGACATGGTGGGCCACACGGGCAACCTCGCTGCGGTGACTCGCGCGGTAGAAGTGGTCGATGCATGCGTGGGTGAGATTGTGGCCGCGACACTCTCCCGAGGAGGATCGCTGGTGGTGACCGCCGACCATGGCAACGCGGAGCAGATGATCGACCCGGCAACCGGGGCGCCTCACACGGCGCACACGAACTACACCGTGCCGCTCTCGGTCGTGGGCGAGGTGTTCAAGGGAAGGCGCCTTCGACATGATGGTCGGCTGGCGGACATAGCACCGACGCTGCTTGACATGATGGCGCTTCCGCAGCCACCGGAGATGACCGGGCAATCGTTGCTTTTGAGTTAGTTCATTCGTTTTCATCTTGACCGACGCAGGTGCGCGGGTACGCTCCGAAGCGTGCCAGCCGCGATCCGGGCCATGTCGCGGCAAGTGGTTGGCTTCCGGTCCGGGCAGAGTGCATCGACTGCGGCATGAGGCCTCGGTCGGGAAAGGCAGGATTTCGATGAAGTGTCTTGACACGCGGGAGACCGAGGCGATGTCGGTCGTCGGTCGTCGGTCGTCGGTCGTCGGTCGTCGGTCGTCGGTCGTCGGTCGTCGGTCGTCGGTCGTCGGTCGTCGGTCGTCGGTCGTCGGGTGCGGTGCGGGGCGGATTCTCGCGCTGATCGTCGCGGTGGTGCTGGTGCAGTTCATTGGCAAGCCGTCGCAAGCGCAATGCGAGAGTGAGGCGATTCGGTTTGTGAGAGCTGGCGCCAGCGGAGCCTCTGGTCAGTGCTGGGACGACGCCTACGGCACGCTTGAGCAGGCCTTGGCGGATGTCAACAATCAACAGCTCAGCGTCACCACCATCAGGATCGCGCAGGGGACCTACAGGCCGTTGTCGCAGTCGGGGTTTGTGATCTCCATGCCGGTCACCATCGAGGGCGGCTACCGCGGATTCACCGACAGCGAAGGCAACGCCGATGATCGGGATCTGTGTGAGTATCCCACCGTCCTTACCGGAGACCTCCTCGATGATGACGACGGGACAATTGGGTCGATGGCGGACAACGCAGTCCATGTCATTCGAGTGTCGTCGCTGGTAGGAGGAACCACTGGAGTGCTGGATGGGCTGATCATGACCGCCGGCTGCGCGTTGAACGCGGAACTGATGCCCGACAGATTCGGAGGGGGCCTTCGCCTCGACGAGACCGGCGAGGGTGCTGAGATTCTGGTGCAATCATGCCGCTTCTACGGGAACACCGCGACGACGGGGGGCGCAATCGGAGCACGGATGCGGTTGGTCTGCCGAGATTCGCTGTTCGAGGGAAATGCCGCCCGAGCGAGCGTTGCGCCAGGCGGCCTGGGATTGACCAACGGCAATGGAGGAGCGATCGTTGCCACAACGGCATTTGAGGTGGTCCACTGCCGGTTCGAAGGCAACGAGTCGGAGGGTAGTGGAGGCGCCATCGTCATCGCGCGGGGGACTGCCCTTGTCGAGGAGAGTCTCGAGGAGCCTTCCGAGGGCGGGCCGGAAGGGTATCCATTCTGGGTGACCAGCAGTGTCTTCCTCGGTAATCACTGCAGCTTCACGGGGCCGTGGCGGGGCGGTGCCATTGGCATCGGGGAACAGGCGATGCTGATCGCGACCAACTGTGTGTTTCAGGGGAACACGGCGCCGTTTGGAGGTGCCGTCGGCGTCGACTCGGAGTTCTTCCTTCTGGACGCGCAGGTTCTTCTGACGAACTGCACGCTCACCGGGAACCTGGGTGGATCGATGAGCGGAGGTGTTGATTCGCCGACCGCAGTGATTGCGAACTCAATCCTGTTCGGGAACGGAACGCTCGGCAGCGCGGACTGCGGAAGCTGGGAGACAGAAGATGGAATTGAAGTGTTCGATCCCGATCTCTGTGCCCAGATTGGCGGTGTGGATCCAGTCAACTTCCGCATCAGTCACTCTTGCGTCGCTGGAATCAGTTGGGCGGCGCCATTCTGGACCACAACCTTCGGCCCCGGCAACCTCGATCTCGATCCACAGTTCGTCGATTCAGGCGTGGGCAACTTGAGCGTCGCACCGAGTTCGCCTGCGGTCGACAGTGGAACGAACTCGGCCATCCCAGCCGATGTGACTGATGTCAATGACAACTCAGACAAGGCCGAGGATCTGCCTTGGGACTTCAGGCGGTTTGTCCGCGTCTTCGGCTGCGATCAGGTCATCGACATGGGTGCCTACGAATGGGGCGGGTGTCCTGGTGATGCGACAGGCGACGGATCTGTCGACGGCGCTGACCTCGCCTTGCTTCTGGGCAATTGGGGGCCGTGCTCGGGCTCACCGTGCGTGGGGGACTTGAACTGTGACGGGGAGGTCGCGGGATCGGACATGGCACTGGTCCTCGGCAACTGGGGGCCGTGCCCGCCTCTGCCCTCGTCGCCATGTTTCTGGCCAGCACCCGCATCATCTGAGGCGATGTCGCTGCGAGTCGGAGGAGGAGCGAGCCCGGTACTCCTGATGGATCTGCTTGGCATGTCCGATGTCGAGGAGCTGACCGATTGGCTCTCATCACTTGAATTCGCAACGATGAAGTCGATTCTCGAAGCGTGGTTCGGGCTCTGAATGTCAAGGGCCACGAGACAACGCGTGCCTCTTGGCCCATGGAGGACTTCGAAATGAAGCATGTCGCTCGACTCGTGTTGATGTCCACTTTGGCACTGACCATGTCGCCCGTTGCTCGCGGGCAGTGCTCCTACACCGTGAAGACATGGGCTCCGATGCCGTGCTCTATGGGACTAGACAAGTACTACGGCGGAACCGGCTTGAACAGCATTGGGGCTTGGTGTGGATACAGAGGCAAGTGCCACGGTGTCACCGGGGAGGTGCCCGTGTATTGCCCGCCCGGCGGTTCACCGCAGGATCTTCCTTTGCCGCCCGGTGCTGGTCCGAAGGGAGCAAACACGGTGGCGGTGAACGACTCCGGCGTGGTGGTGGGTTTCTCGTACCAGGGGACGAGCGGGAGCCAGTTGGTCGGCTGCGTGTGGATGCCGGATGGAACCGTCACAACGATTTCTCCGGCTCCCGGCGGCACCAGCAGCAAGACGAACGCGGTGAACAATCAAGGCGCCGTTGTCGGCTCGTCCGCAGGCAAGCCGTATGTCTGGTTGAACGGAGAGATGACTCTTCTTCCCATTCCTGCTGGGGTATTGACCGGCGGCTACGCCACGGACATCAGCGACAGCGGCTTTGTGGTGGGCGAGTTCGGTCATCACTCCAATGGCACCCTTCGCGGCTTCCGCTGGCGTGACGGTGAGTTCGAGGTGCTCGAGCCGGCGGAGTCCTACACGGTGTCCCGGGCCCGCGGCGTGAATGATGCGGGCGTGGCGGTGGGAGCATCGAACGCGTATGAGAACGGGGTGTATGTCGGCTCGGTCGCGACGGTCTGGACGAAGGAGAGCATCATCGCGCTGCCGTCCTTGCCTGGGCATCCGTACAGCTACGCGATGAGCATCAACTCAAGTGGCGTCATCGTGGGCGGAGCCTCGCTGAACGGCTACGCCGACACCAATGTCGCCGTGGTGTGGGTGAATGGAGAGGTCTACAAACTGGCAGAGCTCATGGTTCAGGGCACTCCAACGATCGGGACACTGCCCAAGGCGATCAACGCCGCGGGTGAGATCCTCATCTTGGGAGCAATCAAGATCGTGACGCCGATCTCCTCGGTCTCGGCCGACCTCACGGGCGATTGCGCCGTGGATGGCAAGGACATCGCGAAGGTGCTCGCCGAGTGGGGCGTGACCCCGTGGACGGTGGCCGATGTGGACCAGGACGGAGTGGTGGGCGGACGCGACTTGGCGCTGGTCCTGGGTGAGTGGACAGGGCCGAAGTGAGAGATGCGTGGTCGCGCGTCGCCGTAGCATCCGCCCTTGAGCGCCGCACGCGAGGTCGCCGAGCGAGGGTGATGCTGGCATGGATCGCGGCGCGCATGGCGTTGCGCCCTTCATGGGAGTGTCAGGGTTTTCATCTTGACCGACGCAGGTGCGCGGATAGGCTCCGAGGCGTGCCAGCCGCGATCCGGGCCATGTCGCGGCAAGTGGTTGGCTTCCGGTCCGGGCAGAGTGCATCGACTGCGGCATGAGGCCTCGGTCGGGAAAGGCAGGATTTCGATGAAGTGTCTTGACACGCGGGAGACCCAGCGCTGATCCCCGCGGATGTGACCGATGTAGATGAGAACAGCAACACGACCGAGGACCTTCCTTGGGATCTGGTTCGTGAGGATCGGGTCCGCGGTTGTGGGCCAGATGTCGGTGCGTTCGAGAGCCGCCCCTGCCCGGCCGATCTGAGTGGCAACGGTGTGGTCGATGGCGGTGATATCACCGTGGTGCTTGGTGCCTGGGGCGCCTGCGTCAGGTGCCCGGAGGACCTCAACGGGGATGGTTGGGTCAGTGGTGCAGATCTTTCAATTCTTCTTGGTCAGTGGGGAGGTGTCGCAGATGCAGATCTGGACTGTGATGGCGTCGTGGGCGGTGCGGACCTCGCCATCATGCTCGGTCAGTGGGGAGAGTGTCCATCGGGGTCATCTTTCAAGTTCCTCAGCGACGCCGACGACATTGGACTGACCTCGAGCGGCGTATCTCCGGAGCTGCTCGCACTTGCACTGGGGTTTGAGAGCCTTGAGGACCTGTCTGTCTGGCTTTCGGGCCTTGAGTTTGAAATGATGGTCTCCGTCCTGCTGCTTCTGGGTTCCGAGTGAGAGGACACTGGGACGAGCCCGGAGCCAGCATCGTTCCAGAAACTGGATGGTGTCTTGAACTACGGTGCACTCCAATGCCACATCGGCAGACTGACCAACCCGTGCTGAGAGGACCACTCCTTGCCCTGATCGGTGTGTGTGCGCCGATGTCCTTCGCCGCTCCGGCGATGGCTCAGTGTCAGTACACAGTGACCGAGTGGGCCCCGTTCATGTGCGGCGGGTGGATTCCATACTCATACGTTGCAAGTCGCATGAACAGTGTTGGCGGGTGGTGCGGGTATCGATACGCGTGCTTCCCGTCCGAGGCCCAGCTTCCCGTGTATTGCCCGCCCGGCGGACCCCCGCAGGTGCTCCCGATGCCGCCCGGTGCTGGTCCGAAGGGAGCACAGGCGGTGGCGGTGAACGACTCCGGCGTGGTGGTGGGCTTCTCGTACCAGGGGACGAGCGGGAGCCTCAAGATCGGCTGCATCTGGATGCCCGATGGTTCGATCGAGGTGATCCCGCCCGCTCCGGGAGCCTTGGCGAGTCAGCCCTTCGCAATGAACAACGCGGGTGCTGTCGTCGGCATCTCTTACAGTCAACCATATGTCTGGGCCAATGGAGTGCACACGGTCATCCCCATTCCTCCTGGGGTATTGACCGGCGGCTACGCCACGGACATCAGCGACAGCGGCTTTGTGGTGGGCGAGTTCGGTCATCACTCCAATGGCACCCTTCGCGGCTTCCGCTGGCGTGACGGTGAGTTCGAGGTGCTCGAGCCGGCGGAGTCCTACACGGTGTCCCGGGCCCGCGGCGTGAATGATGCGGGCGTGGCGGTGGGAGCATCGCGCAAGTACAGCAACGGGGTGTATGTCGGCTCGGTCGCGACGGTCTGGACGAAGGAGAGCATCATCGCGCTGCCGTCCTTGCCTGGGCATCCGTACAGCTACGCGATGAGCATCAACTCAAGTGGCGTCATCGTGGGCGGAGCCTCGCTGAACGGCTACGCCGACACCAATGTCGCCGTGGTGTGGGTGAATGGAGAGCCGCACAGATTGAGCGATCTACTTGTTGCAGGCTCCCCATTCATCTCCAACCATGTCCTGCACCTCAATGATGCCGGCCAGATTGTCATGGCGTACATCGCGCAGATCGTGACGCCGATCTCCGCGGTCTCGGCCGATCTCACGGGCGATTGCGCCGTGGATGGCAATGACATCGCGAAGGTGCTCGCCGAGTGGGGCGTGACCCCGTGGACGGTGGCCGATGTGGACAAGGACGGAGTGGTGGGCGGACGCGACTTGGCGCTGGTCCTGGGTGAGTGGACAGGGCCGAAGTGAGAGACGCGTGATCGCGCGTCGCCTGAGCCGACGGGAGGTGACGAGGCTGCCGGATTCCTCGACCCGCAGTGAAGCGGTGATTGATGCAATCATCCTTCGGTGTAGGCGGGCTATCCCCAGTTCGCAAGCAGCATGGCCAGATCGGCTCCGTCAATCACATCATCGCCATTGAGATCTGCCGGACATCCGACACAGAGCCCCCACTGACCAAGCAGCATCGCGAGGTCCGCGCCATCGACCGTGCCGTCGCAGTTCAGGTCTGCAAGCGTGCATGGCGGCGGACCGAAGTCGACGCATCCCCACTTCGCGATGACGCTATCTCCGGACGGTGATGTGGTGAAGTCCCCACCTGCGTACAGGGCGGGGCCGCTGCCATCGTCGAAAGTCGTCAGGGCATGGACCGTGCTGTTCATGCCCGTCCCGAGAGGCGACCACACCGACCCGTTCCATCTGGCGATGCTGTTCGCACTCAGACCGCCTGCGGTGGCGAAATCCCCGCCTGCGTACAGGGCGGGGCCGCTGCCGTCGTCGAAGGCTGCCAAGACCGAGACAGGGCCGCTCATGCCTGTCCCGAGGGGCGACCAGGCCGACCCGTTCCATTTGGCGATTCGGTTCACCACGACGCCACCAGCGATCGTGAATTGTCCGCCTGCGTAGAGGGCGGGACCACTTCCGTCGTCGAAAGTCGCCAGGGCAAAGACCCCGCTGCTCATCCCCGTTCCCAAGGGCGACCACGCCGATCCGTTCCATCTGGCGATGCTGTTCGCAGTGGCGCCACCGGCGGTCGTGAAGACACCTCCTGCGTAGAGAGCGAGCCCGTTGCCGTCGTCGAAGGTCGTCAAGGTACGAACCGTGTTGTTCATCCCCGTTCCGACCGCCATCCAAGCCGATCCGTTCCATCTGGCGATGCTGCTCGCACTCACACCGCCTGCGGTGTTGAATAGCCCGCCTGCGTAGAGGGCGGGGCCGCTGCCGTCGTCGAAAGTCGTCAGGGCAGTGACCCCGCCGTTGAGTCCCGTCCCGAGTGGCATCCACGCAGATCCGTTCCACCTGGCGATGCGACTCGCGGCCACACCGCCCGCCGATGTGAAGTACCCGCCCGCGTAGAGAGCCGGTCCGCTGCCATCGTCGAAGGTCGTCAGGGCAGTGACCCCGCCGTTGAGTCCGGTCCCGAGTGGTATCCACGCGGATCCGTTCCACTTGGCGATGCGATTCGCACTCACACCGCCCGCCGATGTGAAGTACCCGCCTGCGTAGAGAGCTGCACCGCTGCCGTCGTCGAAGGTTGTCAGGGCAAGGACCGTGTGGTCCACCCCAGTCGCGAGCGGCGACCACGCGGACCCATTCCACTTGGCGATCCGGTTCACCGTCACGCCGCCCGCGGTCCCGAAACCCCCACCTGCGTAGAGGGCGTTTCCGCTACCGTCGTCGAAGGTCGTCAGGGCACGAACCGTGAAGTTCATCCCCGTCCCAAGAGGCGACCACACGGATCCGTTCCACCTGGCGATCCGGTTCACCGTCACGCCGCCTGCGGTCCCAAAGCTCCCGCCTGCGTAGAGGGCGGGGCCGCTGCCATCGTCGAATGTCGTCAGGGCATTGACCACGCCACCCACTCCTGTTCCGAGGGGCGACCATGCTGATCCGTTCCACCGGGCGATTCGGCTCGCAGCCACGCCGCCTGCAGTGGTGAACTCCCCGCCTGCGTACAGAGCCGGGCCGCTGCCATCGTCGAATGTCGTCAGGGCATGAACCACGCCATTCACCCCCGTCCCGAGGGGCGACCACCCGGATCCGTTCCACTTGGCGATTCGGTTCACCGGCACGCCACCAGCGATCGTGAAATGTCCGGCTGCGTAGAGAGCGGGGCCGCTTCCGTCGTCGAAGCTCGCAAGCGCAATGACCGGGTCGTTCACCGCCGTCCCAAGGGGCGTCCACTCCGACCCGTTCCACTTGGCGATGCGATTCGCACTCACTCCGCCTGTCGATGTGAACCAGCCTCCAGCGTAGAGAGCCGGGCCGCTGCCGTCGTCAAAGGTCGCCAGGGCATGGACCTGATTGTTGACTCCTGGCATTCCACCGAATGTCGGAATCCACGCGAGTTCGCTGCACGCCTGCGCCCCATCGCTCGCGGCCAGGGTGATGACCACACCGCCGCTGCTCCCACCGGTCGATCGGACTCTGCTGTGGCCCACATGGTTGACTCCGTGCACGGTCGCAACCGCACCGATGCTCAGGAGGGCCGAACCGGCATCGGTCTCGAGCGGGAGTCGGAACGAACCGTCCGATCGGCTCACCGCCGTGCCGCCGACAGCCGAGACGATCACCGCATCCTTCGCGGGCGTGCCATCGGAGAAGAGGACCACTCCGTCGATCATGGTCGTCGCGGCCACGCCAGGATGGGCTGCATTGGCGATGCCGTTCAACGAGCAGGCCACCACAAGAGCGGCCATCAGGCGGATACCGATCGCCGACCCGTGCACGAGGCGTTGCATGATTCGTCGCATGGAGCTCTCCTTCCGGATTGCCGCCCCAGTCTCAGCGATTGACGATCGACCGATGCGCACCGACGCGCACCGAGCCGAGTCTCACGAACACAGGTCACAATCCGGAAACTTGATGGACAAACACGGAAGCGCCGAGAACACTTGAACCGACTGGCTGCTCTCAGCAGGACCAAGCCTACGGCCAGACCATTGCGTGCACAACAGCAGAGTCGTGAATTGGCGGGCTCGGCGACCCCCGGGGCTGCCCCGCGGGCGCTCGGAACCACCACCGATCAGGGGGTCAGTGACCCGCGACCCCTCCGCAACGCCTCACCGAGGCGTCCGGGGGTCGTCGCCAAGCGCATACGAGAGGCGAACTCCCGCAGCGAGCAGGTCGGCGCGGGCTCTCACCAGTGTTGAGCGGGCCGTAAAGAGGTCCGACTCCGCCTGGAGCAGGTCCGTTACCGTTCGAAGACCCTGAACATAACTCTGAAACACGGAGTCGTAGGCCTCCTGCGAAGCCGTCAGGAGCGCCTCACCGAACTGAAGCTGCACGCGTGCCGCGCGAAGCTCGAAGTACGACGCCCACACCTCGCTGGAAATCTCGAGGCGAAGCGACTCCAGTTCAGCGGTAGCTGCGCGCCGCTCGGCGTTGGCAAGGCGCAGGGCGAAGTCCCGCTCGAAGCCGTCAAACAGCAGCCACGATGCTCGAAGGCCAAGGAAGTAGTCGGGCAGCCCCGCCGTGTAGCGCCGATCGAGCGGTGGGAACGGCGCGCCGGGCTGCGTCGAAACGCTGTAGTCGCGATAGGCGCCGCCGACCATGCCTGCGAACGAGATGGTCGGTGCGAAGGCCGCCTCGGCCTCTCGCACGCGTGCGTCGGCCTGGCGAACGCGGGCCAGCTTGGCGCGGACATCGGGCCTGGTGAACATCGACTCCTCCACGAGTTGATCCACGCCGACATCGAGACCGGCGGGAATCGGAAGATCCCGCAGGGGCTCGATCGTGATCCACGCTTCCGCCGGGAGGCCGATCTCGCGGGCAAGCACGGCGCGGGCGCTGATCGAATCACTTCGCGCTGCTTCAAGGTCGAAGCGCGCTCTCGAGACGCGCTGTTTGGATTGCAGGTGATCGGGGAGCGTGGCCAGCCCCACCTTGAGACGCTCCTCCACCGCCTCGGATTGAGTGACGGCAGTTTCTAGATTCTGTCGAGCGGTCTCTTCGAGCGCAAGCTTGGCGTCGAGATCGAAGTACGCCTTCTGGACCTTGTAGACGATGGTCTGGATGGTCCGATTGAACTCGAAGTTCGCCGACACGAGCGCATGCGCGGCGGCGGCGCTCGCGGCATCGCGACGACCGAAGTCGAGGAGCACCCAGGTGAGCTCAAGCGCCCCGCCAACGATCGGGCCTCGAATGATCTCCTGGCCCTCGGTGCTGGCCGATGAATTTTGAAGCTGCCCGCCTATGCCCACCGCGTTCAACTGCGGGAAGTAGCGACTCTCCACCATGCCCATGCGAGCCTCCGCGCCCCGGGCGCGCTCCCACGCGGCCCGCGTGGCAGGGTTGTTCGCCAGCGCATAGTCGACCAACTCGGCCAGGGTGGCGCCATGCTCCCCGGCACCACGCCCTGTCTCGTTGCCCTCGGAGTCATCCGAGCGCTGCGCCTGACGCGGTGCGGCAATGGCCGACGGTGCGGCCACGAACTCTGTCCCGGTTCGACGCCTCAACCATCCGGGCTCCCGGGTCGAATCGCCGGCGCCGGCGAGAGCCGATGACGGCCGCCACGGTTGCGCCGGATCGGGACTGGTGTAGAGCGTGTCGGGATCGAACAGTCTCCGCGACTCGCAGGCCGTGTGCACTCCAGCGAGCAGGATCAGGAGCACCAGCGCACGAACCGAGCCACCACGCATCGGACGCATGGCCTGCATCATACGGCGTGGTCGGAGAGGCGATACGGCGCGGTCGAAGGCGCGGAGGGCGGTGCGGCTGAAGAACCGGCGCGGTCGGAGACGCGGAGGACGGTGCGGGCGATGGCTGTTCGCTCCGTCGGGCATGCTGCCGCAGCGAGGCGGCCGAGTGCTCGACTCGCGCGAAGCCGTAGACTGCCTCGCCGTGATGGCGCCTTCGCTTGCGAACATGCGTGCTCGGCGAGCGGCGCTCGCGGTGGCGCTGATGGCGCCGTGGCTTGCAGGCTGCGACCCGATCTTCTCGATTTCCGGCGCGTTCTTCCCCGCGTGGCTCCTCTGCATGGTCGGCGGGTTGATCGCGGCAGTCCTCATTCGAGAGGTGATTGCGCGGGTCGGCATCGAGCCGCACATCGGACCACGCCTTCTTATGTATTCCGCCCTCTATCTGGCGTGCACCTGCACCCTCTGGCTTCTCTTCTTTGCTCGATAGGCGCCCATGGCTCCGCCGGCACAAGCCTCGACCACACCAACCGCTGCGCCGCGACGGGCGGGCGTCGTGCGTCGCAGCGCCGGGGCGCTGGTCGGCGGGGCCATTCTGCTCTGGTGCGCATGGTCGGTCCTGATGGTGTTCGTCGTGCTCGACCGGCGACCAAGGACCGATGACGCCAATGTCACGGCACACTTGGTCGGCGTTGCCGCGCGGGTGCCCGGCTATGTCTCGCGGGTCGCGGTCGTCGACAACCAGGAAGTGAAGCAGGGCGACCTGCTCATCGAGATCGATGCAAGGCCCTTTGAACTCGCGCTCGCTGACGCGAAGGCGCGGCTCGCGCTAACCGAGCTCGAAGTGGCAGAGAGCGCCGATCTCATTCGTGCCGCGCAGGCGACCATCGAGGCGCGCCAGGCGGAGCGCGAGTACGCCGCCCAGTATCTCGCTCGCATCGAACCGCTGCTTGCCCGCCAGTTCGTCACTCCCGATCAGGTCGATGAGGCCAGGCGCAACCTCCGGGTCGCAGAGGCGAAGATTGCCGAAGCGGTGGCGGAGTTGCGGCGTGCGGAGAGCGCGCTTGGCCAGCTTGGCGATGTGAATGTCCGCATCGCCGCGGCGGTGGCCGCCGTGGAGCGGGCGCAGCTTGATCTTGACTACTGCGTGATCCGATCGCCCGTCGATGGCTTCGTGACGAACATGGCGCTCTCACCCGGGCGCTTTGTCCACCCGGGCGATGAGCTCTTCGCGCTGGTCGACACGAGCCAGTGGTTCGTGGTGGCGAATTTCATCGAGACGGAGATCGAAAGAGTGCAGCCGGGCGCGGAGGTCGAAGTCTGGCTCATGGCCTACCCTGGCCGCCGCTTCAAGGGCACGGTGCAGGGGCTCGCGTGGGCGGTGAAACCGTCGTGGACCCGCGAGTCGGGATTGGTTCCCGCGCCAGACCCGACGCTCGACTGGGTGCGCCTCGCGCAGCGCTTCCCGGTGCGCATCATTCTCGAACCCTTCAACCCCGATGCGCCCTATCGCATGGGCGCGACCGCCACCGCCATCATCAACACCGAGAAGCGTCGGCCCGTGCCCCGCTGGGTTGAGCGCGTCACCCCCGGCTGGTTGAGGGGTGTTCCGCTCATGCCGGAGGAGCGCCCACCCGGGAGCGATCTCTGACTCGCGGTGCACGGAGCGGCCGGCGCGCTGGCGATCGACCTGCACCTGTGCCGGCGCCGTCATCGCGCATGAACCCACGAACCGTCGGACCTGAACCCGGCGCGTCGACTCTGCGAACCATCGGACCAGAACCCGGCGCGTCGACCCTGCGAACCATCGGACCTGAACCCGGCGCGTCGACCCCGCGAACCGTCGGACCTGAACCCGGCGCGTCGACCCCGCGAACCATCGGACCTGAACCTGTGGCGCGTCGACCCCGCACGCTACGCTTCGAGCATGTCGGGCTTGACGCACGAGACACGCATCGAGCGCTTGATGCGGCGAGCCGTTGAACTGGCAGCGCATGGAGTCGACGCTGGTCATGGCGGCCCGTTCGGGTGCGTGATTGCGCGGGGCGAGGAGATCGTCGGCGAGGGATGGAATCAGGTCGTCTCTTCCAACGATCCGACCGCGCACGGCGAAGTGGTCGCCATTCGCGCGGCGGCGGCGCGTCTCGGTCGATTCTCGCTCGCCGGTTGCGATCTCTTCACCACCGGCGAGCCATGTCCGATGTGCCTCGGCGCCATCCATTGGGCCCGGATCGATGCCGTGCACTTCGCGCTCTCCGCGGCCGACATTGCGGCGATCGGCTTCGATGACCGCGCGTTCTATGAAGAGCTGGCGAAGCCGCGTGAGGCGCGCGTGCTGCCGGTGCATGCCGTGAGCGAGGAGCTCCGGCAGACCGCCCGGGAAGTTGCGTGCCGCTGGCTGGCCAGAAGCGACCGCGTGCCGTATTGATGCGAACTCGTCCCGATGGGCGCGGGGCGTTGCTCGTAGCATGGTGGAGTGATCCCCCGGCTGGCCATTCTCGGGCGACCGAATGTCGGCAAGAGCAGCCTCTTCAACAGGCTTGCCGGACGCCGCATGTCCATCGTCGATGCGACGCCGGGCACCACGCGCGACCGGATCATGGCGACCATCGAGCTCCTGCCGCCGCGGCCGATCGTGAAGCCGTCAGATCGCCGCCGCGCGGCGAAGGGGCGCCGCAATCGAGCCGAGGAAGCGGCTCTTGATGCGCAGGAGGCGCTCGAGTCGGGGGCCCATGTCCCCATGACGGGCCGCTTTGTCGACCTGATCGACACGGGTGGCTGGGGTGTCTATGTCGCCGAGGGCAAGCGCTTTGATGATGCGGGCCAGGACCTGACGGCGCTGACGCCCGACATCGAGGCGCAGATTCTTGCCGCCGCGCGCGGCGCGGACCTGATCCTTTTCGTGGTCGACGCGCGCACCGGCCCGCTGCCGCTTGATGAACGAATCGTGGAGTTGCTGCGGCGCGAGCGGCTGGTCGAGCGCGTCATCGCGGTCGCGAACAAGGTCGACGATGGCTCGGTCGAGTCGGAGATCGCGGCGCTCGCAAAGTTCGGGTTTGGCGTTCCCATGCCGGTGAGCGCGAAGTCGGGCCGCGGTCTGGCCAAGTTGCGGGCGCGCCTTCTCGATCGCGTTGAAGCGATCGAGGCGCAACAAGGGGCTGGCGCGCCGAAGTCCGGCGTCGCCGGGGGCAAGCGAGCCACGGCGAAGAGTGCCGCATCGGACGCGGCGACCAAGGGCGGGGCGGCCGCGCTGAAGCCCGGTGCGCCCGCGATCTTGAAGCCCAGCGCCACCTTGGGCCGCGGAACCAAGGCCCGAGCGGCGGCGATCGATGCCCCGCCCGAAGATGGCGCGGAGCCCGAGAGCGCACTCGGCGAGGTTGCCGTCGCGATTGTCGGCCGTCGGAATGCGGGGAAGAGCAGCTTGGTGAACGCTCTGGCCGGTGAGCCGCGCGTCATCGTGAGCGAGATCGCCGGCACCACGCGCGACGCCATCGATGTCCGCTTCGAGTTCGACGGCCGCGTCTTCCTCGCCATCGACACGGCTGGCGTCCGCAAGCGCAAGAGTTGGGATGGCGACATCGAGTACTACGCCAATCTCAGGACCCAGGAGTCGATCCGCCGCGCCGATGTCTGCATCCTGCTGCTTGACGCCGTCGAGAAGGTGTCGCAGGTCGAGAAGAATCTGGCGATGCAGCTCACCGAGTCGTACAAGCCCACCGTCATCGCGGTGAACAAGTGGGACCTGGTGCGGCGCACGCTCAAGCCCGCCGACTACCTTGACTATCTCGAACAGGAACTCCCGGGGCTCGCCTTTGCGCCGATCGTCTTCG
Source organism: Phycisphaeraceae bacterium (assembly GCA_019636735.1). Classification (NCBI taxonomy): domain Bacteria; kingdom Pseudomonadati; phylum Planctomycetota; class Phycisphaerae; order Phycisphaerales; family Phycisphaeraceae; species Phycisphaeraceae bacterium. The sequence goes on from JAHBWY010000001.1 coordinate 117,656, forward strand.
TGAGCGCCGCAAAGGGCCAGGGGTTGCGCGACCTGGTCGCCATGTGCTTCAATCTCGCCGAGCAGGCGTCACACCGCGAGTCGACGGGGCGCGTGAATGCCGCGGTGCGACGAATCCTCGAGGAGCGCGGACCGAGTTCGAGTCTCGGCACCAAGGCGAAGGTCTTCTATGTCTCACAGATCGCCGTCAAGCCGCCGACGCTTGCGCTGGTGGTGAACAAGCCGGCGCTCTTCGAGGGGGCGTATGCGCGCTACCTCTCCAATCGCCTGCGCGATGAACTTCCCTTCAGCGAAGTGCCCGTGCGCCTCATCTTCAGCGAGCGCCGGCGCGAGGAGTGGGGGGGCGACGACACGCCGCCGCGAAGTGTGCCATCATCCACCTCCGCCCGACGCGCCCCGCGGGCGCCGGCCCGGAAGAAGTCCCGATGAGCATCGTTCCTCTGCCCATCTTCGAACGCGACGCCGATCCGAGCCATCGTGACTCGCTGACCGATGCGGAGACCTACGCACGCCTGCGGCCTCCCACTTCGATCGTGGTGCGCTACGGGCGCCGCCTGATGGTGGGGGAGTTTCCCTACGACGGTGATTCAAAGCCCGGCTGCGGCTCGAAGATGGTCGCGCGCACGCCGCGCGGCGTTGAGCTGGTGGAGATGCTCACCACCACTTGCGGCAACTCGGGCTGCTCCAAGAGCGTCTCGCGGAAGGAGATGCTCGACTACATCGCCAACTCCGGCGGTCGCGAGTATCCCTTCGCGCGCGAAGGCCGTGTGCTCCGCGTCGCCACGGTCGATGACCTCTCGCGCTGGTCGGGCATCCGCGCCCGCTTCGAAGTGCACACGCGCGAGATTCGAGGCCGGGTGCTGGAACTCGGCCTGCCCATGAAGGTGATCGAGGTCGAGCCGATCCTCGGCGGCGAGACCGTCACGGTGCACTATGCGAGCGAGGAGCGCGTCGACTTCCGCGAGCTGGTTCATGAGCTGGCCGGTCTCTTCAAGGCGAGGATCGAGATGGTGCAGACCGGCGCGCGCGACGAGGCGCGTCTGGTGGCCGACTACGAGCGCTGCGGACAGCACTGCTGCTGCAAGACCTTCCTGAAGGTGCTCAAGCCCATTTCGATGAAGAGTGCGAAGGTCCAGAAGGCCACGCTCGATCCGCTCAAGATCTCCGGTCGCTGCGGGCGTCTCATGTGCTGCCTTCGCTACGAGGATGAGACCTACGACGCGCTCAAGAAGCGACTGCCCCGGAACAAGACTCGAGTGGGCACCAGTGAGGGTCCGGGCATCGTCGTTGACTCGAAGATCCTGGTGCAACTCGTTCTGGTGCGACTCGAGGCCGACGGCCGCGAGATTGCCGTGCCCGTTGAAGAGCTCTCCGAACCGCCACCGCCTGGCGCCGCGGCGCCGGCAACGCCACCTGCGCCAACACCATCGGCACCGAGGTCAAGGGATGGGCGAGGCAGGGAGCCGCGCGAGAGAGAGCATCAATCGCGCGAGGCTCGTGGCAACAACGCTCGCGGGCGGGAGCCGTCGGCTCGCGACGCGCGCGAGGCGCAACCAGCGCGAGATCGAGGCGAGGGGCCGCCGCGCGGACCCACTGCGCCGACCGCTGGGGACGCGCTCGAACAGGGCGGGGAGCCCGATCCGTTCCGAGGCATGGATCCCGCTGAGGTCGAGCGCCTGGCGGCCGACCCCGCCGCGCGAGAGAAGAAGCGTCGCCGTCGTCGTCGGCGCAAGGGGCGCGGATCGAATGCCGGTGATGGCGGTGGGGCATCGCCGCCAGATGGACCGGCGCCGCCATCCAACGGCGGCGATGTGCCTGGGGGAAGCGAGTAGCATCAACCCATGCGCGAGCCCGCCGATCCGCCGCGACGGACGGATCTGATCGACACCTTCCAGTCACTGCTGGTCGCCTTCGTGGTGGCGATGACCTTCCGCGGCTTCGTGCTCGAAGGGTTCATGATTCCGACCGGCAGCATGGGGCCGACGCTGCTCGGCGCGCATGTGCTCGTGCGCAGCCCCGTGACGGGTTACGAGTATGTCGCCGACAGCATGGCCCTCGACGGGCGACCGCGCCAGCCGCTCATCGATCCCATGGTGTCGCGGCGCATTCCCGTGGAGCTCGTGCCGCGGGAGCAATTGGTGGCGCGCGCCGCGGTGGGCGACCGCGTGCTGGTTCTCAAGTATCTCTGGCCCTTCATGGCACCGCAGCGCTGGGATGTGGTGGTCTTCAAGAACCCGCCCGACCCGGTGGGTGAAACGCAGAACTACATCAAGCGCCTGGTCGGCATGCCGAACGAGTCACTCCTGATCGTCGACGGCGATGTCTTTGTGGGGCCGCCCAACGCCGCGACCGACGCCCTGCGCATCGCGCGCAAGCCCGAAATGGTCCAGCGCGCCGTCTGGCAGCCGGTCTATGACAGTGACTGGCGGCCCGAAGACCTCGCGAAGCTCGAGCAATCGTGGCGGCAGCCCTGGTCGGGTCCGCCGTGGAAGCCGGTCGAGGATCAGTCGGCGTGGCAGATCGTGGGGCATCGCGCGTGGCGCCATGCCACGGCGTCGCCAACAGCGCTCGAATGGGACCTCGCCGTGTGGCCGATCAGTGACTGGAACGCCTACAACGCGTGGCGCATCACACCCGAATACCCGGTCAGCGACATTCGAGTGGCCGCGGCGCTGGAAGTTGATGACCCTTCGGCCTTTTCCACGCGCCTGCTCCTCAGGACCCGTCAGCATCGGTTCATCGTTGACATCAATGCCCGGCGCGTGGAGCTCCTCGTGGTGCGTCATGAGGATGGTCGCGAGGTCGCCCGAAGTGAAACGGCGTGGTCTCTCAGAGATCGCTTCGTGCGACTCGACATGTGGCATGTAGATGAGGCGCTTCGCCTGTTCGTGAACGATCGGGAGATCGCGACGCTTGAGTACGACCTCGGCTCACCGCTCAAGCGCCTCGAGTTGGCGCATGTGCCGGTCGAGCGCTACCGGGTCGATCCGGTCGCGGCTCAACCCCAGGGCATTGCCGAGCTGCGTTGGGAGTTCGCCGGCAGCCCCGTCACGCTGCACCGCGTGCGCGTCGATCGGGATCTCTACTACCAGCCTGCCTTCCAGAGCCCGCACAATCAGGTGCCATCGAATGGTCCGATCATTTCGGGGCATGGCTTTGGTTCGAACATCGCGAAGCCTGAGCAACTTGCCGCGGATCACTTCCTGATGCTCGGCGACAACAGCGCGGCAAGCCGCGACGGTCGCGTCTGGGGACGCCCCCATCCGATTCTCTCGCGCGAGTTCGGGTTCGATGCGCCCTTCGTGGTGCCGCGATCGCTTCTGGTGGGCAAGGCGTGGTGCGTCTACTTCCCCGCCACGGGCAGGCTCGCCTCAGGCATTGATGGTCCGACGGCCGACGATGCGCTCAATCGACTGCCGGCACTGGCGCCGAACTTCGGCCGCCTTCGCTTCATTCGCTGAGACGATGTCCTGCAGGCTGAAGCGCGGCGCTCCGTCGGGCGCTCGCGTTCATCCCCACGATCAGCGCTCAAGCCGCGATGCGAGGTCAGAGAGCGACGACGCGGTCTCCGCGGCCTGGGCCAGATCGGTGCCATAGGTGCGCACCGGGACGGCCGTCACTCCGCGGAACGGCTGCCGCGCCTCCCGCTCCTTGTCCCCGACTGCAAGCCCGTGGGTCCTGAAGAATGGAAGCGCCGCAATCACCTCGCGCTGGCGGCGCGCTTCGGCAACCGGGCCAGGCGGGAGCAGGTCATCGCTGCGCACGAGAATGCCCTGCGGGAGCACGATCGAGGCGGCTTCTTCAGCAGAGGGGGCGGCAGCGTCCGTCGAACGCGGCACCCACGCATCCTCGGGGGCCAGTGCGACCTGCAGGAAGAGCGCGAAGTCGGCGCCACGGCGGACCAACTGAGTGCGGCGCTGCGGGTCAATCACTCGCAGGTAGGGAGCGCCGGTCGCCAGGCGATCGCGATCGGCTTCGAGGCCCTTTGACATGCGGAAGCCTTCGGAGGCAGCCAGTTCGCGCAGCAGGAGCGCAAGCGTCCGGCGCTCCTCGCTCGACAGCGCCGTGTCGGAGACCAGTCGCTCAAGCAGTGGCTTCGTCTCTTCGATGATCGACCGTGCCGTCAGCGAGCGCGTGACCGAGGGGTCGCGCATCAGAACGCGCGCGACGCCAAGCACCAGCGCCGCGCGCTCCGCGGCGGCGGTGGTTTCAAGCAGCGTTGCTTCGGCCAGCATCACACGGCACGCGGCGCGAAGGCCCGGCAGCCAACCCATCGAGAGCCCGAAGTCGCCGTCATTGGGAGTGTCGAGGTCGACGAGACCACATGCCACGCCGCGCTCGAGGGACATGCGAATGCCGCGACCCGCTCCCAGGAAGAGGCGCTCGGCCCGCTCCCGCAGCACGGGGTCGGTATCGCGACCGAGGAAACGGACCAGCTCGATCGAGTCCTGTCCCTCGTCGGGCAGCGACGCCGCCAAGGCCGCAGCGCGCCGGAGCCAGGTCGACGCATTCGCGACTTCGATCGCCTGCTTCTCGCCCTTGGCAATGGCGTCGATCCGCTCGAGGCGCTGCTCGATCTCTTCGTTCGCCTGAATCTTGTGTTCGAGCGCCTTGGCGAAGCTCGGCATGAGTGCGGCGAAAAGCGTGCTCCGCTCGACTTCCTGTTCGATCTCCGCCATGGCACGCCGCGCGGCCACAGGGTCATTGCTGGCGAAGGCGTCCGCCGCACGGCGGTGAAGCTCTCCCGCGCGAGCCAGTTCGCCCGAGAGCTCGCGCCGAGTGAGCGTTCCGATCGCGCCGGGGTCGAGGTCCAAGCGGCGCAGCATTGCCGCAACCTCGGCGGGAGTCTTCGACCCGATGGTTGCGGCGAGGATCTGAAACTCACCTCGCGACGCCTTACTGAAGTCGAAGGGATCGTTGCCCTTGAGTCCGCGCAGCACCTCCGACAGCGCCTTCGCGCGATCCTGCGTCAGGGAGCCGTCATCGAGCATGACATCGAGGGGGCCCATGGCCAGGCGCCCCATGGCAGACCCAGCCATGGATGAGACGATCGCGCCATCTTGGCCGGCATGCGGACCGAGTGCCGAGAGAGAGCGCTGAAGTCCAAGGGCCATCTCCCAGTCGCCATCGTGAAGTGCGAGCGCGGCCTGTCCCTGCAGAAGCCTCGCGGCGGTGCGCATCGGCCCGAGGTGCGGAAGCAACATCTCGATACCCGCCGCGCGGTCGAGCTCAAAGTCCGATCGGCGGATCGACCCGGCGGGAGCAATGGCTTCAAGGAACGGCTGGGCCTTGGCGAGCAATTCCCGCGCCCGATCGATGTCGATGGGTGAGATGCGGCCCTGCGCTGTGATCTGTTCGAGCTCGGTCAACTCATCCTGGGTGAGCAGTGGATGAGGACTGTTGACGCCGAGGACCTCGAAGGCTTTGCGATAGACAATGGCAGCGTTCCCGCCACCCGACCCGCCGCCGATCGCCACGGTCTGCGCGCTCGCGGTCGATGGGCTCGACCAAGCGAGCATGCCGACCATGCCGACCATGCCGAACATGACGAGCACGATCAGGCTGACCATCATGGCGGGAGTGGCAAGAACCAGGCTCTTCACCCCGCGCAGAGCCTTCATCGCAGTCGCCACAAGACCAGTCGAAGCGGTCACGGTGGCGACCCGCCGCCATCCGCCACCCCCCGATCGCACTGGGTCGGGTCGATCGCGGGAGCTTTCGACGGATTTCATGGCGACGGGCCTCCTCTCGTGGGCATTCGATGGCGCTTACAACCCGAGCAAGATCGCGTTGCCCAAGGTTACGGGCCCCAGCGACAAGCAAGCGACCCCAATTCGCAAATGCGTCGATTCCGAGGCATTGCGTGGCCCCGGGTTGGGATTCGCGTCACCGCGGGGTACATTCTCGCCACTGGGGGTTGTTGTCCTCTCGTTCCTCTCTTCATTCGACCGCAGGATCCCCCAGTGCCACACCGAGCTGTTCCGATCGTCGTCTCAACTCTCGCCTTCGTGCTCGCCGGTGCGGCCTCCGCCCAGCAGTTCCAGAACCAGACAAGTACGCGGTTCCCGGTTCAGAACTTCTACTCCAACCAGATGACGATCGTTGATTTGAACAACGACGGTCATCTCGACATCGTCTTTGCTGACGGTCAGGGGTACCAAACCCAGGGGGCCGCGTTGAAGCCGCGCATCTACATGAACGATGGCCTCGGTTTCTTCGCCGACGAAACTGATGCGCGGGCGCCTGGCGTCCAGGGCTGGTTCCGCGGTGTCGAGGCGGGTGATGTGAACGACGATGGCTGGGTCGACCTCATTCTTGCCCAGGACTTCAACAAGGTTCCGATCCTGCTCATCAACACGGGCAATGGGTTCTTTGTGAACGAGACGGCGGCTCGCCTGCCGAATATTGCGATGAGCAGTGCTCGTGCGCAGTTCGGCGATGTCGACAACGACGGCGATCTCGACCTCATCTTCAACAACTCAGGCGCGACGAATCGTTTCGGAACCGGCCAGCCGAGGATCTACCTGAACGATGGGAGTGGCTTCTTCACCGACGCCACCGCCACGAACTTCCCCGCGGGCAACATCTCGCAGCAGATGGACATTCTCTTCTGCGACATCGACCTCGATTTCGATCTCGACATCTTCGTCGGAACCCGCGCGACTTCGCCGAACCAGAGCCGCCTGTGGAAGAACAACGGGTCCGGCGTCTTCACCCTTCAGGCGGGATTTCCCAACGATTCCGCCAGCTACTCGATCGATGTCGGTGACATCGATGGTGACGGCGATCTTGATGCGATCTCCGTCAACGGCGGCGTGAGTAATGCCGAGTTGCTCGCCCGCAACAACGGTGGTGGCAACTCGTGGACGAACATCTCCTCGTCGATCTCGCCGAATCCGACGGTCGATGACAATGACAGCCGTTTCTTCGATTACGACAACGACGGCGATCTCGATCTGATCGTCGGCAGTCTGGGTTCCAGCGAGCGTCTGTACAACAACAATGGTTCGGGCTTCTTCACGCAGGTGTCCGGCGTGATTCCGGTTGTCTCCGATGCGACGCTCGACATCAAGGTGGCGGACCTCAACGGTGATGGCCGCCTCGACTTCGTGACCGCACAGGGAGAAGCTGGTTCCTTCCAGAACAAGATCTACATCAATGTGACGGGGCCGATCGACACCATCGCGCCCAAGATCGTGAGCATGGAGGGTGTTCCGAACGGCAATCCGCTGGGCACCCCGAGTGAGAAGATCGTGCGCGTCATCATCTATGACAGCCACACCAGTGATCGTGGGTTCCACGACAAGGGCATCTTCCTCCACTACACCGCCACCTCGGGCTGCACGGTGATCGAGGGCCAGGTCCCGATGAAGTGGGTTGGAAACAACCTCTGGCGTGGTGTGATTCCAGCGATGCCCGCTGGCGCGTCGGTGTCGTACTTCGTGACGGCCATCGATCACGCAGACAATGTCGGCACCGGCCCGACCCGCGACTACATTGAGGCCGGGCCGCCGCCGGTGGCCGGCGATGTCAACGGAGACCAGCTCGTGAATGGCGCCGATATTGCCCTGATTCTGGGCAACTGGGGCGGCACGGGCGAGGGCGACTTGAACTGTGACGAGGCGGTCAACGGAGCTGATATCGCGATTGTTCTCGGAAACTGGGGCAATTGAGGCCCTGAACGGGAAGACGGCGGCCCCGACTCGGTCTTGAATGGTTGTCCGCCCCGACCCGGGACGGGGAGCCATTCGGTCAAGAGGAGGTCCAGCCATGCGTCATCCGAAGCGAACATCGACCGCGACGAGGGCTCGAACGAGCACCGTCGCGGTCGCTGCATTGTCAATCGTCACGGCGCTGGCATTGGACAGTTCGGCCCTCGCGCAGCGGGGGGGCGGCGGGCAGGGGGCACCCCCCGGGCCCGGGGCTCCGTCGGCGCCAGGCGGAGGCGGTGGTGGCCGACCGATGATGCCCGGCGGAGGTGGTGCGCCAAGAGCCGCGCCGCCTGCGCCGAGTGCACCTTCGGCTCCGCGATCGGCGCCCGCACCGGCACCGTCAGCGCCTCGCGCCGCGCCGCCTGCGCCGAGTGCGCCTTCGGCTCCACGATCAGCGCCCGCGCCGTCAGCGCCTCGCGCCGCGCCGCCTGCGCCGAGCGCGCCTTCGGCTCCGCGATCGGCGCCCGCACCCACGGCACCGCGGACAGCCCCTCCTTCACCGGGTTCTCCTTCCGCTCCGCGTTCAGCGCCGGCACCGTCAGCGCCTCGCGCCGCGCCGCCTGCGCCGAGCGCGCCTTCGGCTCCGCGATCGGCGCCCGCACCCACGGCACCGCGGACAGCCCCTCCTTCACCGGGTTCTCCTTCCGCTCCGCGATCGGCGCCCGCACCGTCAGCGCCTCGTTCAGCACCTGCGCCGTCTGCACCGGCGCCTCGTTGGGAACCCGCACCGACTGCTCCTCGATCTGCTCCCGTCCCGTCACCGACCGCGCCGACGCAGCGGCCCGGGCCCGACGGTGTGAGCCCCGCGCTCATGCCTGACCGTGGCGAGCGAGCGCAGCCCGGCGCTCGTGACTTCCCCGGTCGAGGCGCCGAGCCTTCGGCGCCTTCACGATCGCTCATGCCCGATCGCATGGCGCCTGATCGTGGCGCGCCGGGTCGTGGCGATGAGAGCGCATCGCCCGGTCGCCTCGCGCCGCGTGGTGAAGCTCCTCTCGGCAACGCCTCGCCCACGCGCGGGCAACCGACCGCGCGGGATCCAGGCGCGCCTGGTACCGCGGCGTCTCCCGAGAACCGTGGTGTGTGGAATGGCGGCTCACCTCGTCCCCTTCCCGTTCCGGGTGACGGCGGCAGCGCTCGCAACGCTCCGGTCAGTGACTTCGCGCCGCCGGGCGGCGCAGCGCCTGCGGCAAGCGCCGCGTACGCCTACGACACGGGATACGGCTTCGACTCCGCCAACGCCTATGCCTATGGAGGCGGCGGTTGGCCTGGCTGCGGCTGGAATCAACCCACATGGTCCAATTGTGGCTGGTTCCCGACGAACTGCTGGGGCGGTTGGCCCGCGTGCTGGAGTCCCTGCTGGAGTCCCGGTTGGTCTTCATGCTGGACCCCCGGCTGGGCTGGCTGGGCTGGCTGGGGTTGGGGCGGTTGGAGCGGCTGGGGTGTCAGCTTCGGATTCAGCAGCGGTGGTTGGGGATTCGGTTTCGGCTTCGGAGGTGGTGGCTGGAGCGTGAGCGTTGGCTACAGCAGTGGCTTCTGGCCCGGATGGGGCGGCGCCTGGGCGCCGGGCTGGTGCGGCTGGAGCCCGTGGTGGACACCCGGTTGGTGTGGCTGGGGCGGCTGGAGTGGACCGTGGTGGGCTGGCGGCGCGTCGTGGTGCTCGCCGTGGATCGCGACCAGCTTCGTCGTCGCATCACCTGTCGTCGTGTCGGCTGCATGGACGCCGGTCGTGGTGCAGCCGCCGCTTCTGCTGGTTGAACAGCCCGTCGTCTACTCGCCCTCGACAGAGTGGATCGCCGTCGTCTCTGGTGAGACGGCGCCGTTCTCTGCGGCTGACGGGACCATGGTCTTGGCGGATGCGTCGCTCACTCAGACTATGCCGACCGTGCCCATGACTCCCGCGGTCGCGATGCCGCCTGCGGGATTGCTCGAACAGAATGCATGGGAGGCCTTGGCCTATGGCGAGGACTTCCGCGCAGAAGAGCTCTTCGCCGGTGTGCTCAATGAAGAGCCCGACAACGCGCGGGCCCGCGCCGGGTACGGTCTGGCGGCGGCGCTCATGGGCCGCGACGCGACGGCGGCGTGGGCGCTGCGGGACGCGCTCGCGCTGCGACTCGATGTGCTGGATGCGCTTCCGCTTCCTTCGGGAACGCGCTGGCGCCTGACGGAACTCGCTCGCTCCATCGAGAACCGCGCGAGTGAGAGCCCCTCGGGCGGCGCCGATCTCTACTTCCTTGCTGCGGCGCTGCGCGCGTCCGTCGGTGATCGGGCGCAGGCGGTCTACGCGATGGAGCTTGCCGCACGGCGAGGACCGCTCGATGAGGTTCGTGGGAACTTCCTGACGGTGCTTTCGTCGCAGATTGCCTGGAGACCGTAAGCGCGCGGACTCAAGCGCGAGCGGTGCGGTCGCGATACTCTGCCGCCATGCATGAGCAGGGCGTCTTTTCGACGCAAGCCCCCGAGCCGGTCGGTCCCTATCCGCACGCGCGACGCGCCGGCGATTTCCTCTTTGTCTCCGGCATCGGACCTCGCACGCGAGGCCGCAGCGAGATTCCCGGCGTCACGCTTGGAACCGATGGCACGGTCGTCGACCACGACATCGAGGTCCAGTGTCGAAGCTGCTTCGAGAACCTTCGATCGGTCCTTCGAGATGCGGGTGTGCCCTGGGAGTGCATCGTCGATGTCACGACCTTCCTCACGCACATGAAGCGCGACTTCGCCGCCTACAACCGCGTCTACGCTGAGTTCTTCGCGGGGCCGGGCAATCCGAATCCCGCTCGCACCACCGTCGAAGTCACATCTCTCCCCACACCCATCGCCATTGAAGTCAAGGTGGTGGCATTCCTCGGTAAGCGTTAGGTTCTCACCGTGCCGCAGATTTCATTCGACGCTCAGGGGTTCTCCATCGGCGGGCGCCGCATTTGGCTGATGGGTGCGGCGGTGGAGTCGTCGCTCTGGCCGCGAGCGCAGTGGTCGCGTGGTCTTGCGCTCCTTCGACAGCGCGGGTTCAACACGATTCGCACCAGTGCGCCGTGGAGCCTGCATGAGCGTCATCCGGGCCGGCTCGACTTCACTGGATCACTCGATCTGAAGGCATTTGTGAAGGAGTGCCGCGATCAGGGCCTCTGGGTGGTGGTGAGAATCGGCCCGATGGTTGGCGGCACTCATGCGGGCGGCGGATTGCCATCATGGATCGCCGAGATCCCCGAGCTTCGTCCGCGCGAGCCGCAGGATCTCTTTCTGCGCCAGGTCGCCTCATGGTTCGGCTCCGTGCTCGCACCATTGAAAGGTCTTGAAGCATCGGAGCGCAGCGGTCACGCCGCCGGTCAGAAGATGAGCGGTGGGTTGCTCGCGGTGCAGGTCGAACATGGCTGGGAGTGCGGCAACGAGAAGGCGGGCGAGGAGTACCTCACCGAGCTTCGGCGCTTTGTGCGGGAGTCGGGCATTGATCTGCCGGTGCTCACGGCGAATGGCCTCTGGGTCGGCGCGGAGGAGACCGTCGATGTCTGGCAGGGAAGCGATGATCTCCTGGCCCATGTGCGGCAGTTGCGTCGCGTCCAGCCGCATGGGCCGGCACTGGTGGAGGTCACGACGCCGAGTGCGCTGAGAATCGCCCATGCTTCGAGAGGCGCGGTCCGTGCAGGTCGGGCTTCACACTCTGAAGCGGTCGATGGACGCGACCTCGCGCGGCGCGTGGCGCTCGTCTTCGCAGCCGGAGGGCAGGCGATCGTGGCGCACGCCGCGCCCGAGGTGCATCGACTGACGGCTCCGGGACGCAGCGCCGGCGTGCCGCTTGAGACAAATGCCGTGGTTCCGGTCCTGGTGAACGAGGCCGATCGCCCCGGCGCGGCGCTCGACGACCTCGCACCGCTGGCGATCTTCGCCTCCCACTTCGGCTCCGGGACGGGTGGCGCCGCAGGTTCGGAGGCGGTCGTGCTCGACCCCGACCGAGAGGTTGATGAGGCGCCGATCGTCATCTCGCGGGCATGCGGAAGTGGCACGGTCGCCTTCGTTCTGTCGGCGCCGCGGTCAACGGGACGCACCCTGTCTCATCGCAAGGTGCCATCGACCGTGACTGGCGAGGTCTCGCTGATTTCCGCAGACGGACGGCGCCTCACCGTGGTGCGCGGAAGCGCGCCAGTCTCCTGGTATGCGTTCGATCTCGATCTCGGCGGCCGGTCCACTCTTGACTACGCAACGCTCTCCCCGCTTGCGTTCATCGACGATGCGCTGCTGGTGCTCATGGGCGCAGCCGGCGTCAAGAGCGTCGTCTCGATCAATGGAAGCGAGAGCCGCGCTGAGGTTCCCGACCTGAAGGCAGGCGCCCGCCCGCGCGTGCTCCAGCACGCCGGTGTGACGGTGCTGGTCGTGAACGAGCTCCAGGCGGCTGCACTCATCATCGAGCAGCGAGGGTGCCTGATCGGCGCCGAGCGCACGGAGGCCGACGGTTCAGTGACTCGAGCGAAGGGCTTCCGCGAAGTGGTGCGCGTGGAGTCGCGCGGGCAGGTGCGCGTGGTGCCATCATCCACCGCATCGGATCGCACGACCGATGAGAAGCTCCGAGGCTGGCGCCGCGCTGACACGCAGGAGCTCACTTCGGGTCGAAGCGATCGATTCGCTGGCGTCGAGGAGCCTCAGTCACTTGCGGTCTACGCGCCGCGTCGCGGCTTCGGTTGGTACAGGCTGCGGGTTCCATCGCGGCGCGGAGCGTCGCTGCTCTGGATGCCCGGCGCAGTCGGCGACCTCCGCGCGTTTCTCGACGGCGCTCCGCTCGCCCACCTTGGCGAGCGGGCGCGCATGCCCCTGCGCATTCCTGCAGGCGGCGGAGCTGATGGCCGTTCACTCGTGATCCTCGCCAATGAACGGTCGAGGCCCAGTTCCGGCCTCGCTGCCGCCGATGCCGCCGGCGTGCGCGGGCAGGCGTGGATTGTGGAGCCGATCAAGGCGCGAAGCCGCAAGGTCGTCACGCCGCCATTCGATCCCTTCACGCTTCGGCGCTTCGTGCCGCTTCTGCCGGGCGCGCTGCCTGAAGAGTCGATTCAGCTCTCGCTTCGACTCGATCGATCGACGCCGATCATCATCGATCCCGGCGTGCCGTTCTATGGCGCGGTGCTCATCAACGGAGTTCCTGCGGCGCTGGCCGATCGACCTGCGGGTGACCTTCGTGGCATTCACCTCGCGCCAGGGATGGCGGGGTGGCGCCAGGGGTCAGCAACGATCACGCTGGTGCCCTTCGCCTCGGCACCGGGAGTCGAGAGTCGCCTTCGACTCTTCAAGTGCATGGAGGTGATCGGGAGCAGTCGGCGTGGTGCGGCGGCGTGGGCCTTTGCACGGTGGGAGCCACCCGAGGCGGCAAGCGCCAAGTGGAGCAGCGGCGCTCCCGCGCGTGCGCGGGGACGACATCAATCGCTCCCCACTTGGTGGACCACGCGACTGGCTCGACCTGGTGCCGTCGAGCTACGACTCGACGGTCTCTCCTCTGGCGCCGTGTTGATCGATGGCGCACTCGCAGGTCGCTTCGACGCGGCGACCGACCCCCGATTGCCGCTCTCCAGCGGCGCGCTCGACCGCGAGGTGGAGGTGACGATCTTCGATGTCGAGGGTCGTTCGCCCGACCGCGTGAGCATCAGGTCGCGGCCGGGTGCCAGATCGTCTTGAACTCGACGAGGCTCTCAAAGGCGCTCGCCCCCGACCAAGGCTCTTCGGCGAAGAAGTCGCTGGACGGGTCGATGATGCGCACGCGCTTCAGGTTTTCCGCGGAGCCCTTCCGAAGCTGAGCGGCGGTCTCACCTTCGACCGCGGCGAGCACGCCGTCGATGTCTCGGTGCGAAGCGATGTGCGGAACCAACTCCCCATGCTCGCCCGTGAGGAGGTTGAAGACCCCGGGCGGGAGATCTGAAGTCGGCGCACTCTCAGCCAGGAGAAGCGCGGGAAGAGGCGCCGCCTCCGAGGCAACCAGGATCACGGCGTTTCCCGCCACGAGCGCCGGTGCAAGAAGTGACACGGCGCCCAACAGCGGGGCATGCGACCCATCGACGAGCGTCACGACGCCCGTCGCTTCCGGCACGGTGAAGTTGTAGTAGGGGCCCGCGACGGGGTTCTGTCCGCCGAGCACCATGGCGAGCTTGTCACTCCAGCCCGCCATCGAGAGCAATCGATCGATGGCCGCATCGACCTCGGCGCGCGCCGAGGCAGCGCTGCGACGCGCATGGGTTCGCAGCGCATCGGCAAGCTCAGCTCGGCGACCCTCGAGCATCTCCGCGAAGCGATGAAGCACCTGGCCGCGAAGGTAGGGCGTCGCCGCCTGCCATGCGGGCTGCGCCGCCCGCGCTGCTTCGACGGCGCTGCGGAGATCCTTGCGACTGGCCCGGCAGAGATGGGCGACCACTTCGCCTCGCAGGTCGAGGAGTTCCCGCGATCGCCCGCTCTCGGTGCGTGGAAACGAGCCACCGATGAAGAGCTTGTGGGTCTTGACGACAGGAAGGCGGTTCATGCGATGAGGCTTGTCAAGTGGGAGTGCTTGCAGTATCGAGCGCGATCATGGCGTGAGATAGGCCGCGAGCCCGTGTCGGCCACCTTCGCGACCGAAGCCCGACTCCTTGAAGCCGCCGAATGGGCTCGCCGCATCGAAGAGGTTGAAGGCGTTGCACCAGACCACTCCCGCCTTCAGGCGCCGCGCGGTGTCGAAGATCTTGCTTCCCTTGGCCGTCCAGACGCCAGCGCTCAATCCGTAGGGCGTGTTGTTCGCTCGGGTGATCGCCTCTTCGGGCGTGCGGAAGGTCATCACCGCGAGGACGGGACCGAAGATCTCTTCGCGGGCGATCGTGGCGCTTGGCTGCACCCCCGTGAAGAACGCCGGTCGGCAGAAGTACCCGCGCTCGGGAAGTGTCGCGCTGCCGCACGGCTCCATGGTGGCGCCTTCGGAGGCACCGATTGAGAGATAGCGCTGCACCCGCTCCAACTGCACGCGCGAGTTGATCGGGCCGACATCAGTGTTCTTGTCAAGCGGGTCGCCCACGCGAAGTCGATTCATCCGGCTGCGAAGCTTGTCAACGACCTCGTCGACCACGGACTCCTCGACGAGCAATCGGCTGCCCGCGCAGCAGACCTGCCCCTGGTTGAACCAGATGCCCTCAACGATTCCCTCAACGGCCTGATCGATCGGCGCATCGGCAAAGACGATGTTCGGGCTCTTCCCGCCGAGTTCCATCGTGAGCTTGATCGTGCGCGAAGCGCACGCGGCGAGAATCGCCTTGCCCACCTCGGTGCTCCCCGTGAAGGCGATCTTGTCGAAGCCCGGGTGATCCACCATCGCGCGTCCCGTTGCAGGACCACCGGTGATGATGTTGACCACGCCATCGGGCAGCTCGCACTCCTTCATGATCTCGGCGAGGCGGAGCGCGGTGAGGGGTGTCGTCTCCGCTGGCTTCAGCACGCAGGTGTTGCCGCAGGCAAGCGCGGGGGCGAGCTTCCACGCGGCCATCAGCAGCGGGAAGTTCCACGGAATGATCTGGGCGCAGACCCCCACGGGGCGCGGGTCGCTCACGCCCGGAAGCGCATAGCGGAGCTTGTCACACCACCCCGCGTGATGGAAGAAGTGCTGCGCGACCATCGGGATGTCGAAGTCCCGGCTCTCGCGGATGGGCTTGCCCGAGTCAAGCGTCTCGAGCACCGCGAGCTCGCGCGCCCGCTCCTGAATGCGTCGGGCAATGCGAAAGAGGAACTTCGCGCGCTCGATCGGCCTGGTGCGTGACCATCGGCGCAGCGCGGCCCGGGCTGCGTCATGAGCCTGGTGCACCGCGTCGGCGTCGGCGTCGATCACCTCCGAGAGTGGCGCCTCGGTGGCGGGGTTGACCGTCGTAAGCCGGGCAGCGCGCCGGGGTTCCTGCCAAGCACCGCCGATGAAGAGGCCATAGGACGACTGGATTTTCACCGGCACGCTCTCGGGAGCGGCGCTGTACTCCCATGCGATGGGCTCGACTTGAGTCACACGATGAGGGTAGCGTCCGGCCGGGACCGTGGTTCTCGGCCAACAGTTGGTGCTTATGTGCAAGAGCGGCAATCCGGCAAAGGTCTGAGAACATGAACACAAATGAGGTTACTGGCGCTTGTTATAGACCGAAAGTTCCTTAACGACCAGTAATCGCGCAGATTTGAACGGTGATGATCTGATTCATCTCCGCTTTGTTGCGTCAATGCAATGCCGGTGTAGTTTTACTGTCGAGCGAAGTCGAGTGGTTCGGCTTCAGCGTGGGACCGCAGGCTGAGACCTGACAGGCACCACGGGTTTCATTCGTGGAGAGTCCGTCGATTGGCGGGCAATCCGCTTGCGTTGAGGAGAGCAAGATGAAGAAAGTTCTGATTGCCGCGAGCACCGTGCTCGTTGCCGCCGCCGCCGCGAACGCGGATGTGGTCGTGACCATTCCCGGCACCCATGTGCTGGCAGGTGGCCAGGGTGTGACCGTGGAGACGACGCCGCTCATCGGCACGCTGACGGGCATCATCGTGAAGTTCAACTACTCGAACGCCGCCGGAGGCTCATGGGCCGCCGACATCGGCGCCACTGTGGGCAACCTTCAGTGGGGCGGGTATGACATCTTCGTGAATGGTGCGAATGACTACCAGGGGGAGACCGGCGCGCCGAACAGCGGCAGCAATGTCAACTTCGCGAGCGCCGTGCTGGGTCTCCTCTCTGCGGCGCCCAGCTACAACAACACCACGGCAATCGTTGGTGTTGGTAACGGATACAGCTTCGCCGGCTCATCGGCGACTCTCTCCGATGTCGAGATCACGCTGAAGGGTGTCGACAAGATCCCGGCCCCTGGTGCTCTCGCGCTGCTCGGGCTGGCTGGCGTCGTGGGACGCCGTCGTCGCGCCTGAGATTCGTCATCCACCGATCGATCGTTCGCGGTCGATTCGGCAGCATCATGCTGACCTGACCCGCCCCCGAGCGATCGGGGGCGGGTTTCTTTTCCGAAGGACGCCCCCAGAGGATTGCTGAGAGAGCGCCCCTTGCCGGGTCCTGGGATGCCGTGCTCCTTCGGCGAACTTCCCACTACGCTGATCTCATGTCTGGTCGCACCGTCCTCGCCATTGACATTGGGGGCACCCATGTGAAGTGCCGGGTCTCCACCGATCCCGAGAAGCGCGAGTTCCCATCGGGTCCATCGCTCACGCCGCAGCAGATGGTTGCGGGAGTGAAGGCCTTGGCCAGGGATTGGCACTTCGATGCGGTGTCGATCGGCATCCCGGCTCCGGTCTTCGGCAATCGCCCGGCGCATGAGCCGGCCAACCTGGGGAGCGGATGGGTGAACTTCGACTACGACCGCGATCTCGCTCGCCCGGTCAAGCTCCTCAATGACGCGGCGATGCAGGCGGTAGGCAGCTACCGAGCGGGAAAGATGCTCTTCCTTGGCCTGGGAACGGGACTTGGAAGCTGCATGATCGCCGGCAAGGTCATCCTGCCGCTGGAGCTCGCCCACCTGCCCTATCGCAAAGGGCGGACCTTCGAGGATGCCGTGGGCCTGCGGGGGCTTAAGCGCCTTGGCAAGAAGGCTTGGCGCCGTCAGGTCGCGCGTGTCGTCGGCATTCTTCGGGCAGCGCTGCTGCCCGATGAAGTGGTGCTCGGCGGTGGCAATGTGGCGCACCTGAAGGAGATGCCAAGCGGGTGCAGGCCCGGAGACAACGCGAATGCGTTCATCGGGGGCTTCCGCCTCTGGGATCACGAGTGGGCCAACGCCGTTCCCATCTACGACGACGGCACGCCGCCCGGACAGTGACGCACCGCACAAAGGTGGATGTGCCCGACGACGGCGCGAAGCCGGGAGGTGTTGGTGTCGGCCGACATGCGTTCAACGCGCAGCGGTTGACACGCGCGACGATGGCGCCAGTCCGCCGACGGTGGCGG
The DNA here is from genome assembly GCA_019636735.1 of Phycisphaeraceae bacterium. Lineage (NCBI taxonomy): Bacteria > Pseudomonadati > Planctomycetota > Phycisphaerae > Phycisphaerales > Phycisphaeraceae > Phycisphaeraceae bacterium. The sequence continues at coordinate 135,271 of JAHBWY010000001.1, forward strand.
TCGGTCTCGATGACGACCAGAGAATCAGCAACGCTCCAGCCGCGATCATGGCGAGGCTGATCAACATCGGCAGTGTGAGCGGTCCGAGCATGAGGACCCCTTCATCGGCTTGGCGAAACTGCTCGGTGATCATCCGCAGAACGCCGTAGGCGAGGAAGAACCAGCCGGAGACAACGCCCGGTCGTCGTGGTCGCCACCAGACGGCCACGAGCACCGCCAGCAGGACTGGACCGTCTGTCAGCGCCTGGAAGAACTGGCTCGGCCAGCGCGGAGTGAGCAACGGCGTGAGCGCATCCATCACTATCTGGTTGCCCCTCTCGAAGGCAATCACCAGCGAGTCGGGAAAGGGCGCCGCGGGATCAACGAACTTCGGGGTCCGCAGCGCCTGCAACTCAGCTACTCGGATGAAGTGATCATCGAGGATCTCGCGCGGAAACTTCAGGCTCCACCGCGGTGGATTGCCCCACCACTCCTCCGGCAGGGGTTTGCCGAGGAGTTCGCCATTCACCCAGTTCGCCAGCCTGCCGAGGGCCAGTCCGGGCGGCGCTCCAATCGCCGCGCAATCCATCAGGTGCATGAAGGGCACACCCGCCCGTCGCGCGAAGAGCCATGCCGCGAGCGTGACGCCGATGATGCCGCCGTGACTCGACATGCCGCCTTTGGTGATGTCAATCGCGCTCCACCACGGCACTGTCGGAGTGAAGGTCCAGAGAAGATGCGGGTCATAGAGGAGCACATGGCCGAGGCGCCCGCCTGCCACCACGCCGACGATCACATAGAAGACAAAGTCGGCGACCTGCTGCGGGGAGAGCAGAATGCGTCGTGTTCGGGCCAGCCAGTGCAGGAGCAGCCAGCCGAGCACGAAGCCCGTGACATAGGCCATGCCATACCAGCGCGGTCCGACGCCTCCGATCCGGAAGACATAGGGATCGATGGAGTGAATGATGGACTCGGCCAGCATCATGGTTCGATCACAGTTTGATCACCGCTTGATCACGAATGGGGCTTGGCTCGACCATCACTTGGGCATCGCCCGATCATCGCTTGAGCATGACTTGGGATCGACTTGGTCTGGGCCTGATCAAGCCTCGGCCCTGGACTCGTCGTGACCTCAACCTGACCTCAACCTGACCTCAACCTGACCTCAACCTGACCTCATCATGGCCGCTGCCAGCAGACCGGCACACTTCCGGCTGATGCCACGATGCGGGAGCGGATGCCGCCCCGGCCGCGCCATTCGGTGATGACCTGGAGCCATCGCGGGCTCATGCCCTGAGCCAGGTCATCGCGGATCCGATTGGTGACCGCCTCGTAGAAGATCCCTTCGTTGCGGAAGGATTGAAAGTAGAGCTTCAGGCTCTTGAGCTCCACGCAAACGGCCGCGGGCTCATACCGGATCGTGATGGCGCCGAAATCGGGATGCCCCGTCTTCGGGCAGACGGAGGTGAACTCCTCGTGCACATGCTCGATGAGAAAGGGGTGATCCGTCGGGGAATCGAAGTACTCGAGCAACTCCGGCGTCGGCATGGCGAAAGCCTACCGGCCGCCTTCGGGTCGCGCCGCGCTCGTGATTCACGGGTGGGGCGTGGCCGGAGTCGGCGCGATCACTGCGGGCTGCAGGATCGCCTGGCGCATCAGAAGCTCCAGCAGGATTTCTTCACGCTGCCACCGCCATCCGTCAAGTGTCCAGATGGCCGCCGCAATCTCACTCAAGGGCGGAGGTGGGCCCTTCGGATCGTGGCTCGTTGTCGACGCCATGAGGAGCGTGGTGATCGAGTCATCCACGCGATCAAGCTCACTTCGCTGCGCGGCGGGAAGAAGGCCGAAGTCGAGCGTGGTCGGAGACTCGCCTGTGAGGCGCTTGAACGATGGTCGTGCCCGAGACAGCGGATCGACCACGAAGATGTCAGGCCACGCGGCCCGGCGATAGCACTCCTTGAGCGCGGTGCGATCATGGGCGAGGTCCACGACGGCCACAAGCTGGTTCAACGCCTCTCGATTGATCTTGGCCAGCTCGGCCAGAGCTTCATACATTCCTTGGACCTTGGGCGGTCGTTGGGCAGTCTCCGCGAGTTGCTCTGCCTCCCATCGGGTGGCGGCGACATGGGCGTCGATGGCCGCACTCATGCGCTGTCCATAGTTGCGCAGAATGGCAAGCACCGCCGAGTTCAACTCAGGGTGATCAGCCGATCGGAACCGCGCAAGCTCGGGCGACTCGTCGATGAGTCGCACGAGGTCAACGGTGGCCTCGGTGCCTGGAGCGACATCATGGTTCGTCGGACCGGCCTCGATGCGGCGCCCCAGCCGTCGCCGGTCGCGATCCGCGAGTTCGATCAACAGCTCTCCCCAGCCCTCGGAGCGGGCGCCCTTGATGAGCGCGCGAAGGTTGTCAAACAGAGCCTCGTCAAGGCGCGCCAACTCGTGCTCGAGCTGCTCTTGCACATCCCGACTGCCGCGAAGGAACTCCTCGGCTGCCTGAAAGTTCGATTGGGTGAGCGTGTCCCATGTTCGCATCCGCTCGGCATTGGCTTCGAGGACAGGCTGTGCGGCGCGTCGTGTCTCCTCGATGAGGGCCCGGCCAACTTCTCGACGAGGGTCCTCGGGGGCGATCTCGCAGGTGTCAAGGAGGTGGTCGACCCACGAGACATCAAGTGGCTGCACTTGGCCACGAAGGTCGCCTCGTGCGGCGGCCGGCCGGACCGCGGAGTGAAAGGCGACAAATCCGCGACTCGACGGCGACGGCGGGAACGCCTCGGCGGCGCTCCGAACACGCCGAATGCCGAAGTCCGCAGGTTTCCATGTGCTGGTCGGCGGGTCGGGGCAGTCGAAGCCCAGGCCGGCGATCGAGGCGCGAGTGCGCGCGTCAAGACTCTCCATGGACGAGACCAGTTCACTCGCGGCGGCGACGAGCGCGGCCGTGTCGTCACCCGACCCGCGGACCAAGTCAATGGCATCGGCCAATGCCAACTCGAGCGTGTCTCGCTCGAGGCGCCAAGCCGCCATGATGGAAGCGACCTCGTCAAGGGGACCCGCGTCGTGCCCGCCATCGGTGGGCCGTTCGTGGAGCGCGCGTGCGACGCAGAGGAGCGGTTGCTGCGGTGTCACGACGAAGGGGCCGCCGTACATTCGAGCGAGCACCTGTCCGCGCACACGACGCCAGAGATGCTCCGGAAGGAGGGGCTGAAGTTGATTCAGTGTCTCGCGCTGGTGGCGACCAATGTCAACGGCGAGATCACGAGCAGGTCTCAAGACTTCGTTGGCGACTGCGCGGACCAACTCGTTGTACTGCCGATGAACCGCCGGATCGCGCTCCTCGGCCGAAGGTCGAGCAACGCCGCGAGCTTCGAGCGCGGCGCGTTGGTTGGCGGGAGCGTCGCGCACAGACTCCTCCAGTTGTTGGAGCAGGCTGAGCAATGCGCGATCTCGCGCCGTGACCACCGCCTCGGCCGCCCGGCGCGTCTCCTCGGAAAGGTCCGAGGCCTTACGGTCACTCATCTCCCAGAGGACGGGCGATGCGGTGAACGACCCTCGGAGAATCGGACCGATCTCGATGTCGAAGGCAAGGAGATGCGACGCCCCCACACGCTCCCGGATCATGCGACGCTCAATCGCGCCTCGAATGTCATCGAGCAGCGCAGCGCAGGTGGCGTCGGTTGTCAGGGCCCGAAGATCGGCGAAGAGCCCCTGGTCGAGGCGGCGGCGCTTCTCCACGCCATCAGCGAAGAGCGCCTGACCCTCGGCGCGAGTCGATGCGGGGCCCATGGCCTGGATCGCCCCGGGAAGGAGTTCCCGTTCGCGAATCCTCGCCGCAGCGATGCGATAAGCGGCCATGGTGTCGAGCACTCGAAGACTGGCGTCCGCGTCGAGCGATGGGCACTCGAGCACTCGTCGAAGTTCGTTGATCGACACGGGTTGTGGTGCGCCCTGAAGGCGCCCGATCTGGTTCACCTCCTCGACGCTCTCAAATGACAGCGCGTTCACTTGTGCCATAGCCGGCGCGGCAACGCAAGCGCTCAGCGCCCCGACAAGCAGAATCTCGGGCCACCAGCGTCGCACTGGATCTTGCATGGGCATCACTCTCCTTGGTCGGTCTCGATCGGCATCGCCATCTCGACGCCGCTCCCCCCACCTCACCGTCAGGGAGCAATCAGAATCGTGCTGTTAGGCACCGTGAGCAGTTCGAAGACTACTTCAACATCGAGTTCGCGCATGCGCACGCATCCCATGGAGCGCATCTGCCCGATGGACTCGGGCTCGATCGTTCCATGAATGCCATAGGCCAGGAAGTCGCGGTTGTGCGGCTCGATGCCCTCGATGCCGATCCACCGCTCGCCGATCGGATTCTTCGGATCATCGGCGGCAAAGAACTCACCGGTGCGAGGATTGGTCCACTGGGGGTTCTTGAGCTTGCTGCGCGGGCGCACCTTGAAGATGCCCGTCGGCGTCGTGTTCGACTCACCGAGCCCCACGGGGTAGCTCGCGATCATCACGCGGTCTGCGCCTTCGCCGTGATAGACATTCAGTCTGTACTCGCCCTTGAGGACCTCGGCATGGAAGGTGCCGGTTGGGACCTTGAGGACCTGGCCCGGACGGATGCGACGCGCATCACGGATCTCATTCACGCGCAACAGGAGATCAGGCTCACACTCGGCCTGAAGCGATCGCACGATGGCCGTCGGCGTCTCACCCTGTTGCACACGATGGGCACGGAACACCGTGTCGCCCTGGACGAGACCGCTGCGGAAGAAGAGCGGCTGGTTCACTTCATTGATCGCTTCATACGCGCGCAGTCGCTCGGCGCCGGTGAGCGCGCTGCCATCGAGCAGTCGCGTCAGCGCAAGGCGCGCCGCAATCGGATCACTCGTGGTCAAGGCGAGCGCTCTGGCGAGTTCACTCGACGCGGCGCGAGCGCCCGGCGCTGGCGCGTTGCTCCGGGATGTGTCATCATCGGCGCGCTCGGAACTGACCGGTGGTGCAGGCGCGTCGAACCCCTTGGGTGGAGTGGCCTCACTCTCGGCGCCAGCCAAAGGCGCAGTCGCTCGATCGGGAAGCGACGGCACATTCGCGGGCGGCTTCGGCGTTTCGATGCGCCCCGCCGCCACGCCGGAAGTCACCACCTCGGGTTCGGGAGTCACCCATGATCCACTGCGGGTCGGCCTCGCCGGAGGGTCGACTGTTGCGAGCGGCGTCTGCGGCGCGGGGACGCCCTCACTCGGTGTCTCGGTGCCAAACATCTTCACCATGGCCCATGTGCCGCCAGCGAGCGCCAAAAGCGCCACCGCGACCACGACTCCGCCGCGGCGCCCTCTCCTGCGCCGCGAACTCGACATGTATCTGCTTCGACCTTGGGCCGGAATGGTCTGACTTGCGAGCGCCATGCCAACATTATCCCGTTCGCAGCAATCGACGCTCCGTGCACAACCAATCCACGGAGCGATCGTGCTCGGCTCGGGGGACTCGATCGACCACTTGGACCTCGTAGGCGACGCCGATGAGCAATGTCGTCGGTGGGAGGGCCGCGAGAAAGGCGTCGTAGAAGCCACCACCTCGGCCGAGCCTCGTTCCCGCGGCGTCAAAGGCGACTCCCGGTGTGAGGACCACCGAAATCGCCTCAGGAGCGACCTCTGAACCCGCTGATGGCACCGAGGTGCCATGCAGACCCCGGCGCGTCTCTGAGAGGCCCTCGGGGGCTTCGACTTCGATCATCCTCATCAAGGGCACGCCGTCGGCGGACTGTCTCATTGCCTCCGGCAGGGCCACGCGCCGACCCTCACGCAGAAGATCGGTGAGCAGGCCCTTCAGATTGGGCTCATCGCGCAGCGCCAGGAAGCCGCAGATGACGCCGCCAACCGCGAGGAGCCCGCTTTCGGCCAGTTGGCGCTGGATCGAGTCGTCGGCGGCCACGCGCTGCGCATGGTCCGCCCGAGTTATTCGGCTCCTGATCTCGGTTCGAAGGGCACTCTTGGCCGCGCTGATCGACTGTGACGGACAATCATCCACAGCGGGAAAGGCTACCCTTGAACGCTCGATCGGCGAACAGCGAGCGGCCGATACCAGTAGCGACACCTTTCCTGGAGAGCCCCCTCGCATGTGTGGAATTGTTGCCTACATCGGCCGCCGACCCGCCAAGCACATCCTTTTGGAGGGCCTGAAGCGGCTCGAGTACCGAGGCTATGACTCCGCCGGGCTGGCGGTGCTGGACAAGGGGCAACTGAGATTGGCTCGTGCGGTGGGCAAGGTCTGTGCGCTGGAAGAAGTGGTCGAGCGTGAGGGCGGCTTCGATGGCAGCATCGGCATGGCCCACACTCGCTGGGCGACCCACGGCGGAGTGACCGAGCGGAACGCCCATCCGCACCGCGACGATCCGAAGCTCGGGCACGGCATCGCGCTCATCCACAACGGCATCATCGAGAACTACGCGGTTCTCAAGAAGTACCTCGAGGAGAAGGGGCACACCTTCACCAGTGAGACGGACAGCGAGGTCCTGGCGCACCTCATCGGCGAGCTCTACCGGGGCGACCTTGAGCGAGCGGTGCAGTCAGCCCTTCGGGAAGTGACCGGTGCCTACGCCATCGCCGTCATCTGCGAGCAGGAACCAGACACGCTGGTAGTGGCCCGCAAGGGGTCGCCGCTGATGGTCGGTGTCGGCAATGGCGAGTATGTGGTCGCCAGCGATGCGAGCGCCATCGTGGCACACACGAATCAGGCGTTCACACTTGCGGACTACACGGTCGCCAAGCTCACTCGAGAGAGCTTCCGGACGGCCACGGTCGACAATGTTCCGGTTGATGCGCAGGTCAAGGAACTGGAATTCGATCTCCAGCAGATCGATCTGGGGACCTTCGAGCACTACATGCTCAAGGAGATCTTCGAGCAGCCGCAGGCGCTGCGCACCTGCCTCCAGGGTCGCATCGATGAGCGCGGTGGCCAGATCGTCCTTGGCGGCGTCGTGCCCTTCGCCCGACAGCTCGCCAACGCTCGCCGTGTGGCGCTGGTGGGGCAGGGCACCGCTCTCCACGCGTGCATGATCGGCACCTACCTGATGGAGGAACTCGCGAAGATCCCGACCGACTGGGATTTCGCCAGCGAGTTCCGCTATAGAAACCCGATCGTAGAAGAGGGCACCGTGGTGATCGCGGTCAGCCAGAGCGGCGAGACTGCGGACACGCTCGCAGCGCTTCAGGAGGCGAAGCAGCGCGGAGCTCTGGCCCTTGGCATCGTGAATGTCGTAGGGTCGAGCATCGCGAGGGAGACCGACGCGGGGGTCTATCTGCGCGTTGGTCCGGAGATTGGCGTCGCGAGCACCAAGGCGTTCGTTGGCCAGGTGACCGTGGCGGCCATGCTCGCGCTCTTTGTGGGACGAAGGCGATATCTCTCGCCCGAGTTCACCTCCTCGTACATGAGGCAGCTCAAGTCGGTCCCTTCCCAGATTGAGCGAGTGCTTGAGCAGTCGGAGCACATCAGGCGTGTGACCGCCAAGTACATCCATCGCGAGAACTGGCTCTTCCTGGGACGCGGCGTGAACTACCCCGTCGCGCTTGAAGGCGCCCTGAAGCTGAAGGAGATCTCCTACATCCACGCCGAGGGCATGCCCGCAGCGGAAATGAAGCACGGCCCGATCGCTTTGATCGACCATGGCATGCCTGCGGTCTTCGTGGCCACCCGGAACAGCCAGTATGAGAAGGTGCTCTCGAACATCGAGGAGGTCCGCAGTCGCGGCGGCCACATCATCGCGGTCGCCACCGAGGGCGACGAGCATGTGAAGTCGCTCTGCGAAGATGTCTTCTATGTCCCCGACCTGCCCGAGCATCTTCAGCCGCTCGTGACTGTGGTTCCACTCCAGTTGCTGGCCTATCACGCCGCGGTCATGCGAGGCAAGGATGTGGACAAGCCGCGAAACCTCGCCAAGAGCGTGACAGTCGAGTGAAGACTCGCCGCTGATCGTCGGTGCCGTGCTCTGCCGCGCGGGTTGCTCGCGCCTTCAACACGCTCGAGCGCTCACGCGATCGACCGCAGAGCGCTCCCGCCGTGGCGAGATCGCCCCGCAGCAGGGCTCTCGCTTTCGACGCACTGGACGAGTTGGCAGGCTGAAAGTGCACGGGCAAAAAAGAACCGAGGCCGCCCTTGCGAGCGGCCTCGGTGAGTTGCGCTGTCAGACAGGTCGAACCTGTCTTCCGGGTCGCGTAGTCCGCGACTCGTCCCCTGAGATCAGGCCCGACGACGACGACCAGCGATGCCCGCGAGACCGAGGAGCGCCAGAGCGCCCGGGGTCGGGATGGCATACTTGAAGGTCTTGTTGTCCTGGCCGAAGAAGGTGCCCGTGCCACCGACGATACCGGTGCCGACCTGCGCCCCGAAGACGAGGAAGCGGTTGTTGGCCGCGCCGTCAGCGAGGATCGAGAAGCGGCCGACGATGACGCCCAGCGGGCCATCGGTGCCCTGCCAGAAGCCCTGAAGCACGAGCGCCTTCGCGCCGTTGCTGTTGTTGGCCGGGTTGGGGTTCACGGTGAACCAACCAGCGCCGGGGCTCGGCGGGAGAGTGGGATCCGCACCCTCATCGTCGTTCCAGTTCAGGAAGCTGCCGTCCGGCGAGGTGTTGCCGACCGGGGTTCCGCCAGCAATCGCAGCGCCGAGGGCGACGCGGGAGTCAGCAGCATTCGAACCGCCGAGCGGCTGCCAAGAGCCGTTCTGCTGATAGAAGTTCGTCGCGCCGACGAGCTGAATGTTCGAGTTGAAGATGTTCAGGATCTTGTCCTGAGACGACGAGTAGACCGCGTACACATCGAGCACGTGGTAGGTGTTCGCGCCGACGGTGACATCGTAGGTGTCAGCGCCGAAACCGAGGAACGCAGCGTTCGATGAGCCCGCGATGCATGCCGCGAGCAAACCGCTTCCAAGAAGAACCTTTCGCATCTTGATCTTTCCCTCTCTATGTTGATCAGGGGTCCGAGTCCGAAACGGGCTGGCACGCAACCAAGCCCAACACGCACATAGTGCCACCTTCCGAGGTATTTTCCAAGGGGCCTGTCCAAAATCTTGGCAAAACGGTGTCGAATTGTTCCGTCTGGTTCGGTGACCTGTAGGCCATAAGAATGACTAAAGCCGCGTCATGTAACCCGGGCGGCCTTATTATTGGACTCCATCGTCCCGTGGCCCGTTGTCCTGGCCGTGCGCCTCGAGCGCTCAATTTGCGTTTATCGAGAACCTGGAGCCTTCGAAGTCGACCTTGACCGCCTGCCCGGGGCTGATTTCGCCCCCCAGAAGCTTGCTCGCGAGTGCGTTTTCGAGCCGCTGCTGGATCACGCGCTTCAACGGTCGGGCCCCAAACTGCGGGTCGTACCCCTCACTTGCGAGCGCGTCCTGAGCCGCTGCGGTGACTTCGAGCGCCACGCCTCGTTCCGCAAGGCGACGGCGGAGGCCTCGAAGCTGGATCTCGACGATCGATCGAAGGTCTTCCTTCGTCAACTGGTGGAAGATGACCACATCGTCGATGCGGTTGAGCAGCTCCGGGCGCATCACCTTCTTCAGAAGAGATCGCACATGCGCCTCGATCACGGCATCGGGTTCACCTCGCTCGGTCGCTTCGAGAATCGCTTGGGAGCCGATGTTGCTGGTCATCACAATGATGGTGTTTGAGAAGTCGACCGTGCGGCCGTGACCATCGGTCAATCGCCCGTCGTCGAGCACCTGGAGAAGGATGTTCGAGACATCGGGGTGGGCCTTCTCCATCTCGTCAAAGAGCACCACGCAATAGGGGCGTCGACGCACGGCCTCCGTAAGGCGGCCGCCCTCCTCGAAGCCGACATACCCGGGCGGCGCTCCAATCAGGCGGGCCACCGCGTGCTGCTCCATGTACTCACTCATGTCGATGCGAACCATGGCATCCTGCGTGTCGAAGAGGAACTCGGCCAGGGCCTTGCAGAGCTCGGTCTTGCCCACGCCGGTCGGCCCCAGGAAAAGGAAGCTGCCGATGGGCCGATGCGCTTCACCGAGGCCCGCTCGATTGCGTCGGACGGCTTCGCTGACGGCGGTCACCGCTTCGGGCTGTCCCACGACTCGATCTCGAAGCTGATCTTCCATGCGCAGGAGCTTCTCCCGCTCGCTCTCGATGAGTCGGCTCACCGGAATCCCCGTCCAGCGGCCGACAACCTCGGCGATCTGCTCGGCGTCGACTTCCTCGTGAACCATGGTCTTGCCCGTCTTCAATCGGCGGTCGAGGTCGGCCTCGGATGCGGCGAGGCGCTCTTCAAGTTCCCGCATTTCGCCGTAGCGGATGCGCGCTGCCCGCTCCAGGTCGCCGCGCCGCTGCGCCTGTTCGAGTTCGACCTGCTTTCGCTCGATCTCGGCGCGGGTCGTCTTGACTGCGTCGAGGTCGCGCTTCTCCTCTTCCCATTGCGCGGTCAAGCTCCGGTTGCGCTCTTCCAGTTGCGCCAGTTCCTGCTCGATGGCGCCGAGGCGCTTCTTGCTCTCCGGATCGCTCTCGAGCTTGAGCGCCTCGCGCTCGATCTCGAGCTGCATGACTTGCCTTCGCACGGCGTCGAGTTCGGCGGGCATCGAGTCGTTCTCGATGCGGAGGCGGCTTGCGGCTTCATCGAGCAGGTCGATGGCCTTGTCGGGCAGGAAGCGGTCGGCGATGTAGCGGTGCGAAAGCATGGCCGCGGCGACGATGGCACCATCCTTGATGCGAACGCCATGGTGAGCCTCGTAACGGCTCTTCAATCCTCGAAGAATCGCGATGGTGTCGGGAACGCTCGGTTCGCCGACGAAGATGGGCTGGAAGCGCCGCTCGAAGGCGGGGTCCTTCTCGATGTGGTTGCGGTACTCATCGAGCGTGGTCGCCCCGATGCAGCGAAGCTCGCCGCGGGCAAGCGCCGGCTTGAGGAGGTTTCCGGCGCTCGGTGAGCCTTCGGTCTGGCCCGCCGAGACGATCGTGTGCAACTCGTCGATGAAGAGGATGACGGAACCTTCCGCTGCGGCGACCTCGCGAAGCACCGCCTTCAGGCGCTCCTCGAACTCGCCTCGGAACTTGCTGCCCGCGATGAGTTGACCAACATCGAGGGCGACCAGCCGGGCGGATCGCATGCTGTCGGGGCAGTCGCCATTCACGATCCTGAGGGCGAGACCCTCGGCGATCGCGGTCTTGCCGACGCCGGGTTCGCCGATGAGCACGGGGTTGTTCTTGGTGCGGCGCGAGAGCACCTGCATGCAGCGGCGGATCTCCTCGTCGCGACCGATGACGGGGTCGATCTTGCCGGCCGCCGCGCGCTCGGTGAGGTCGACCGCGTACTTCTTGAGGGCCTCAAAGGCCCCCTCGGCGTTCGGGTCATTGACATGGGAGACACCGCTGGCCTTGCGAAGCTGGTCGATGGCGGTCGCGAGTCGCTTCCGGTCGAGGCCGACGACGCTCAAGGCTTCCTTGGCGGGGGTCTTGACCTCCGAGAGGGCAAGGAGCAGGTGCTCCGTCGAGACATATTCATCCTTGAGCTTCTTCGCCTCCCGTTCGGCTTCGGTCAGGACCTGAACCAGTTCTCGGCCGATCTGGGGAGTGGTGCCCTCCACACGGGGCATTCGCTTCAATTCCGCTTCCGCAATCGAGAGGAGGCGAGCGGGGTCGACGCCGCAGCGCTTCGCGAGGCTCGCGGGCACGCCGTTGGCCTCTTGAAGGAGTGCAACGAGCAGGTGGGGGGGCGTGACCTCCGAATGTCCGGCAAGGGTCGCCGCGCTCTGAGCGCCTTGGAGGGCCTCCTGGGCCATGGTGGTGAATCGGTCAATTCGCATAGGACCCTCGTCGTCGCAAGCGCCATGCCGGGTGCTCGCGGGCGATGGGCCGTCGGGGCGATTCCCGGCCGATCTGGCGCGCCCTTCGAGCACGCCCGTGGCCCAATCACTGCCAAAGCAGCAGGCATGAAGGGGGCTGTTCGAAGCCAGCGGAGCGGCCGCCGAGATCGCGCGGGGCTACATTAGAAGGACCTCGACGAATGGCCGTCTACGCCTACATCGCCAGGGATCAACGCGGCGTCCGAGTTCAGGGCAGGGTCGAGGCTGCCAATGAACAGGCGGCGGCGGCGGACCTGAGCGCCCGGGGCCTCGCCCCGGTCCGGGTTGAGGCGGCCACCTCGGCCATGCCCCGAGGGGGGCGGATTCCAGCGAGGCGCCTTGCCACCTCATATCAACAGTTGTCGGATCTGCTCCGCGCGGGAGTGCCCTTGCTTCGCTCACTTCAGCTTCTGGGACGAGGCCGCGCCGATCCGAGTCTTGCGGCCATCTGGTCGAAGATCGCCGACGAGGTCGCCGACGGCTCGCGTCTGGCCGACGCCCTTGCCCGGCACCCTCGCGTCTTCCCGAGCATCCAGGTGGCGGTGGTCCGGGCGGGTGAGCGGGGCTCCTTCCTCGAGCCGGCGCTCGCCCGACTCGGTCGGTTCCTGCACCATCAGGCGGAGATGCGCAGCCGCGTGCTGGGCAGCTTGATCTACCCATGCATTCTGCTGGTGGGCGGCGTCGCGCTCGTCATCGCGGCGATGGTCTTCCTGGTCCCTCAGTTCAGGCCGCAGTTCGCACGGATCGAGACGCCCTTGGCGACCCGCGTGCTCTTCTTGCTCTCCGACCTGATTCTCGTGTGGTGGCCCCTGGTGGTGCCCGCGGTGATTGGACTTGGAATCGCCGGGTTCGTCGCCATGCGGCGCGATCGGGTGCGCCGCGCGGTCGCCTCGGCGCTCCTGCGAGTGCCCAAGGTCGGGGCGTTGATTCGAGGTCTCGCTGTGGCGCGCGTCACGCGCGTGCTCGGAACGCTCTTGGAGAACGGCATTCCACTCATTCAGGCGATGCAGACATCGCGCGACGCCTCGGGGCATCCGCTGCTGGCCGAGGCGCTCGACAACGCCACGGAAGCCGTGCGTGGCGGCGAGTCGCTCACCCGGCCGCTCGCGGCGAGCGGTTTCTTTGACGAGGATGTGATCGAGATGATCTCCGTTGGCGAGAGCGCGAACAACCTCGCCCAGGTGCTTGTCAGCATTGCCGAGACGCTCGAATCGAGAGTGGATCGGGCGCTCGATCTCGCCATGCGACTGCTCGAACCGCTCCTTCTTCTGCTGCTGGCCGGAGGCGTGGTCTTCATCTTCCTCTCGCTGGTTCTGCCGCTGATGAGCCTCTCGTCGAAGCTGTAACGGCGGTTGGACCCTGCGAAGCCTGTCGTTCGACCGTGCCGCGCCGCCGATCCATGGAAGCGACATGGCATGCCCACTATGCTCCCCCTCAGGAGACCCTGCATGCACTCGACCGCCCACCGTCGCGCGTTCACCATCCTGGAGCTGCTGATCGTCATCGGCATCATGCTGGTGCTGGGGGCGCTGGTGGTCATCAATGTGGTGGGTGCTCGAGACAAGGCCGATGTGCAGTCGACGGTGGTTCAGTTGCGGCAGTTCCAGTCGGCCATCGATCGATTCCGGGTCGACATGCGGCGCCTGCCCACGCAGGAGGAGGGATTGAAGATCCTCTGGAGCGCCGAGGGATTGGATGAGACCGAGCGCTCGAACTGGAGCGGCCCTTACCTCAGCGATCCGAAGCCGCGCGACCTCTGGGGCTCCGAGTGGATCTTCAAGGTTCCAGCTGATGTCGGCGGCCTCGACTTCGACATCATCTCGGCGGGACCCGACCGGCAGGAGGGCACGGACGACGACATCTCACTCGCACGCGAGCGCATCAAGGACGCTGGCGGCGAGGATGCATTCAGTGACTTCGGCAGCTCGAGCACGGGCGTCGGCGGGTCGTCAGCGCGATGAACCGGCGCGCGCCGAAGGCGCGCGGGGTGCGGGCGGTCGGAGAATCCGCCGCGCAGGTGGTCGGTCACAGGCTGGGCGTGACGCTCCTTGAGTTGATGGTGGTGCTCGGGCTGATCGTGGCGATCATGGCGCTCGCGGGTCCGTTGTTCATGCAGTCGATGCGCGATCGGGCGCTTCAGGATGCCGGAGAGCGGATGGTGGCGGGACTCGACGCCGCGCGCGCCCATGCGCAGCGCGAGGGCGTGGTGGTGGAGGTCATCGCGAGCGCCGGCGGTCGACGCATGGTGGCGACAGAGTGGTCCCCCGATGGTGGAGAGGCGCGTCCTGTCCCGGCGCTCTTCTTTGAGCTGCCGGCTCCGGTAAGCCTGATCGTGGAGCCCGGTGAAGAGACCCTGGTGATCTTCCTCCCCGATGGCTCTGCGCCCGCCGCGCGGCGCTGCGTGCTGCGGGGCGATGAGGCACTCGAGGCGTTGGTCACCATTTCGCCGATGCTTGGCCGAGCGTCGGTGACCATGCGGGCGCGGCGCGAGGATGGCGAAGCCGATCTTGAGGAAGATGATTCAGACGACCTCGTGGGCGAGGCTGATGGTGAGGTGCTCGCGCCGGAGTCGCAGTGGCGCATGGAAGGCCGAGCGCCCGAGCCGAAGGGGGTGGGTGTGCCATGAGCCGTCGAGGCGCCGTGCTTCTCGAGCTCCTGGTGGCGCTGGCCATCTTCGTCGTCGCTGCGACCACGCTGCTGGCGACCTTCGGTGATGTGATTGCGTCGCTTGATCGCGGGGCCGTGCAGTCGCGGGCGGTGGACCTCGCGCGAACGCGCATGAGCGAGATCGAAGCGGGCCTTGTCGCCACCGAAGACCTGCGCTCCGAGGGGCGAAGTCGACCAGCGGCGGCGGGCGGTGGCTCGTCGCGCGATCGTGGCGAGGTGCGCGATCCCGATGGTCTCTTTGTCGAGACGAGTGTGACCATGAGCGAGTTTCCGAACCTCTCGCTCGTTGAGATTCGCGTCTACGACGGCGTCCGGAGCGATGCCCGCTTCACGCTTCGGCAATTGGTCGAGCTGCCGCGTCAGCGGAGCGCGGCCGACCTGGGTGATGACTCCGAAGTGGAGCGTGCACCGTGAGAGCGCCGGCGCGACGAGGCTTCACGCTGATCGAGGTGCTGGTCGCCCTCGGACTGGCGGCGGCGCTCCTCGGTTCGGTGATCGTCTTCGTCTCCAACCTGCGCGAGGCGCGAGGTCGCCTCGAAGAGCGGACGATGCGGGAGCGAGCGGTCGATCACTTCTTCGATGCCCTCGAGGCGTCGATTCTCACGAGCATGCTCGACGCTGGCGATGGCGGCTTCGAAGGAAGCGAGGAGAGTTGCACCATCTTCACGGCGTCGGTGGATGCCGCGGCCACGCTTGAGCGGGGCGGTCGTCCCTTCATTCCCGCGTCGCGCTCATGGTTTGGCGTCGATCGTTCACGCGGAGCGCTCCTGGTGCGGCGAGGTGATTCAGCGCCCGAGGCGCTGCCCGCCGGCATCGACGCACTGCAATTCCGCTATCACGATGGCCGTGAGTGGGTGAGCGCGTTCGATGCGCGGACGCAGGGCCGACTGCCAACGGCGATCGAAGTGAGCGTCTGGCTTGCCGCCGCAGCTCCAGCCGGCGAGGTCGCTCGCCCGGCCGAGGAACGCGATGGCGAAGGCGGTGGCGCCGACTCCCGCGGCGGCGCTGCCACACGCGGCTCTGCTGATGAGCGCGCTCGCAGCGCCGGGCTCTTCGAACCACCGGAAGCTCCCGAGGCGCCGCCGGATCGGCGCCGCGTCATCGTGATTCCCGATTCGGCACCTGCGGAACTCCTTCCTGCAACCGTGGAGCGCACGCCGTGAACGGGTCTCGCACGCGGAAGGGCTTCGTACTGCTGGCCGTGCTCGCGCTCGTCGGTACGGCCATGGCCTTGACGGCCTCGGTGACCTGGAGCGCCGTTGCGGAACATGCGGGGCGCTCCGCGGCGGTCGAAGCGGTTCGCCAGCGCGCGGTGGCATGGAGCGGCGCTCAAGCCGTGACAGCGCTCCTCGGTGAGCAGCGTCGAGTGGTCCTTCAAGGAGGTGAGCCGACACTGCCGCCGCAGTTGGTGCTCTTCGACGATGGCTCGCGCACAGCCGTCCTTCGCTTTCTCGACGCCTCCGAAGATGGCCGCACGCTTGTTTCTGAGGCTTCTCATCTCGACGCGAACTCCGCCGCGAGTGACGCTCTCCTGCTCGCGGGGTTTGATCCTTTCGATGCAGACGCCATTGTCGAAGCGCGGCAGCGCTCGCCCGGTGGGCGCCTCGCCTCGCTTGAAGACATTGTGCGCCTCTCTGGCATGGACGAAGCGCACTTGCGAGGCCGCGACGCCTTCGGCCCCGAAGCGATGGCCCTCGTGCGCGGGGTCCGAGGTGGCGAACAGGGGCGAGCGCTTGCGCGGGCGGGGGAGGCCCTTCGTGATGCAGGCCGTGCACTTGAGAACGCCGGCTCCGCGTTGCGCCCGGCGCCCGGATCGAACGAGGCCGACGCATCGGCCGGTGATCGGGCGGCTCGAGCACGGATTGAAGGAGCGAGCGGCCCCGCGCTCGCTGATCGACTGACGGTGTACGCCGTGGAGCCCGCGCTCTCGCGAAGCGGCACGCGGCGTTTGGAGCTCTCGGCGGCGTGGACGGAGTCATTGCGGGAGGTTCTTGGCGACGCGGTCGATGAGACGATGGCGCAGCGCATCGAAGCGCTCGCGGCGCGGAATCAACGACCTGCGGATGACGCCGCTCTGCTCGGATCGCTTCAGGAATTGGGCGTCAGACCTGAGTCATGGGCGGACATTCTCGATCGCCTCACGGTTGAGCGCGGTCTTTGGCGTTGGGGCAAGCTCGATCTCAATCGAGCGCCCGCCGCGGTGCTTGCGGCGCTCCCCGGTCTCTCGGCTGAACAGGCGGCGCGGATCGAGCGCGAGCGGGATGGTCTCGATCCCGACGAGCGTGGCACACCCTTCTGGCTCCTCTCGCGCGGCATCGTCGACCCCGCGGAGATGCGGGCGCTCTATCCGCGCGTCACCACGCGAAGCTTCTTCTGGCGCATGCGTTTCGTGACCGGGTACACCTCGTCCACCGATCCCGATGGTCCCATGCATGGCGTTTCGATTCTCGAGTGCGTGGTCGATCTCACGGCACCGCGAGCTCGATTGGCGGCGATGCGGGACCTGACACTTGCGCCGATGGCGCTGCGGCTGATCGAGGCGCGGGAACGACTCGGTGTCGACGATGACGCGCAGGATGATGGCCGTGGCGCTGCGCTCGCCCGTGCCGGTGAACGACTCGCTCGCGCGGGCGAAGGTGCCGCAGAAGTCGAGCGACTAACTGCGGCGCCAGCCGATCCGGAGCGGATCGCTGCTCTTCCGGTTGAAACACCCGCCGCGGGCGCGACGGGTGAAGGTGCTGAAGGAGCCCGCGCACCGCAGGCGGGTGCCGCTGCGCGGCCGGGCGGTGGCGCTGCCGCGCGCCGCCCGCCGGGGCGCGGAGAAGGTCGAGCCGGGCGCGGCGATGGTGCGGGCGCTCGCGCCGGTGGTGCTCCCGGCCCGGTTGAGGGGCGTGCGGGTCAGCGACGCCGTCCGCAGGGAGGCGCTGCGCCTGCGGGTGGCGCCGCGGCCCCGAGCGCTGCCGCCGGTCAGGACGCTGCCGCCGCAGGTCGTCCCGCGCGCGGGCGCGGCGGCGCTGCCGCCGCGACGCCTGTGAGTCCTGCGTTGCCACCACCCTTCGGTCGCTTCCGCCCGCGCCAAGCAGGTGCGACCTCGCCTGCCGGCGCCGGTTCCAATGGAGGCGCCTCGGAGGCGAGACCCTCGGGCATCATGGACGACCTCTTCAGACCCAGGGATGATGATTGGCAATGAGCACGCCGCGACGAACCTTCTCCGGAGGCTCCCGCATGCGACTGGTCATCGACATGGGCCAGCGCCTCCTGCATGCCGTGCAGGGTGAGGTCCGTCGCGGTCGCGTGATCATCCGTCGCGCCGTCACCGTGGAAACGCCCGAGGATCTCGACACGACGGATCCGAAGGCGACCGGAGCGTGGCTGGCCGAGACGCTTCGCGGCGCCGGGATTCGTTCGACGCGGGCGATCTTCGTCGTCAGTCGCGATGTCGCCAGCCACAAGCGCCTCATCCTGCCGACCACGCACGCGGAAGATCTGCCGGACATGACGCGCCTTGCGATGCAGCGCGAACTCGGACCGGCGGCCGAAGGCACGATCATCGACTTCATTCCCGGCGGGCGCGAGGACGCGGGCACCGTCGTCCAGGCGTTCGCGGTCCCGCAGCGCGAGATCGACGCCATTCGCGCACTCGCGGAGCACGCGAAGATCGCGATCAGTCGGATCGCGCTCCGCACCTTCGGTTCGGCGCTCCTGCTCGAGACGCTTGATCGCTCCTTCGACTCAAGCGCCATGCAGCTCGCGCTTGACCTCACTGGCGAAGGATTGGATCTCTGCTTCCTCTCCGGAAACGAGCTCAGGCACAGTCGTGGCGCCGAAGTGCGCTATCAGCGTGACCCCGGCGCCGCCGCAGACGCCGCGCTCACCGAAGTGCGCCGAAGCTGGGCCGCATGGCGATTGGCGCAGCCATCATCAGAGATCGCGCGAGGGCTCATTCTCGGCGAGCCCGAGATGGCGCGTCGCGTGGCCGACGGGGTGCGTGACTTGATCGGCAACGCCACGATTCTCGATTCGCATCCGCTCATTGGGGGCAAGGCCGACGCGGTGGGAGCGCTCGAAGCCTGCTGGCCGCTCGCGGGCGTGCTTCTCGAAGAGGGGATGGTCCGTCCCCGCATCGATCTCGCGTCGCCGCGCCGGGCGCCGGACCTTGCAGCCCGCCGTCGCATGGCGATCTACGCATCGGTCGGCTCTGTCGTGCTGGCTGCGCTCATCGGCTGGACGATCGGCGCTCGCGAACTTCGAGCGCTCTCCTCTCGCGCGGCGGATCTGCAAGCCAAGGCTGAGAGCGCCCGCCCCGAGTCGCATCGCTTCACCCGCGACTTCTTCCGTGCGCAGCACCTGGCGGCATGGGAGGACACCACGCCGCGCTGGCTCGACGCGATCGTCGATGTCGGCGGCTTCGCTCCCGACCCATCGCGTGTCGTCTTCGATCTCTTCGCGGGCACGCTTGAGACGGGCTCGCCGCGCGTCGTGAAGGAAACGGGGCGTGAGACCAGGATCTCCCTCAGGCGCCCGATGCGCATTCTTCTCGAAGGTGAAGCCAGTGAGCGCACCGCAGTCGATTCGCTGCGCGAGGCGTTTGTGAAGGATCAGCGCTTCTCGCTCGACTCGCCGGGCACGGACAAGCAGGGCGGCCGTCGCCTCGCGATGCCATTCACCTTCATCTTGCGACCGGGTGGCACCAACGCCGCCAATCCCGCGGGTGCGTCCGGCACTCCGGCGACTGCGCCGCCATCGGGCACCCCGGCTGGCGCGGAGTCGGGAGAGTCCGCAACGACCACGAAGCATGAGGCACCGAAGGCCGTTCGACTGGGAGGTGCCGCGTGAGACGCTCCCTCATCATCGGTGCCGTCGTCGCAGGCTCGCTCGTCGCGGGTGCGCTTGGGTACATGGGTGCGTCGGGGCGCCTCTCGAACGCGCGAACACAGGAGCTCGAGCGCATCGGAAGGTTCATCGACTTCCTTGAGCGTGTGCGCGCCGAGCGCCAGGCGCGCCCCGCAGTCGATGCGAGGATCAAGAGCGTCGCCAATCGCACGCTTGGACCCAACGCCGAAACGGTCGACAGCGGCTTGCGAAGTCGCCTCAATCGAATCGGTGAAGAGCTTCAACTCACCGATCTTCAGGTCGCGACCGAAGCGGAGAAGGAGCGCATCCTCTCTCCGGCGCGGAGTGAGATGACGCGACTCGATCGCACCCTTCGCGAGCAACCGGACTGGGTCGAAGTGCGCGGCGTGATCTCGGGCGAAGGGTCGCTTGATCAGGCGATGCGTCTCATTCATCGACTCGAGGTCGAACCGTGGATCAAGCGGCTCGATCAGGTGCGCCTCGATCCCGGTCGAACGGGCGAGCGGGTGCGGGTGGTGGTTCGACTCACCACGCTCTTTCTTGAAGGCGTCATCGGGCAGCCCGTTCCGCCCCCCTCGGCGGAGGCGATGTCGACCTACGCGCGCTACCAGCCATTCGTGCAGCGGAATCCCTTCCGACTTCCGCCGCCGCCGCCAGCGCCGCAACCCGCAGTCGTGCAGAAGCCGGCGCCGCGGCCGCCGGGGTTTCCATGGAACCAGTGGAAGGTGACAGGGCGCCTCGATGGCCCCCTCGGCGTTGAGGCATGTCTCCGCAATGTCGCCACCAATGCAACGCTCACGCTTGCGCCGGGCACGCGAATCTCCGACGCTGAATTCATCGGCTTCGAGATCGATGCCGCGCTCTTCAAGATGGCCGATGCCCTGTTCCTGGTGGAACTTGGAGCCACCATGGATCAGCGCCGCGACTTTTCTCCTTGACGCACGGAGGGGCTTCGACGGGGGCGGCTGTTAGACTCGGGGACGGACCATCACAACCCGGCGCCCTGCAGGTCCAGCGAAGTGGGCGTCGCACATTCATGGAGACGAGTTGATGCTGCTACGGCACTTCGACTGGATCGCTCCGGCGTTGACGGCGTGCCTTGGCGCCGCAGCGCTCGGGCAGGAGGCCCCGGACACGGCGAAGGACGCGCCATCGGCGACCCCGGCGGTCGCGTCGTCGCTGCCCCTCTCGCTCCCTGATGATCCGACCCCCGATCCGGCGCCATCGTCCGAGGACGCCACGCCGCCCGGGCCAACCGCGCCACAGGCGCCGAGCGCCGATGCTGCACCCGCCGCCGCGCCCGAGGCGCCAGCCGCGCCGACCACCATTCGCTTCGCCTTCAAGGATCAGCAGTGGGACCAGGTGCTCGATTGGTTCAGCCGAACGACGCGCATGCCCGTGGTGCGCGAGACCCCCGCGCCCGCGAGCACCGTCGATTTCATCTCTGACCGGGCCTATGAACTGCCCGAAGCGTTGCAGGTCCTGAACACGCTCCTCCAGACGCAGGGCGTGATGCTGCGCCGCGAGCGGGACACCCTCTTCCTTCAGAAGCTCGATGACATGAAGCGGGAGAACATCCCGACCTTCGTTGATCGACTTCCCGAGGAAATCACGGACGACCAGATCGTGACCCTCCTGCTGCCGTTGCGCAACGCGACGAGCACGGCGGTGGCCGAGGCGCTGCGCAATCTGGTGGCGAGCTATGGCAGCGTCACCGATCTGGCGCAGAGCAACTCGGTGGTGCTGGTGGAGACAGCGGCCAACCTGCGCCGCCTTCAGACGATCATCGCGGAGATCGACAAGGCCGATGTCGAGAACATCGTCGAGTACATTCCGCTCCGGTACGCGAAGGCTGAGTCGATGCTGCGAAGCCTGACCGGGCTCATGGCCGAACGCCAGGTGCAGTTCGTCATTCAGCCCGACGGCAAGCGAGTCAGGGTGAGCGAGGACAAGATCGTGGGGCTCTCGCTCACGGCGGACCCGCGCACGAATGCGATCATCGGCCGAGGGACGCGGGCTCGTCTGGACCAGTTGCGCGAGACGATCGCCCTGCTCGATGTCCCCATGCAGGATGAGACTCGCACCCTCCGCACGATCGCCCTGGGTCGGCTGAATCCGCAGGAAGCGCGCGGCGCGATCGACGCCTTTCTCCAGTCGATGGCGCCCGAGCGCCGGCCGACCATCATCATGTTGCCGGAGCGCTCCGGAGTGGCTCTGGTCGGCGAGGCTGGCGCCCTCGATGAGGTCAGCGCGTTCATGCGCGAGGCGGCGGGCTCCGGGCCGGAGGGTCCCTCGCGTTCGCTGCGCACTTTCACCCTGGTCAACACGACGACGACCGCGATGATCCCCGCGCTGCGGGCGATGCTCACCGACGCGCAGATGCGCACGCTGCGGCTCGCTCAGGGGGCCGACGATCGCTCGCTGCTCGCCTTGGGCGACACCGATGCGGTCGAGACCGTTGTGGAGCTGGTCGAGGCGCTCGATCAACCCGCCCGGCGCGATGCGCGCGTGCGGGTCATCCCCATCGCCAACGCCGATGCCGCGCGTGTGGCCGAGCGCGCTCGCGAGCTCTTCCTGCGCGGCGAGGGCGCCGCAAGCGCCGAGGGCGCAGCGCCGGCGCTCCCGTCGCCGACCGTTGAGGTCGATACCGAGGGAAGTGCGATCATCGTGGCAGGGCGCGAAGACGCGGTCGACGCCTTCGAGCGCATGATCAACCAGGCGCGAACCCTGACGCCGCCCGAGCGCAGTGGTCGCCTCGTCGTGGTGCGAGAGCGACGAGCGGAGGATCTCATCGATCCGCTTCGGCAGGCCCTCGCGACCGTGGCGCCAAAGCAGGGCGGGCGCGTGCCCGAGCCGGTGACGATCGAAACGATCGCATCGGCGAATGCACTCTGGGTGACGGGTGAGCCCCAGCAACTGGCGCTCGCTGAGCTTGTCGCACGCGAGCTCGATCGCACCGACCGCAGCACCCGGCAGGTTCGCACCTATCAACCGAAGCACCTCGATCCCGCGGCGCTCGTGCAAGGCGCCCAGCGCCTCGTCGCTGCGACGCGCAATGAAGGCCCCGGCGCCCCGGAGTTCCAGGTGGATCCGCGGGGCACCTCGGTGCTGGTCATCGCCGATCACGCGGAGATGGAAGGCGCGATGGCGGCGCTGCACACCTGCGACGAAGGCGCCGCGACCGCATCGGAGACGATCGTGCGGGTCTATCCGCTGACGCAGGCCGACTCGAACGATGTGGCGGCAGCACTTCAGCGGGCGCTCGATGGCCGCGGTCCCGTGCGCCCCGGCGCGCCGCGACCCGTGGTGGCCGCGGAACGCAGCAGCAATTCGATCGTGGTCACGATGTCGCCCGACGACCTCGAGACGATCGAGGACCTCATCAAGCCGCTCGACACCGGCGTTGCCAAGGAAAGTGCACAGGTGCGCACGGTGGTTCTGCGACACGCGCGGGCCGAGCAACTCGCGCCGCTCGTGGAGCGATTGCTCGCGGAGCAGAACCTGGTGAATCCGGCGGATCTGCCGAGCTGGGCGCGATCGGAGTTCATTCGCAATCGCCTCGCAGGGAGTGGGCGCACGCCGGTCCGTGTCGCGGCGGATCAGCGCCTCAATGCGATCATCGTCACTGCGCCACGCGCGGTGCTCACGGTGGCGGAGCAGCTCATCGAGCAGCTCGACGCCGCTGGCGCCGAACAGCACGCGCGCAGCGTGCGGGTGCTCGAGATCCGCAACGCCGACGCGGGGGAGATTGCCGGCGCGCTCGAGCAGGTCTTCCAGGGGGACGGCTCGGCTGAGGCGCCGCCGGTCATTCGGGTCAACACCGCCAGCAATTCGCTTCTCGTGCGGGCGAGCGATGAGCAGTTCTCCGTCATCGAGCGAGTGAGTCGCGCGCTCGACAAGGGTTCCATCGTGACCTCCCGGCAGATGCGCACACTGGCCATCGACCCCTCGCGGGCGAATGCCGAAGAGGTCGCGCGCGTGCTTGGCCGCATGGCATCTTCGGGGGCCGATGGTGCCGAGGCGATCAAGGTCGTCCGTCTCGAAGACCTCATGCGCGAGTACGGGGTGGCACCCGCGGGTGCCTCGGCTCCTGCGACCACGACCGCGCCGGCGAACAAGATGCCCGCAGCTCCGGTGGCGCCCGGAGCCCTGCGCGACGACGCCGCTGCCGACGCACCCGCGAGCGCGGCTGCCGGCGATGCGACGGAGCCGCCCCCGACCATCGCGGTCGATCCGGCGACGAACGCGATCGTCCTGATTGGCGGACGCCGCTGGGTCGATCGCATGTCGCAGCTTGCCATGCAGATCGCGGAACAGCTTCCAGCTCCCTCGACCGAGGTGCGCGTCATCCAGGTGCCTGAGGGCGTCGATGTGAATCGCCTTCGCATGCTGCTCACCGAGGCGATGCGCGTGGTGACGCCGCCGGGTGGGCGTCCGGGCGACCTTTCGCGGCGAGTGAGCCTGCTCGCCGATGCGCCGAGCCGTGCGCTGGTGGTGGCCGCGACCGACACCGACTTCAGGCAGATTGCGCCGATCCTCGCGGCCATCTCTCGCACGAGCGGAACAGAGCCGGTGCTGGTGCGCTCGCTTGAGCCTCGCTTCGTCACAGCGGGGCAGGCGGTCGACACGATCCGCCAGATCATGGGCGCTCGGGCGCGAGCTTCGGCGGCCGCCGGTGGCGCACCCGGTCCGCAGGCGGAGTTCGCCATCGATCCGCGCGGTGACGGGATCTTTGCGATCGGCTCCGAGTCGGCGCTTGACGAAGTGCAGCGATTCCTTGAACTGGTCGATGCCGGCCCCCGCGCTGGCGAAACGCCGCTGCGCATCTTCGAGCTTGAGTATCTGCGCCCGCAGTCGGCGGCGCGTCTGGTGCGCGAGGTGGTCCTCGCGGGTGAGGCGGCCGAGGCTGCACGAACGACGCTGATTCCCGAGGAGGAGCTCGGCCTTCTACTGGTTCGGGCGCCGGAGGCAATCACGCAGCGCATCGACGCCGTCCTCCGCGAGATTGATCGGGCCTCGACCTCGGGGCTCGAACTCCGCACGCTCAAGCTCGAGCGAGCTGACGCGCAGTTGGTGGCCGAGGTGCTTCAGCGCTTCTTCGACGATCGCGCCCGTGTCACCGGTGCCGCGCGAGGCCGCCAATTGCCCCGCAGCGTGGCGATCGTCCCCGACCCCCGCAGCGGCACTCTCCTCATCTCCGCCAGCGACGCCGACTTCGCCGAGGTGACACGCGTCGCGAAGGAACTCGATGCGCCGATGGCGGCCAGCGATCTCCAGTTCCGCATCTTCCCGCTGCGCCACGCCGAGGCGAGCGAGGTGGTCGACCTCGTTCGCACCCTTGCGACCGAACTCACCGAGAGCGAGATGCCCTTCTTCTGGATGCGTCGCCAGACGCCGCGGGCGAGCACGCGCGATGCCTTTGCCGTGCGCGCCGATGATCGGCTGAACGCACTCATCGTGACCGGGCGCGGCGATCGGTTCGCGCTGGTTGAGAACCTGCTGGCGGCGATCGACGCGCCGGTCGAGCAGGGGCAGGGGCGCCAGCTTCGCTTCTACCGAGTGAAGAACGCGGACATCTACATGGTGCTGCAGCTTGCGAACGATGCGCTCGGTCGAAGCGGCGCCGATCGACGATGGTGGGAAGGGGAGCGTGCCACGCGCGCCCGCATCGTCGCCGATCCGGGGACGAGCACGCTCATCGTCAGCGCCACCGAGGCGCAGCAGCGCGAGGTGGCGGCACTGATTCAGTCGATCGACGAGGCGGTCACGCGACCTCAGGTGGACATGGCGGTCATTGCCCTTGAGTTCGCACCCGCGCAGGACACCGCGCAGACGCTGCGACGGTTCCTCGCGGAACGGGCTGCCGGAGACCAGGCGGCCGTCCAAGCGACGGCGATCGTGCCGAGCGTCAGCGCCAACACCCTGCTCGTCTCGGCTCCGACCGAGGTGCTGGCGACCATCCGGGACCTCGTCGCCAAGATCGATCAGCCGAGCGCCAGCGCCGATCGAACGATCGAAATCATCAAGCTGAAGAAGGGACTCGCGAGCGACATCACGCGCATCGTGCAGGAGCAGTTCACGCGGCGCGGCGGCGCTGCGCAGGGCGTCATTGTGACCTCCGATGCCCGCACGAACTCGATCATCGTGAACGCGCCGGAGCAGCTCTTCGAGCAGGTGAAGGCGCTCATCACCCGACTCGATACGCCGACCGATGCGGATGAGTCGGTGATTCGCACCTTCGCACTGACCGGGGCGAAGGCCGATGAAGCAGTGCGCATTCTCTCGCAGACTCTCCAGCTCGACGCCCAGGGGCGCCCGCGCGGGGTCACGATCCGGCTTGATGATGAAGCGGCGCCGCCAGTTGAAGTCCGCGCGCGCATCGTTGCCGATCGTCGTTCAAACAGCCTCGTGGTGACCGCAACGCCGGAGAGCATTCCGGTCATCGAATCGCTCATCTCGAAGATCGACACCGTGCCCGCGCGGGCGTCGCTTGAGTACCGCGTGATTCCACTCACGCATGTGGCTGCGAGTGACCTGAGCTGGACACTCAGGCAGATGCTTCGCACGCGCGAGCCCGGTGAGACGGATATCCGCGTCGACTACGACAATCAGGAGAACCGCCTCATCGTCGGTGCGACACCGGAGCAGTTCCGCGAGGTCGAGCGCATCATCAATGAACTCGACCGTCCTTCCGAGCGCAGCCGAGTCACGGAGTTCGTTGCCCTGAAGCACGCCCAATCCGAGCAGGTGCGGCAGGCGCTCTCCTTCTTCTACGGACCCGGCGCAGTCGACGCCGCAGGGCAGGCGCAGCGCAGCGTGATCATCGTGGCGGACCCGGCGAGCAACTCGCTGGTCATCTCCGCGGCGAAGGACGAGTGGGACGGCATCCGCACGCTGCTTGAGAAGCTTGACAGCGCCGACTACGACGCGAGTCTCCAGCTCAGGGTGATCGCTCTGGCCCACGCCGATGCGCCGAGCGTCGCGGAGGCGATCAACGGCGCCTTCCGCATCACCACCGAGGCTCGCCCCGATCGCGCCGCGCCGCGACGCGATGCTGACCGAGGCCGCGATGGTCAACGCCCGGAAGATGCGCCGCCGCCCGCCGTGCTGGTACCACCCGATCGCTGGGTGAGCGCCACGGCGGAGCCGAGGACCAACGCCATCATCATCTCCGCGAGCCGGCAGAACCTTGTGAAGATCGAGGCGATCATTGCGCAGATCGATGTGGCCGAGAGCAGCAAGCTGCCTCCGCCCCGGCTGATCCCGGTCGAGAGCGGCAGTCCCGAGCAGCTTGCGCAGGCGCTGCGCGAGATCTATGCGGACCGCACGGCTGGCCGCGGCGCTCCGCCCGGACGCGAAGGCGGTCGCGGTGTCCGAATCGTCGGCGATGTGTCGAGCGGTGTCATCATCGTGCGGGCGTCGGAGGAGGAGTTCGCCGCCATCCAGGCGCTCGCCGAAGCGCTTCAGCAGCAGGTTGATTCGCGCGGCCTCACGGTGCGCGTGATGCGACTGGCCCAGGCGCCCGCGGTGCGGGTGGCCAATGCCGTGCGCGATGCGTTCACCACGCGAGCCCGCCAGTCGAACCTTCCGTTCAGCATTCAGGCCGACCCATCGAGCAACGCCGTGGTGGTGGCTGCGACCGGGGCGCTCTGGACGGAGATCGAGGCGACCGTGAAGGCGCTCGATCAGATGACGCCTTCGGCGGGACAGCAGGTGCTCATCATCGACTTGAACAATGTGACGCCGGAGACCGTCGAGCGCGTCATTCGCACGCTCGGACTCGAGCGTGAGCAGGCGCCTGAGAGCGCGACACGACTGGTGAACGAACCGGTGCGGATCGCACCGGTGCCCGGCCGCAATGCGGTGATGGTCGTCGCCGGAGCGGGCGATCGCGAGACGGTCGTCGCGCTCGTCAAGGCGATCGACGAGGAGCCGAAGCTCGCCGAGATGCAGATGCAGGTGGTCAGGCTCCGCAACGCGAGCGCGCCAACCATCGTGGCGACGCTTCTCCAGATGCTCTCCACGGGTCCCGGCGCAGCGGCGGGTCAGGCGCCGACGGTCTCGCCGCTTCTGCGCTCACTTCAGGAGCAGGTCCGCCGACTCACGCTGCGTCGCGACGGTGCTGATCAGCCGGACATCGCCTTCGACCTCGCTCAGCCGATCAAGCTCGTGGCCGATGAGCGCATGAACGCGATCGTCATCGGTTCGACGCCGTCCAATGTTGCGGCGCTGCGCGAGGCGGTGGCGCTGCTCGACAGCGTGCCGACGACCGACGGCGTTTCCGTGCGCATCTTCCCGCTTGAGAACATGGCTGCCGCACAGTTCGCCCGGCTGGTGCGCGAACTCTTCCAGCAGGGGCGCAACCTCGCCAATGTGCCCCTCTCCACGGCCAAGGCGATGCCGGGTGGTGAAGTGGGCAAGGCGCTCGTCGGGGAGATCGCGATCGCCGTCGATGAGCGGACGAACACCGTGGTCGTCGCCGGGCGCGACGAAGCGGTCGCCTTCGTCGAGGTCCTGCACCGACGCCTTGATTCCGATGCGGTGACCGGATGGGTTGAACCTCGCATCTTCCAGTTGCGGCACGCCGATGCCCGCGATCTGGCCACGACGCTTTCCGATGTGCTGGCCGAAGCGAACAGCACGGGTCGCGGCGGCCGCGGCGGTGGGGCCACGAGTGAGCTCAGTCCGCTTCAGCGCCAAGTGGCGCGGTTGCGCATGATCCGTCTCGACCCCAACGGCGCCGCGCGCCCGATCGACAGCGATCTCTTCGCACCGCTGACTCAACTTGTCGTGCGACCTGACCCCGGGATGAACGCGCTCATCTGCATCGGCACGCCGGCCAACCTCGACATCATCGGTGAACTCGTGAAGCTCCTCGATGTTGAAGCAGCCGGTCCGAGCGCACTCGTGCGCGTCTACCCGGTGCAGAACGCGTCGGCGGCGCGCCTGGCGAACACCATTCAGCAGCTCTTCGAAGCGCAGTTCCAGGCGAAGGCGATCCGTGACGACGACCGGTTGAAGGTCGTGCCCGATGAGCGAACCAATGCCCTGGTGGTCTCGACCAGCACGCGCAGTTTCGCGGTCTTCGAGCAGCTCCTCGGGCAACTCGATCAGAAGATCGCCCCCGAGATCCGCGAGATCCGCACCGTGGGTCTGCGCAGCGCGTCGGCAGTTCGGCTCGCGCCGATCATCCAGCAGGTGCTAGATGCGCGGCTTGAGCGCCTGCGGCGCGTGCAGCCCGAGACGGCGGAACTCGAGCGCGTCGTCATCGTGCCTGACAGTCGTTCCAATGCGCTCATCGTCTCCGCGGCTCAGGAGAGCTGGCAGGTCGTCGAGCGCCTCGTGGGCGAACTCGATCGCGACCT
This sequence comes from Phycisphaeraceae bacterium, assembly GCA_019636735.1. Taxonomy (NCBI): domain Bacteria; kingdom Pseudomonadati; phylum Planctomycetota; class Phycisphaerae; order Phycisphaerales; family Phycisphaeraceae; species Phycisphaeraceae bacterium. The sequence goes on from JAHBWY010000001.1 coordinate 163,974, forward strand.
CGACGCCGACCAGTCGGCGATGCATGTGCTCACCATCAAGAAGGCCAACCTCGATCGAGTCGCCTCGGCGATCAACGAGATCATGGATCGGCGCTACGCCGACCTTCCCAACGAGATGCGCCGCCGCGTGCGACCGCTGGTCCTGACGGATCCGCGCACGAGCAGCCTGCTCATTTCCGCCGCCCCCGGTGACTACACCGACATCGAGCGACTCGTCCAGCAGCTTGAGGCGACCCCGATGGATCCCGCGGTGTCGGTCGATGTCATCACGCTCGTCACCGCGCGAGCCGAGCAGCTCGCCCCGCGCCTCCAGACGCTCATGCGCGAGCGCATGGCGACGCTGGGCGGCGCCGAAACGCCGTCCGATCGCGTGTCGATCGCCCCCGATCCCGCGAGCAACAGTCTCATCGTCGCCGCGAGCGAGGAGAACCTCGCCATCATTCGGCAACTGGTCGAGGCGCTCTCGAAGGCGGGCGAAGAGGCAGTCGAAGGACGCCAGGTGGAGCTGGTCCTCCTCTCGAAGAGCCGGGCGCAGGATCTGGTGCCCGTCCTCAACGACCTGTATGTCAATGAACAGAATCGGCGCCGCGGCGAGAACGCCGTGCGCGTCACAGCGGACCAGCGACTGAACGCCCTTCTCATCACCGGACTTGAGCCCGATGTCGCCGCCGTCAAGCGCATGGCGGGCGAACTCGATGGCACGCGCCCGGCGACGGTGGTCGAGATCAAGGCCCTTGCGCTGGCGAGCGCGAATGTCGTCGAGACGGTCAATCTCATCGAGAATGTGCTGGCAGGCAACACCCTGGCGGGCGGTCGGCCCGGCCAGCAGGCGACAGTCGTCAAGTACATGCGGCAGATTCACGGCGACCCCGATGGCGCGCCCATGGAAACGGAAGTAAGCGCCGCCGTCCGGGCGAGCATTTCGCTGGTACCCGACATTCGCACGAACACCATCATCGTGCGCGCCCCGCGCGACGCGATGGAGCTCATCGAGCGCATGGTTCGGGACCTCGACCAGTCGAGCGCTGGCAGCCAGTCGATCAAGGTGCTCCGACTGGCCAACGCCGACGCCACGCAGATGGGGCGCCTGCTGACCGAGCTCTTCAATCTCAGGCAGCAGGGCAATCTCTTCGTGCTGAAGCCGCGCGAGGGAGTGCCCGGCGCCCCACTCGAGCCGATCATCGACCCCGCGTTCGGCGGCGATGCGCTCTTCGGAAGCGACTTGACGATGGTGCCCGATCCTCGCCAGGCGCTCTCGATCACCGTTGACACACGCACCAACAGCCTGCTGGTGAGCGGCACGCCAACCTACCTCGAGCTCGTCGACAAGGTCGTGCGCGAGCTCGATGGCCAGACGGCGAACGAGCGCGAGACGAAGATCTTCGCCCTCAAGAATGCGGCCGCCGACAATGTCGCTCGAATCGTCTCGGAGTTTGTCGACACCGATCAGCGCAAGGTGATCGCCACCCTCGGGACCGGCCAGATCGGGTCGGCGAGCCGTCTGCTCGAGCGCGAGGTCACGATCGTCGGTGACACGAAGACGAACGCCGTACTTGTCACCGCCAGCCCGCGCTATCTCGAGACGCTGACGCAGGTGATCCATGAACTCGATGTCGATCCGCCGCAGGTGCTCATCCAGGTGGTTCTCGCCGAGGTCACCTTGGGCAACTCCGAGGACCTCGGTCTCGAGTTCACTCGCTTCCAGGTGGGAAGCGTCAATGTTGCCGGTGGATTCGGGTTGCCGCGCAGTCCCTTCGCCTCGGGCATCAGCATCCCGGGACTGGCCGGGCTCGCTCCCGCGGTCTTCGGAAGCGCCGGTCTGCCCAACATCGCCATCGGGTCTTCGCAGTTCGATCTTCTACTGAACGCGCTCAAGAGCCAGAATCGCGTGCAACTGCTCTCCAATCCCAGTGTCATGGTGGCGAACAACACGCGAGGCTTCATCCAGGTCGGTGAAACGGTGCGCCTGCCGAACTCGGTGTCCTTCAGCGCGGCCGGCCAGCAGTCCAGCGTCGATCCCGAGGACATCGGTGTGATCCTCAATGTCACGCCTTCGATCAATCCTGACGGCTTTGTCCGCCTCGAAATCGAGCCGGAGATCTCCTTCCTTTCGAAGGAGACGACACAGATCAGCGAGAACTTCGAGTCACCGGTCATCACCCGTCGACGAGCCAACACGACCGTCACCGTCAAGGATGGTCAGACCGTCGTGATCGGCGGCCTCATCCAGGATCGCTTCGAGCGGATCGACAAGAAGATTCCCTTCCTGGGCGACATCCCGATCGTCGGCTTCCTCTTCAGCAACAAGAGCGAGCAAGTTCAGAAGACGGAACTGCTGATTGTCCTTACGCCGCATGTCGTGCGCTCTCCGGAGTCCGCCCGCGAGCGATCGCAGGGCATGCTCGAGAAGCTCTCGCTTCCGCCGTCGCTCAAGCGGCAGATCGAGGTCGGCGAGCTCCAGGGTCTGCACGGCGCCGTCGACGATCAGGGTCGCCTGATCGATCCGATCGGGGCACCGTCCGCGACGAAAGTGCAGGACATTGGCGGTCCGCAGGTTCCGGCAACTCAGGGGAGTAACGGCGGGGGGGGCTCTCGTTGAGTCGGTGTCGAGCGCAGCATCGTTCGCTGTCGCACCCGGCGTGCTGGTGCGGCACGACGCACGCGGGCGGAGCCACGAGTGCCCGAGTTGCAGCCTCGTCGCCACGATCGCATCGGCCTCGGACCGTTCGCGCCGCCCGGGCCGCTCGGAGTGCGTGTGTCGCGAGCGCTCTAGCTCTTGCCCTTCTTCATGTTGCCGGTTGTGTCGAGCGCACCTCCGGCGCGGATGGCCGAGCACCGGTTCCTCAGCCTGTCTCCGCGCCGACGACTCCGAGCGAGGCGCCCGCGAACGCGGTGGTGCTGATCGCTCGCCCCGCAGTGGACACCAACGGCAATCTCTGGCGGGATCGCATCGACCTTACGGTCTATCTCTTCGCGCAGCCCTTCCCGACACCGGTGTTCCGTGAGGGCGAACTCGACTTCTTCATCTATCCGGTGGGTCAGGCTGGTTCGCCCGATGCTCCAGGCGTCCCGCTGCGGAAGTGGACCGTCGATCCGCAGACCATGGCCGCACTGCGCGGCATGTCACTGCCAGGCCCGTGCTACAACCTTGGCCTGAGTCTTCTGGCCGATGGACGCACGGACGAGCTGCCGGTCGACGCCGTCGATCTCGCCGCCGTCTTTCGCGCGCCGGGACAGCCGCCCGTCTGGACGCAAGGCGTCACCACGGTGCAGCTTGGCATGGTGGTTCCGGAGAGTGGCCGTAGCTCCCGCCGCGGAACGGCCACTCAATAGAAGAAGAGGTCATCGCGTGCCTTTCTGGCCCGCGATGCTGCGGCCAGCGGCAATTGGGGATCCTGGATTCGAACCAGGACTAAGTGGTTCAGAGCCACTCGTGCTACCGTTACACCAATCCCCAAGGCACGAATCGAGCCGCGGAGTGTAGCACCTCGCTCTCGGACGGTCGATCCGCAAGATGGACCGGGAACCACGGCATGACTCCGACTGTTCTCATGCGAACGGGCGGAATGCGGGGAGATTGCTGGCTTTCCATTGCGGCAACCTTACGGTTCTCTCGTGAGGCACCGTTCACCCGAACAAGGCACCGTCTGGGCGCTGTCCTTGAACGCCGCGCTCCCGGGGATGGTGTTGGCTCTTCTCGCGCTCTCGGGTTGCGAGGGACGACCGCAAGCGCACCGATCGGGGGATCTCTCGGCCGCGTCGCCTGCGGCGCTCTTGGGAGGTCAGGTGCATGAACCGAGCGGCGCGCGGGACCTCAGCGCCGACCACGATGACTGGGACGCCTTCGACGAGATGGATGAGTGGGGCGCCCGCAACGAGGCGCCGCGCCGATCACAACCGCCTCCACGCCCGCAGGGCAAGCCCTTCAACACCTCCTTGATCGATCGTGACGGCCGCCTTCGTCGCGTCGAGATTCGCATGCTCGATGGAGTTGCGGAGACGCGCGTCGATGGGCGGCTTGTCGCGCCCGAACGAGTGCGCGTGCATCGCCGCAGTGTGGTCGAGGTTCTCGATGAGCGCGGCGCGACCGAGCTCGCCTTCAATCTGCCTCGTGGCATGACCTCCGTCGTACAGACGAAGGCGCCGCGCTGAACCCGTCGGTGCACCCGGCGAGATCGACGACATCAAAGGAGTCGCAACACCGCTGCGGTAGTGCCGCCTCGAGCGCCTCTATCGCCACGCGAGACTGCGACGATCGGTCAGGAGCGTGCCGTCGGGCAGCCTGAGGAACGCGTTGATCTCGACTTCCGACCCAGGGGCGGGCCGAGCCTCGGCGGGCAGGGTCACGCTCAATCGGTAGCTGCGCGTGATGCCCTCGAAGTGACTCAGGTTCGTCCGACGATTTTGAAGGTCGACCGGTCCGACCGTCCAGCGCTGCCCCGCCGACTCAATCTCGGCCCAGAGCCATCCGCTCGTACGGACCTCAAGGCCGTCGGCGTCGAGGCACTCCACCCGGATCTCGAGTTCGGTGGCTTGTCCCGGCGGGCCTGACGCCGCGGCCATTGGAACTCCACCTGAGGGGTCGACGCGGCGTGTGAGCGGGTTGATTCGAATCGAGGCCGCTTCGAACGAGGGCTGGTTGATTCGGTTCGCCGCGCGATCGCCGACCGCCGGATCATGGGGCCGAGCCGTCAGTGCGCCATCCTCCGCACATGCTGCCAGCAGCAGGAGGATCGGCGTCATCCAAAGGAGTTGGCCGCAGGCGCCCTTGGCTCGGCTCGCGCGCATCGACTCCATCACGGTAGCATGGAGTCATGCGCATCACGCTTCGAACCTTCCGGCGTTCACTGCCTGTCGCGTGCGTTCTCCTGGCTGCGTGTGCTTCCGTTGCGGCACAACAGGGGACGGCTTCAACTGCGGTCGCCGCCGGCACCGCGGCACCAGCCGCGGTTGCAGCAACTCCGGCCCCCGCCCAATCCACGCCACCTCCCGCATCGACTCCACCGGCGGCGAGGCCCACGCCACTTCCCGATGGGAGCTTCCGAGATCTGGCCGGCAACCGACTCGTGCCGCCCGCAGCCATGGCGGGAGGCAAGCTCGAGGCGTGTCCTCCCGCCCTCGCCAAGCACCTCGGCCTCGATCCGTCAAAGGTCTCGATGCTGGCCGAGGTCATTCCGGGTCTTCCCGCAGACAAGGCGGGCCTCGAAGTCCACGATCTGATCATCGCGGTGCAAGGTCTTCCCGACGCGGGCGAAGACACCATTCGCTCCGCCATCCGCGCCGCGAAGCCTGGTGATTCGATGGTGGTCACGGCTCGTCGCGGCGACCGCACCTTTTCCGCGACGGTCGTCCTTGAGCCGTGGCACCCCGATCACATGATCCGCCCGCTCATGCCACATCACTTCCAGACGCTGCCGGCATTGCCGCCCCCGGTGCCCGCGACAACGGCCCAGGTTACGGCGCTCGAAGCACGAGTGGCTGCGCTTGAAGCGAAGGTGGCCGAACTGATGCGCCTGATGCAGGCCGGTCACTGACGGAGTCGGCCTCGCGGGCTTCGCGCGGTCCAACGCACTTGGCGTGGTGAGGCCGCAGCTCAACCACACGATGTGGTGCAACGCGGGCGTGGTTGCGCCATCAACGCCGCGGCCTGCTTGAAACAGTGAGTCACGCCACCGGGTCGATGACGCTGTATCGATCAAGATTGAGCGTCACGAGCTCGCCGTCATCCCGACGAAGCTCCAGGCGATCGAGCCAAAGGCGATCGTTACGGGCGTGCGCAAACCAGCTTCCCGTGGTCGCCTGTCGCCAGCGCACCACGGTGCCTTCAACCGCCGTGGTCCAGACCTTCTCGACCTGCGGCATCTGTTGGGTCACACGCACGCGCGTGCCTGGAGCAAGAACCAGCATCTCGACTGACATGGCGGCGAGTATAGGGCGGGGCCGTGGCGCTCCGACAACGGCGGAGCTGCCGGATCACGAGTCGAGTGGCTGCGGGCCCACCACCGCGAGCGTTTCAGCCTTCGACCAGCGATCGGCCATCGGCCCGCGGACATAGGCGTTGAGTGACTCGAAGTCGACCGCGTCGACCTCGGCGGCCAGGTCCTTCAGCGACCGAGGTCGCCCCACGCGAACGATGTCGGCCGCCATGGCGCTGGCCCGTGCCGACATGCTTTCGCCCTGCATGACAAGGTGACTCTTGAATCCCACGACGGCGCGGGCGAACTCATCGGGGGTCACGCCGTCGGCGAGGCGTCGAATCTCCGCTCGAATCTGGCCCAGGGTCTGACGCGCCCGCTCGTGGGTGCTCCCGGCGTAGATCGAGGTGATGCCGAAGTCGCGACCGAGTGTGGCGCTCGAGCCCACGGAGTAGCAGAGCCCTCGCTTCTCACGAACCTCGGTGAAGAGTCGGCTGCTCGTGTCACCGCCGAAGATGCGGACGGCCAATCGATGCCGCAGTGACTCTGGCGCGGATTCGACCGGTGCCCAAAGCCCGAAGGCGAGGTGGGTCTGCGCCGTTGCAGATTGCACATGCACGCTGCCTCCGAGCGGCGGCGCCGCCACACGGGGTTCTTCGCACGAGCCCTCCCATCCGTTGATGAGAGGCTCCAGAACTCCGAGAACCTCGTCAATTCGGATGCGGCCCGCGACGGCAAGAACTGAGCCAGCAGGCTTGGCCCTCCTGAGCCACTCGCCCCTGAGGCGCTCCACCGTCGCTGACTGAATCGCGTCTGCGTGACCGTAGCCCGAGCGGTTGAAGGGGGCGGGGAAGTGGCGCTCCGAGGCGCGGATGAAGGCGACATGCTGCGGCTCGTCGTCGAGACCGGCCAGCGCCTGGAGGGCCAGCCGCTTCACAGGTTCGAGGTGCTCAGGGTCGAAGCGTGGCGCAGTGACCATCGGCGCCACCAGCTTCAAGGTCTCGCCGAGATGCTGCGAGAGCATCGTCGAGTTCAACAGAAAGTGGAACTTGGTCGTCCTCGAGTGACGGTCGGCGCCCAAGCGATCGAACGCCTCGCTGTGCTCACGGCTGCTCATGGAGCCGACGCCGCGAAGGAGGTACTCCGCGATGAGGGCGGAATCGCCGTCACCGGCGGCGCCCTCGAGGTCATAGGAGTTGCCGCCCGGCAAAAGCCATGCGAGGGAGCAACTCTGGACTCCATCGAAGGTCTCGACGGCTACCGTCATGCCGTTCCTGAGCGTGGTGGTCTGGATCATGCGAATCCTCCGGGGCCGTGGGAGTGCTTCAACTCGCTGATCCACTCTTCAACGGTGTGCCACCCGGCAGGCCGGTGGACGAGCCACGAGGAGAGCCGCAGCGCGCCTCGCGCAAAGAGGTCGCGGCTGGTCGCCGCATGGCGAATCTCGATCACCTCGCCGGGACCGGCGAAGGTCACGGTGTGCTCTCCGATGACATCCCCCAGCCTCTGGGCATGGATTCGTTCGGGCGAAATCGGGCGTCCGGCACCGTCGAGAGACTCAGCCAGGGCCTTGGCTGTGCCGGAAGGCGCGTCGAGCTTGTGCCGATGGTGGCGTTCGACGATCTCGATGTCGAACTCCGACCCCAGGAGACGCGCCGCCTCGGCGACCAGTCGACGAGTCACCGCCACCCCGAGCGAGGTGTTCGGCGCCACCATGACCGGCACCGAGCGTGCGGCGTCGCGCAACATGGAGAGTGTCTCCGGGGAGAGTGCGGTGGTTCCGACCAGGAGCGCTGATCGTTTCGTAACTGCCGCTCTCGCCGCAACCTGCGCTCCGCGATCGGAACTGAAGTCGATGATCGCGTCGGCGCTGTCGGATGAGCCGATCCAGCGTTCCGAGTCACCTTGATCAAGCTCGGCGACGATCGTGAATGACCGCGTCTCTGCCGCGCACGCGACGATGCGCCGACCCATGCGACCCTTCGCGCCATGCACCACAATGCGAAGCGCCGGGCGCGGTGTTGCATCACCACCGACATCTGATGGCGACGCGCGCTCAGCGTGCATCGAGACCCCCAACAGGGACATCCTCACCGAATTCTCTGAAGTCGACTTGCATTCGTGGCCGATAAGGGTACAACTCCATGTGGGAGTCTGCTTTCGTTACGCGGGCAGCACTCCTTCACTCCGACACCTACGCGTAACGAAGGGAGCCTGGCACATGGCAGCTCGCAAGAAGGCGAAGAAGAAGGTCGCCAAGAAGGCTGCGAAGAAGACTTCGAAGAAGAAGAAGTCCTCTCGCAAGTAATCTTCTCCGCAGTGAACGAACCGCCGCCGGAGCCGGCTATGTCGGCTCCGGCGGCTTTTTTGCACCATGACATTTCGCCCTGCGCGCATTGCACCGCCACAGGCCCGTGACGCAGGTCTCCACGCTGATTGGTGACGAGCACTTGGCGGCGGGTCCTCGGTGACCGTAGGATTCGCCGCTCCCCCATGGCCCACATCATTGCCGAACCCTGCATCGGAACCAAGGACACCGCGTGCGTCGAGGTGTGCCCGGTCGATTGCATTCATCCCACCAAGAGCGACGGCGATCACGGTGAGAGCAATCAGCTCTTCATCGACCCGGACACCTGCATTGACTGCGGCCTCTGCGTGGACGAGTGCCCTGTTCACGCCATCTTCCCGCAGGATGACCTGCCCGAGGAGTGGCAGAAGTACATCCAGATCAACGCGGACTACTACAAGAGCAAGGCCTGAGTCGTCAGGCTCTGCCCCGCAACCGCGGGTGACCTCGATCAGCGATCGTCGTTCGGAGCTTCCCGGTCAACGCCGCTCGGTGCCGTGGGCTTCTCTGTCCAATCGGGAACATCGCGCCCGAGTTGGAGCTCGCTGGGCATCGTCTTGCGGTAGCCGAGCTTCCGGATGATTTCGAGCACATCCGTCCACGAGGGGAAGGTCTTGTGATTGACGCGCTTGAAGGCATCGATCGCGAGCAGGAAGAGGAACTGCTCGCGGTTCATCTCCCCCTCTTCCGCGCTCTTCACGAAGTCCGTGAGGCGGCGCCCGGGCCCACGGCGGCGCTCGAGGTTGGTCGAACTGGGCGCTTCGAGTTGCCGACGGTCGAGACCCGACCGACGATCAACCACGCTCTTCCAGCGCTCCTGCTCCGATTGCGGATCCGGTTTCCCTTCGGCGTGACTCATGCGTGAAGCACACTGTAGCATCTGAATGGAAACCATCCGAAGAACGCGGCGTGCTCTGGTCCAAGACATTCATCCTGATTGCAGTCGGCGCTGGCGCGATTCTCCTTGGCCGAGGGGCGATCGCCTTCGTGCTGGGTTGGGCCTTTCCGGGTCTGGGTCACTGGTGGCTCGGTGAGCGGCGGCGCGGTCTTCTGGTGGGGGCTGGCGTGCTCGGGCTGTTTCTGGGCGGCCTCCTGATCGGCGGGATCGACGCGGTCGATCAACGGGAGGATGGACCGTGGTTTCTCGCGCAAGCCTGGAACGGTCCAATCGCCTTCGTCGCCGATTTTGCGAATGAGCGTCTGCTTCAGCAGGACCCGCCGCGCGTCGGCGAGTTGATCGCGAGTCCCGGACCGGCTCTGGCACCCGGCGGACCACCGAGCGAGGTGAAGATCAACATCTACAAGGGCGTGGGTGTCGTGAACGACATCGGCATGCTCTACATCGCCCTCGGCGGACTCATGAACCTGGTCGCCATGCTCGACGCCGCCTCTCGAGCGCGTCGCCTTGCCGAGGAGGAGGCATGAGCACCATCGCCTGGATTCCCTTCGTCTCCCCCATGCCGTCGGCTGGAGCGCTCTGGTACCTGCTTGCCGTTCCGCTCGTCTTCTGCGTTGCGATGGTCTGGAAGGCGGTCCGCCTTGGATCGATGGAGCGCTACTGGGCGGCCGTGGTCGTCATGTTCGTGCAGGTGATCGTCGGCATGATCGCCCTCGGTCTAGCGCTGCTCATCCTTGTTCGCCTCATCGTTCCGCTCCTGCCGGTGGAATAGCGCCGTCCAGAGCGCAGCCACGCTCCACCCGACAATGGCCCATGCGAGCGAGAAGATGCCCGTATTGACGAGGAACCCTCGCCAGAGGAAGACGCGCGGAGGTCCGCCGTCGGCGTCGATGAAGCGACCCGCGGCACGGCGAAGACTGTCGCGTCCATCATCCTGCTCCACCTGAAGAGGGAAGATCTGGCTGAGCGAAGTGGTCGTCCATTGACGCGCAGCAATCGGTGCAGGCCAGCCGACGGCCAGTGTCGCCACCCGCGGATTTCCGCCGGCGGGCCATGGGCCCTCCGGTGGAATCGACCATGAGGGAATGTCCATGAGCGTCGGCGCCGCATTCACGAGCGGCGGGCGAAGCCGCTCGCAGTTGATCCATATGAGCCCGAACCGGTCGAGCCTCCGCACGATCCATCCCTCGGTCCCGTTGCGAACGACGATGGAAGTGCTCATCCGCTCCGCCGGACCGGCAGAGATCAGCGCATACGCGGCGAAGGCGAAGGTCGTCGCCGCACCGAGCAGTACAGCCAGAAGCAGAACAATGATCCGGCGCATGATGAGGCGCCGACACCCCGCAGTCGGCTTACGCAGTCAGGTCATCCAGCAGGCGCTGGAGCGCGACCTTCATGCGCTCGGGAGTGTCGTAGGTTCCACGGGCGATCGAGTCACGAATGGCATCGACCTTCGCGGAGCGAACATCGGGAAGAGAACGCAGGCGCTCCAAGTGTCGCGCGTGATCGGAGATCTCCGCTCGATCGGCGGTTGGGCGCTGTTCGACCGGTGCGGGCGCGCCATAAGGACGAGGCGACGCCACCGGTGAGATGGGTCCAGTCGAGGGGCCGATGGAAGCAATGTCTGGCATCTGTAGCGAAGGCTCCTCGGCGGGCCGTCCATCCTTGAACGCCCGACGACTCTCGAAAGTGCCGCGTCCTTGGAACCCGAGTCGACACTCATCCGAAGCGCGACTCCGCAGCAGCTTCTTGTCTGAGTTGTATCGTCGGCATGTAAGATGCGGCTTGAAGGATTCGCAAATCGCCAGGATGGCGCAACCTTGGACGCCACTTGACTTTGTGTCGTTGTCACCTTCGCCTCTCGTCAGATGATGGTGCGCCGTGGAAGACGGCTGCCCGGGGTGTGGTGCGCGTGGCCGGTAATACCTTGTTTCTCAGGTCGGCACCGGGCCTCCTTCTCATCCTTCTATGTGGACTGTCGGCCTGCAACTCCACATCGAATGAGGCCAAGGCTCGCGAGGCGGTGGCGAGGCTCGCCGCACCGGCTCCCGTCGCCGAGGTCACACCGACTTCCCTGATGAATCAGGGCGATGAGATCGATGACAACATCTGGGTTCGCCGCCCGCGTAATCGCCTCCAGCCCGGTCAGAGTGAGGCGCCGGAGCCAATGGCGCGTGTGAATCGAGGCGCTGGTCCATCAACTCAGCCGACTGGCGCGGGCCCTGGCGCTGTCGCCACATCTGGTGCCGACTCGGACCTGCAAGGACTTGCGGCGCTCGAGCCAGCGTTGCCGGTATCGAGGGTCGGCGGCGCTGCTCGTCGGCAGGCGGGGGTCGACGATGACTCCGGCGTTGCCATCTCCCTTGAGGACGCTGGCGCTCGAGGCACTCCGCGCCCGGAAGCCTCTCGCAGTGGAAGCACCAGTGTGGAACAGGCTGCGACTGCTTCGGCCGCGCGCGGCGCGCGACGCTCTGACGCCGCCGACAGTTCCGCGGGGCGTGTCGCGGACGAGGGCCGTCCTGTCTGGAGCATTGCGCTCATGACCTTCGGAGGTGATGACCATCGTGCCGTCGCCGAGGCGGCATGCCGTCAGTTCCAGCAGCAGATCCCGCAGCTCCAGGGCGCGTTCGTGCGAAGCACCGCATCTGGCAGCGTGGTCATGTGGGGTCGATACGACGGTCCACGAGATCCGCGAGCTCGCCCGGCGCTCGATGAGCTGAAGCAGATCGTGATCGGCGATTCGAGGCCCTTCCAACGCGCCATGCTTGCGCGCCTCGAGCAGTCTGGAGATGAACGGATCGGTCCGTGGGATCTCCGCCAGATCCGACTCCAGAACCCCAATGTGCGGGTGATCTACACGCTCCAGGTCGCTGCATGGAGCGATCTTGGGAGTGGCACGATGACCTTCCCTCAGATTCGTCGTGCGGCCGAGTCCTACTGCCAGCAGTTACGGGCGCAGGGTGTGGACGCGTGGTACTACCACGATGCCGATCAGCTCACGAGTATCGTGACGGTGGGCGCGTTCAACTCGCGGGCGTATGACGCGCAAAGCACGCTCTACTCCGATGAAGTCGAGGCCTACCGCAAGCGCTTCCCAACCTCGCTGCTCAATGGCGAGGAGCTCATGATCAAGGGCGATCCTCGTCGACCCGATCTTGCCGTGCCGCAGCCGAGCCGACTGGTTGAGGTTCCGCGTTGAACGCCGCGCTTCTGGGGCAGGATCACGCGGTTCGCGCGATGGTCCGCGCGCTGAGGCGCGGCCGCCTGCACCATGCGTGGATCCTCCATGGTCCGCTGGGTGTCGGCAAGTTCACCGCGTCGATGCGACTGGCACGGCTCCTGCTCGACCCCGCGACGACCGGCGATCACATCGAGCGCTTCGAGCCGCCGCGGGACACCGAGGTCGCACGGCTGATCGACGCGGGGACCCATCCCGATCTCCATGTCATCCGCAAGGAGTTGGCTGCGGAGAGCGAGATGCGAGAACTGCGCGAGCGCAAGCAGACGAATCTGCCGCTCGACCTTCTCCGCGAGCGCATGCTCGGCGGGGGGGCTGCTTCCGCGAACACGCCGCCCGTCTTTCGCACGCCGCTGCTCGGCCACGGCAAAGTCTTCATCATCGACGAGGCGGAGTTGCTCGAGGTCGAGGCGCAGAACGCCATGCTCAAGACGCTCGAAGAGCCGCCGGAGCGGACATGGATCATCCTCTGCACTCAGCAGGAGGATCGCCTGCTCCCGACGATTCGGAGCCGTTGCCAGCGCATCGCGTTCGGCACGCTGCCTCCCGATGCGATGGCGCGCTGGTGGTCTCAGAGCAACCTTGCGCCGTCGGCCTCGGAGCGCGCGTGGGTCGACGGCTTCGCGTGCGGATCGCCGGGCATGGCGAAGCTGGCAGTTGACGCGGGCCTACCGGCTGCATGGGAGTCGCTGCGACCCGGAGTCGAAGCGCTGGCCAAGGGTGGCTACAGCGCCACGCTCGCCGAAGCGATGGCGGAGTTCGTCGACGACCATGCCAAGTCGATCGTGAAGGCGAATGAGCAGGCGAGCAAGGAGGCTGCCAACCGTGCCGGGGCGAGAGCCCTCCTCGCCATGCTCGGCGCCTTCGCGCAGTCGCGCCTGCGAGAGGCGGTGAAGGACCAGAACCCAGATCGGGCGGAGCGCTGGCTTGAGGCGATCGATCGACTCCATGGCGTCGATGCGGAGCTTCGGGCGAACCTCAACATGAAGCATGTGCTCGCGCATCTCGTCTCGGAGTGGTCGCGCCGACTTCATCCCGCGGGAGCGCGGTGAAGGGCGTGCCATGAATCGACCTTCATCCGGCAACGCGACTCCCGGCGATCTGGAAGTCGAGCGGACCTTCCTCCTGCGCGCCATGCCGACAATGCCGCCAGGTTCGGTCGAAGTCCTTCGCATCGAGCAGGGTTACCTTCCCGCGGGTGGCGAGTTTGAAGGCCGCTTTCGACGCACGGTCGATGAGAGCGGGCGAGAGGCCTTCGTTCACACCGTGAAGCGCGGGCTCGGCCTGGTGCGCGAGGAAGTCGAGCGCGAGATCGATGCGGCGACCTTTTTCCGCGAGTGGCCCCGCACGGTGGGGCGTCGACTGCGCAAGACGCGTCATCGAGTGCGCGGCGCCAACGGCCTGACCTGGGAGATCGATGAGTTCCATGGGTTGCCGCCTGTCGAAGGGCGGGCCCTGGTCATGGCCGAGGTCGAGATTCCCCACGGCGTCGATCCAGCCGCGGTCACCCCGCCGGAGTGGCTTCGGGATCTGATCGTCCGGGAGGTCACCGACGAGCCTCGATTCCGCAACTTTGCGCTGGCGGCTGCGTCCGCTACGATCTAGCCCCTATGGCCGACCGACTTCGATGCATGGTGGTCACGCCGACCGAGTCGCTCTTCGATGAGGCGGCGGACTATGTGAACCTTCCCGCTTGGGATGGCCAGTTGGGTGTCATGTCCGGCACCACACCGTTCCTGACGCGCCTCGGGGTTGGAGTTCTGACGGTGACCAACGGCTCCAATCGAAGGCAGTTCGCCATCGGTGGCGGCTTCGCACAGATGCAGGGGGGCACGGTGACGCTGCTGGCCGATGGAGCGACCGCTGCCGAGGCCATCGACCGACCGAAGGTCGAGGCGGAGCTTGCGGCGATCGATTCACAGCTCACCGACGGGTCTGTGCGCACCTCGCGTCAGCGGGAGCAACTTGACCGAGCCCGCAATCTTGCATTCACGAAGTTGACGCTCGCGCGTCGATAGCGAACACACGGTGACGAGGCGATCAGGACGATCGAAGTCAGCGTCCGACATGGAAGTCGGAGAGGCCGCGGAACCCGCGGTCGCGGTCGCTGCGCCTGGTGATGTCATCGCGGAGGACGAGACCATCACCGGTGACGCGGATATGCCTCCGAACGCTCAGGATGCAGTGAGTGGCGGCCACCCCGACCAGCCGGATGAGGCCGCGTCACCTCCTCGAACGCGTGGGCGAAAGGCGAGCGGAAGCGCCGAGCGATCAACCCCCGAGTTGTCCACGCCTGAAGAGCCCTGTGCTGAGCTGCCCCTCACGCAGCGCGTTGAGGCGATCCTCCTCTGCTCCGATCGCCCACTGCCCGATGCGAAGATTGCGTCGATTCTGGGCCTGGCCGCCTCGGTCCAGGGCGCAGGGCGTTCGAGTGATGCCGCCAGAATGGTGCACGCGGCCATCGAGGAACTCAATGCCAGCTACGAGTCGACTGGCCGGTGTTTCCGCATCGAGGCGGTGGCTGGCGGACGACAGATCCTCACGCGGCCGGCGCTCGGCCCATTGATGGTGCGGATCCGCTCCGCCCGTGCCGATGGGCGCCTCTCGCCAGCAGCACTCGAGACCCTCGCGATCATTGCCTATCGGCAGCCCATTCTCCGGGCAGATATTGAGAGCGTTCGGGGTGTCGCCTGCGGCGAGGTGCTCCGAACCCTTATGGAGCGGCGCATGGTGCGAATCGTGGGTCGAGCCGAGGAGCTCGGCCGTCCCATGCTCTACGGCACCACCCGCGAGTTCCTGCGGGTCTTCGGCTTGGCCCGAATCGACGAGCTTCCGAAGCCGGGCGAACTCGCTGGTTGACCACGGGCTGTTCGAGCGCTGACTCCATCGATGCGTCTGGCACCGGGATGGGAGAGGCCGTTCGAACGGGCACGCGCCGCCACTTGGTTCAAAAAACAAAGCGGGCCGACTCGTGTGAGCCGGCCCGCTTCAGAGTGCTATCGGATGGGGGGACTTAGTTCCGGCGGCGACGGCCAGCGAAGCCAGCAAGACCCAGGAGGGCCAGTCCGGCGGGAGCCGGAACGACCTCAGCCACGAAGACGCTGGTGAAGCTCGCCTGATCGCCCGCACCAAGGGTGAACCGGAAGCGGATCTGCATGGCATTGCCCAGAGCCGGGCCAACCATGTCGGGGATCGGATCGCCGAAGAAGTCAGCGCCGATGTTCACGCTGTCGAACGGATTCGCGGTCACCGGGCCAGCCAGGTTCAGCAGTGATGCCTGGAAGACGCCATCGATGTAGGAGGTCCAGATCGGTGCTCCGCCGGTGCTCGAGAAGAAGCCACCGTCGAAGTCAGCCGTCAGGCCGCCCGACACCGAGCCACCGATCAGGGTGAATGGACCCTGGGGCGAAGTGTCGAGGGTGATCAGCACATCGAAGTCAGCGAGACCGGCGCTCGTGTTGACAAAGGTGAAGTTTCCGCTGACGAACGCTGGCGAGGTCTCCAGATTGTTCGTGGCGTTGAAATTCCACGAAGTCAGGTGGCTGACCCCTGCGCCGCTGCCCACGAAGTTGTAGACGCCGGTGAAGGCGGTCGCGGTGCCCGCGGGCAGGTAGTTCGTGTTGTTCCCGTTGACATTGACATCGACATTGACAACCGGGGGGGTGCCCGCAGCCGCGAAGGCGGAGACGGACGCCGCAGTCAGAGCAGCGAGAGATGCGATTCGAACGGAACCCATATTTCCTCCGATGACCTTTCTTTGAGTCGGACCTCTGCCCGCGCTCATCATCTTTCTCATTCCATCCATGACTCTCTCGGCGACACACGCCGGGGAGCACTTCCCAATCCTGCCTCAGCCGAGCGGCTGGGCAAGAGAACCTTTTGAATCAATCTCGTCGTCGACGACGCAGAGCGACCAGACCGCCCATCACGGCGAAACCAGCCGGCGACGGGATCACCGTGAAGATGCTGGTGAAGCTCGCCGAGTCACCAGGCGTCAGGGTGAACTCGAGTCGGATCGAGATGAAGTTGTTCACCTGGATCGACGGCACATTGAAGAACGCCTCAGGAGTCGAGTTTCCGGAGAGGAACTGACCCGCCGAGAACGCTGCCGGTGCACCGGTGAGGAGCGACTGCACCGGGTTCACCAGATCGATGATCGCGGTGTAGATGCTGCCTCCGAAAACCGGGGCGACGGTCGCGCTGTTACCGTTGAGGTCCGTCACGGTGCCCGTCACTGATCCGGAGATCAGCGTGGGACCGGCAACGGAAGCCACCGCGGTCTCGGTGATCGAATAGGTCTGCACCGAGTTCGAGGTGTTCGTCACCACCGTGTTGAAAATGATGGTGGCCGCATCGGCGGACGCGGTCAGAGCAACTGCCGCGCCAACGACTGCCAACCCAGCTCGCCCAAACAGATTTGAAGCCATCGTCCTTCCTCCGAGAGCGGTTGCCACCGCGAATGCGGTGTTCCTTCTCTTTGCACTGCATGATGTCCACGGAAGGAGCACTCACCCCTCCCATCCAGCGACCAAGACTAGCAGAGATGGACGCCGATGCAAATGATTCGATCGGTATTCCCCCGAAGAAAGTGAAATCTGAACCCCTGCCGACGCTCAGTTACTGGTCCATTCCACCACGACCCGCATTGGCGCTGTCAGCGGGCCCGCGGACGGGGCATCGTCTGTTCAGGATATAGGACTTAACGGAGCCCCGCATGGTCTCAAGATCATGGGCGGTCCTGACCGCTTCCTTGAGCGGCTTGATGTGACCCATGGTCTTGCCATACCAGGAAATCCTCTTCCGCATGGTCTCAACGGCTGTCCTAGAGTCCTGATAACTCTCAAGAAGCTCGATGTGTCGAAGGATTACCTCGCACTTAGCTTCCAGGCTCGGCTCGGCGGGAAGTGTCCCGTGACGAATGAGCGACCAGCTCCGGTGGAAGATCCAAGGCGTTCTCAAGGCGCCACGGCCGATCATGACCCCCGAGCAGCCGAACTTCATCAGTGCCTCGGCGGCTTGGGCAGGCTCGGTGATGTCTCCGTTGCCGATGACCGGGATTCGGTCGACGGCGGCGGCAACCTCGGCGATCCGATCCCAGTCTGCTCTGCCGCTGAAGAGCTGGACGGTGTAGCGCCCGTGCACGGTAATCGCGGCGATGCCTACGCCTTCGAGGGCCCGTGCCAGCGCAGGGGCCACAAAGTGCTCTGGATCCCACCCGAGTCTGACCTTGGCCGTCACAGGAACCTGGCCGCGAGAGTGCCGCTCGACCGCCAGCACGATCCGTTCGGCCAGGCGCACGGTTGACCCAGGGTCGCAGAGCAGAAGAGAGCCGCCGTTCTTCTTCGCCACCTTGTCGACGGGGCACCCCATGTTGATGTCGATCAGCTTCGCGCCATGATCGACAGCCCAGCATGCGGCCTCTGCAAGCGGGTCCTCCCAGTTGCCGTAAAGCTGCATTCCGCAGGGGTCATCGAACTCGTTCGTGGCGGCCAGGGCTACGCTCTTGGGTGTCCCCCGGAGAATCGCCCGGGAGTTGAGAAGGTCGGTGCTGGCCAATCCGACGCCCCCCAGCTCACGGCAGAGCACCCTGAAGGCGAGGTCACAGTGGCCCGCGATGGGAGCGAGGAGCAGGGGCGTCTCGAGTTGGAGCGGGCCGATTCTGAGCACGGCGTCTGCATTGTGGCGGCCGAGATACCCAAGGTCGAGTGTCCGGGCGAGGATCGCCTCGTCCTGAAGGCCGCTGGGCCTGTAAAAATGCTCTTCCGCAACCTGCACAGAAAGTGACTTGACCCATGAACCAAGTTCAGTCGAACCCACTCTCCCGCACACTGTTCGTCGCGGCTGCGCTCGCCGCGACCTCGGCCTCGACCGCGACTTCTCTTGCCGCGTCGGACAAGCCCTTGATCCCGCGCGCCGTCATCTTCGGGAACCCGGAGCGCGCTTCGCCGAGCCTCTCCCCGGATGGCACCCAGGTCGCGTTCCTCGCTCCATACGAGGGTGTGCTGAATGTCTGGGTGACGCCGCTCGATGTGAGCACTGTCGGACCGGATGGTCTCCTTGCCGCCGCACAGCCGCGGCCCGTGACCAAGTCGACGGATCGTCCCATCGGCCGATTCAGTTGGGCCCAGAACGGCGAGCAGATCCTCTACCTGAAGGATCGTGGCGGCAATGAGAACTACCAGGTCTTCGCCGTCGACCTCGCCACCGGCGAGGAGCGCAACCTCACACCAGGAGAGAACACCCTCGCTCAGATCCTCGACACGGACAAGAAGTTCCCCGACGAGATCCTTGTCATGAGCAATGCGCGTGACCCGAGGATGCTCGATGCCCATCGGGTGAATACGCGCACCGGCGAGTCGACGATGATCTTCGAGAACACTGCCGGATGGATCGGCGTAGTTCCCGACCCAGAGTGGAACATCCGCGCCCGTGTGAAGATGGAGCCCGATGGCTCCACCACGACGGAGCTCCGCGATTCGGCGGACGGACCTTGGTACACCTTCCTGAAGGTGCCTTTCGAAGACGCGCAGACGACCTAGTTCGTCGGCTTCACGAAGGATGGCCGCGGCGCCTACATGATCGATTCGCGCAATCGGAACACTGCGGCACTTTTCCGGGTGACCCCGTCGCCCGATGACGGGAAGCAGGAACTCATCTACGCCAACGACAAGGCTGATGTCAGCGGTGCCATGGTGAACCCCGACTCGCGCGATGTTGAAGCCGTGGAGAGCGAGTACCTCCGAAGCGAGTGGACCATTCTCTCGGACGCCATTCGCAGGGACTTCGAGGCGCTGGCGAAGCTCGATCGCGGCGACTTCGAGGTCACAAGCCGCAGCCGCGATGACAGCAAGTGGGTGGTCATCTACCGCAGCGATCTCTCGCCCGCGCGGTGGTGGCTGTGGGATCGCAAGGCTGGCAAGGGCGTCTACCTCGGCGCCGCGCGGCCGGCGCTGGCGAGCAAGCCCCTGCAGCCGATGCTGACGGTCGAGATCCCTGCACGCGACGGGCTGACGCTGCCGTCGTATCTCACGCTGCCGAGCCCCGATGCGAAGAACGCACCGATGGTGCTGATGGTGCACGGTGGTCCATGGGCGCGGGACAGTTGGGGCTACAACCCCTATCACCAGTGGCTCGCCAATCGCGGCTACGCCGTCCTCGGCGTCAACTTCCGAGGGTCAACCGGCTTCGGCAAGGACTTCCTGAACGCGGGCAACCGAGAGTGGTTCGCCAAGATGCAGGATGACCTCAACGACGCAGTCGAGTGGGCGATCAAGAAGGGCTACGCCGATCCGAATAGGGTGGCCATCATGGGTGGCAGCTATGGCGGCTACGCGACTTTGGCGGGCTTGACTCGTGATCCGGAGCTCTTCGCCTGCGGTGTTGACATCGTGGGTCCGAGCCACATCAGGACGCTGCTTCAGAGCATTCCACCGTACTGGGAGCCGCTCATCGCGATGTTCGAGACTCGCGTCGGAGCACTCTCGGAGCCGGATTTCCTCGACACGATTTCACCGCTCACGCATGTCGAGCGCATTCAGCGCCCGCTGCTGATCGGTCAGGGCGCCAATGACCCTCGCGTGAAGGTGCACGAGAGCGACCAGATCGTTGAGGCGATGAAGCGCCACCAGCTTCCTGTGACCTATGTTGTCTTCCCCGATGAAGGTCACGGATTCGCTCGCCCCGACAACAACATGGCCTTCAATGCGATCACCGAGGCGTTCCTCGCCAAGCACATCGGCGGCCGCGCGGAGCCTGTCGGCGACGATGTGAAGAAGAGCACCGCGCAGGTGCGTGAACTCGGCGGCCTGAATCTGCCCAATGTGCCCGTGTGGACGCCTTCGGCCTCACCGTGAGTTGGTCGAGAGTCGTCGCGGAGCGATGATCCATGTCGGATCATCGATCCGACAGATGTGCTGAACGATGAAGGCGGTGCCAGGTCGAGGCCTGGCGCCGCCTTTCTTTGTTGGTTGAGGATCAGCGGTCGATGCGAGAGCGGGGTAGAGGCTCGGGAACTGGGTCTGGATCAGGCGCGGGATCGGGCGCGGGGTCAGGTGACGGGTCCGGAGCGGGATCTGGCGCTGGGTCCGGCGCGGGATCTGGCGCGGGGTCCGGCGCGGGATCTGGCGCTGGGTCCGGAGCGGGATCTGGCGCGGGCGGTGGCGCTGGATCCGGCATTGGTTCAGGCTCAGGTTGTGGGCCAGGCTCAGGCGCCGGGTCGCTCGGTGGTGTGGGCTCAGGAGGCGCTGGTGCCGCAGCTGGCTCTGGCACCGGTGCCGGCTCAGGCGCGCTCGCGGGCTCCGGTTCAGGCGCCACCGGCGGCGGGGCTTGTGCTGGCATCACGCCGAAGGTCCCTCGTTCCGTCGACCAGTCATTGCCGAAGTAGCCCGCCAAGCGAATGCCATCGAGACCTCGCTCGAGCATCTCGGCGCTGATCACCACGACATCGGGATAGCCCACTCCGCTCAGGAAGTAGGGCATGCGTTCGGCCAACCGGGTACCGACGAGGCCTGTGCCACTCACCGCGCCGACGCTGGCGATATTGCTCCCGGGCCGCGGTCGAATGAAGAGAGTGCACAGGTCATCGCCGAGAAGCGTGTGCGACCCGACCCGCACGCCGGCGCGCCCCACCTGCACGGGGCTCTCTCGCAGCAGCGCCTCCCACGCTCCATTGGTGTCAGCGTTCCCATAGAGCACCACATTGCGATCGGGATCGGCGGAGGGGTCGAACTGATGATCGGGAATCACCTCGATCGAGCCGTTGCCGCGATACCAGAAGATCTCCGCGTCAAAGCGAGCCTTCGCGAGAAGGGCGGCGTTCTCCTCCGGACTTCCGCGGGTGCCATAGACGAAGAGCACGCGACCCGTGAAGGCGCTCTTGAATGGTCCGCCGCGCCGATGGTTCTTCAGTTGGGGGCCGGGCGGGTCGATGCGGGCCCATGCGACATCACCCTTTCGCTCAAGCCAGAGCACGCCGTCACTCGGCCACGGCAGGTCGGCGAGCACCGCGCCATCGAGTTCAACTCGCAGCGGCGCCTCACCGTCAAAGCCCGCGGCGCTCAGATCGATCGCGAGTCGTTCAACATTCGAGGTGGAGCCATCGACGCGCCGATCGCCAAGGTTGCGCCTCAGATCGATGCGAGATCGAACAAACGGCTCCTGCTGCGCATCGATCAGCGCCCAATCGCAACGACCATTGACTGTGGGCGACGCGCAGACGAAGGTCACGCTCCCGCGCTTGGCGGTCGGGAGGAGCGAGCGGGCTCGCAGGAAGTCCATCAACGGAGGCCAGTCCATGCACTCCTGGCCCCACCAGTGACCGGCTCCGGGTTGCTCCCGATAGGCGAAATCAGTGTGAAACTGGCCGAGCTCGCCGCGCATGGTTCGCGCGTTTGAGACGGAGACATTGTCGTCGGCTTCACCATGCAGGATGTAGATGCCCAGTCGCGCAAGGTTCTCGCGCATCTCGAGCGTGCGACTCGGGAGCGCCGCGCGATGGAGGATGGCGCCAACCGGATGAGAGGGATCGAGATCGGCACCGCCCGGAGGAAAGGCGATCCAGCCGGCGCTCGGCGCCGCGGCGGCGAAGAGGTGGGTGTCGTGCACGGTCAGATGCCAAGTTCCGTGGCCGCCCATCGAATGGCCGGTGACCCATCGACGCAGCGGATCGGGAGTCAGTCGCGCCTCAGCGTCGGCGAGCGCTTCGAGGGCATCGAGTCGCCCCCAATCCTCCCAGTCGAAGCCGAAGGGCCGACGATTGGTCGGCGCGACGAGATGCGCCCACGACTTGCGCGAGTATGCCGCCGCTTGATCGCTGGCTTCAACGCTCGCGCCGTGCAGCGAGAGGATGAGGCCCGGCCTCTCATCGCCCTCGGGCGCCGCGGGCTGAATGGCGTAGTACTGCACACTTCCGTCGATGCCGCTCACGAAGGTCTCGCGGCGCATGGCGCTCCCATCGACCGCTCGGAGCGACACATCCAGTCGGCTCACTTTCTCCTGAGGAGCCTCCGCGCCTTCAGGGCGAGCTCGCAGTTCGAGATCGACCGTGAGGACGCCCATCTCGCGCGGCGCTGCGCCGATCAGCCGAACGGGCACCTTGAGCACTCCGAGGGGCGGAATCTCCGGCACGGCGGAGACAGTGACTTCGCCGCCGGCGAGGCGCGCGTGGATGGTGGCGCCGCGAAGCGGCTCGGTCCGCGGATTGATGACCAGCACACCGAGATGCGTGTCGACCGCGCGCCCCACCAAGAGGTCTGGCGCCGTCAGGTCGCGTCGCTCGAGAGTTGGTGTCGGCGGCTCCGGCAAAGGGCTGAGTGTTGCTCTCAGCACGCCGCGCGACGCCGAGAAGAGAAGTGTGTTCGTCCCCTCTCGCAGCTCGATGGGCAGCACGGTGATGCCATGCTGATAGAGGTCGCCCATGCGCGGCTCACCGTTCACATAGACCATGCCGTGGGCCGTGGCGTCGAGGAGCATGACCCGCGGCGCATCGCTCTCGATGCGCACGAATGCGTAGCCGCCTCGAAGCCCCTCGTTGCGAAGGAAGCCATCGTCTCCGGCCGTGACCCGGTTCCACTGCAAGGTGCGTCCATCGGGGAACTGGAGCGTGGATCCCTCGTCAGGAGCCGCGAAGGTCCCCTTGAGAAGTTGCGCTTCAATCGCGTCGATGCGAACGGGCGTGCGTCGACCCCGAGTGACGCCGCCAACGACGAGCGCCTCGGTGATTGCCACGGGCTCGACGCGCGACGAGACCGGCGCCATCTGCTCCGACACCGGCTCGGAGCGGACGAACGCCACGGCTGAGGCGCGAAGCAGCAGGAGCAGGAAGGCCGCGGCGCACGCGTCGCGCGAGGTCGGCCATTGGGGACGGCGGGGTCCGCGCATGGGCGAGATGTTCTCCGATCGGAGATCGACCGTCGAGTGGGGCAATCGAGCGGTCACTATGCGAAGAGGTGCTCGAGGATGACCGACTTGACCTCCCGGCATCCGATCCGCGCTTCCTGCGGCCCGAAGCGATTGTCAGCGATCAAGAGGGGCTCGAAGCCCGGGGCGACTCGATCGCGTCCATGGCTTCCGCGAACGAGCGACGGGTCGAGCGGGATCACTTCGAGCAGTGAGCGCAGGCCGAGGCGCCGCTTGGCGAGCGTCCACGCGACGCGCAACCCCGGCAGCGTGAGCTTCGGATCGATGAAGAGCTCGCACGGGTCGTAGCCGGGCTTGCGATGAATGTCCACGGTGCGCGCGTAGTCCGGCGCCTTCGCCGGGTCCTCCCACCAGCCGTAGGCAAACCATGCGCCGGGCGCGGCAATGCAGAGAAAGTCGCCCGAACGCGGGTGGTCGAGGAGTCGCTCGCGCTGGGCCTCGCGGTCGAGCACTTCGTCGACACCATCGGTGCGTCGAAGGAGTTCGGCGACGCGCTGGTGCAACGCGGCGTCTCCCGGATCGCGAAGATAGACATGCGCCACCTGGTGATCGACAACCGCGAAGGCGTCGCTGGCGCCGGCATCGAGGTGCTCGCGACCAAGCTCCTCGCGCAGTTGCAGCGTGCCGGCATGGCGCAAGATTCGATTGAGTTCGATCGCCTTCGAAACGGGCTCGATGCCGTACTCACTCACGATCATGACGCGAGTGGCCGTCTGCGCGAAGTGATCGAGCAGAATGCCGACCTGCCGGTCGATTTCGCGCAGCTCGCGCGCGGCGGCAAGGCTTCCCGGTCCGTCGCGCTGGAGCACATAGTCGAGGTGCGGCAGATAGACGAGCGTCAGGCCGGGTCGATGGTGGGTGGTGACCTGGACCGTCGCACCGACAATCCACTCCGTCGACCGGATGTCCGCGCGGGGCCCCCAGAAGTGAAAGAGCGGGAAGCGCCCGAAGCGCCGCTGAAGCGACTCGCGCAGCTCCGGCGGGTGAGTCCAGATGTCGGGAACTTTCCGGCCGTCGGCGGGGTACATCGGGCGTGGAGTGACCGCGAACTCCGCACTTGAGTACATGTCGAACCACCAGAAGAGATTGGCCGTGGTCACCGAAGCGTCGCGCGCGCGCGCCGCATCCCAGACGCGCTCCCCGTGCACCAGTCGATTTGACTGCTTCCAGAAGCGCACCTCGGCGCTCTCGCGGTCATACCAACCATTCGCGACGATCCCATGACCGCCCGGCCCTCCCGGAGGGAGTCCGGTCAACATGCTGCTCTGCACCGTGCAGGTGACGGCGGGCACATCGGGAACGAGCGTGCGCACGCCACCCATCTGTCGTGCGAACTGGCGGAGCCGAGGGGTCTGATCGCCGAGGAGATTCGGCGAGAGCCCGGCAACCAGGAGAACGGCGGTGGAGCGCGCCATGGGGGCCGTGAGGATACGACGCGCGCGCCTCAGGAGCCGGCGATTCGAGCGTGGCCCACCGTGGTCAGAAAGAAGAGGCCGATGGCGGCAACGGCGAGGCCCGGTTCGCCAAGGAGCAGGAGCCCCATCGCATCCATCAGCGCGATCGCGCCGATCCACGCCATGACCGCCCGCGGCATTCGAACGCCGCCCGGTTTCAAGCGACCCGGCAGAAGCGGCGCCACCATCCGACGCGGCAGCGGTGTGGCAAAGAGCTGCGCCCGGATCAGCCACGCGATGAGCGCGCCGGTGATGAACCCAAGTCCGAGGAGCCGACCTTCAGTGAGGCGCGGCAGGAGACCGCTGGCGATCGAGGCGAGGGGCGCGAGTGCCGCGATCGGCAGCAGCACGCCGAGCCAACGCCTGGCGCCGGGTGCGCCGACTTCGCGCCGCGCGATCAGCGTCACGAGCGCGATGAAGACTCCCAGCGGAATGATGAAACAACCGAGCAGAGGCCACGGCGGTTGATCGGCCGGTGTCAGGGCGAGCGCAGGGATGGTCACCGCAAGCATGCGGCAGAGGGCGAGCAGCGGAATGGCGAGGAAGGCCCACGCATGAAGCCGGTTGTAGGCAACCACAGCAGAGCCAAGCAGCAGCACCCACACCAACATGCGCGGCGCCACAGCACAGGGGAGGATCATGCCGAGGCCCATCAGGATGATCGCCACATTGAGCGCCGCGGTGCTCGAGATGCGGCCCGACGGCAGTGGTCGCCCCGGCCTCTCCACTCGATCGATGGCGAGATCGAACCAGTCGTTCATGATCATCCCCGCCGTGTAAGTCGAGACGAGGGCCGCCACGAGGATCGCGATGTCTCTGCCTGCGACGGGCGCTGCATCGATCGACGCGCACCATGCCATCGCGACGGCAGCTCCAAGCAGTGCGTTGGTGACGACCGTCGGCGCGTTCGTCAACCGGGCGAGTTCAAGCCATGCTTGAATCACCGTGCGCGCCTCCCGGCCGTCGGGTCGAGTGGCGCGGAAGTTGGACCCGCAGGCGCGGCGAGTGGCCGACATCGGCGCATCGCGTCCGTGGCCCAGAGGATCTCCGCGGCAATGCCCTCATCGAGCGGGGTGCGCCGGATCGACTCGGGGAGAACCGACCATGTGTAGGTCTCCACTTCGAGCGGGGGCAGGGCGACATCCGCCGGCCATGCGCGAAAGAAGGCTTCGACTTCCGATCGCGTCGTGCCGATGCCATCGACCTGATCGACGGCGAGCGGCACATGCAGGTGACATCGGATTGCACGCGAATCGGTGCCGTGTTGCGCGACGGACCCCTCGGCACGCAACGCCTCGACTGCCGGCGGCAGATCCTCGAAGAAGTGAAGTCGCTGCGACTCATCGCGCCACGCGGTCTGGTGCAGGTAGCGCGGCTCCACAATGCGCGTGAGCGCCTCGATCTCACTGGCTGAGCGCGCCTCAAGTGCACTTGAGAGCTGGACTCTTCCGACGGCAATCCGCGATGCACCGAGCGTGGTGATGACCTCGTCCTGCGTCTCGAACATCACTGCGGCGTGGCAGGTGTCGTGACAGACGCCGAGGTAGCGGCGCGGGTCGGGGTCGTTGGGGCGCATCCTCAGCAACTGGAAGAAGTCTGCGACCTGCGCTGCTCGATCAAGCCAGCATCCCGGCTCAGGCTCGAGGTCGACATGGACTCTGATGCCGTGTCGCTCCTCGACGGTCGCGAGGAACCGAACGAGCTGTTCGAGGTGAGTCGCGGCCATGCCGAGCGCCGCGCCATGCTTCGACTTCTCGATGTCGGCGCGCCATCCGATCGGAAGCGTGCTGATGCTGGCGTGATCAACGACACTGCGCCCGGCGCTCCGGTCGAGGGCGTGCAGTGTGGCCAGAATCTCTGCAAGGTCCTGCGTGTAGAGCAGGCGCGCGCCGTCGGCCCACGAGGGGTGATAGACCGCGTGCTTCACGCGCTCCGCGTGAAAGTGCCCGTAAGGGAAGCCGTTGAGCGAACGCACGCGGAGCCCATGCTCGGCGAATTGATCAGCCAGGCGCGGGAGCGCGTCAGGCGAGTCGAGAAGCGACCGCGCCGCAAGCGCGGAGAGCCAGAGGCCGAGTTCGAGCGGAGAGGTTCGAGCAAGGGCGCCGGCGGCAACGAGGCGCTGCCTCACGCGCGGTGCCGTGCGCAGGACCTCGGCGATCGCCTCGTCGAGCGTCCGGCCCGGATGCACATTGGTCGAATATCCGATGGCGACCGTGTCGGTCACGAGATGCGCCGGGGGTCAGGCGCCTTTGCCGTCCTTCGCGCCGTCCTTGGAGCCGTCCTTTGAGCCATCCTTCTTGGGATCGCCCTTCGGGTCGCTCTTGGAGTCCTTCGCGCCGTCCTTTGAGCCATCCTTCTTGGGATCGCCCTTCGGATCGCTCTTGGAGTCCTTCGCGCCATCCTTGGTGCCGTCCTTCTTGGCGTCGGGCTTCTTGATGGGCGCCTTCTTCATGACGGCTGCGAGCGGCTCGTCGATCGAAGCCGGGTGACCGATGTAAGCGATCTTGCCTTCGTGATCGACCAGAAAGCTGGATGGAATGCCGCGACGACCCGACGCGAGCATCCAGTGGTTGTATGAACCCTCGCCCGGATCAAAGACAACCCGGTAGTCCATGTCCTTGCCCTTGCCGTCGACGAAGGTCTTCAGCTTCTCGAAGCGATCATCCTTGCCACCGGCGGACTTCCGCTCGCTGCCGGCGACACCGATGACGACCAGACGATCGCCATACTCCTTCTGGAGCCTGGTCAGGTGGGGAATCTCCTTGATGCAAGGGCCGCACCAGGTAGCCCAGAACTCGACGAGGTACACGGTGCCGGGCTCGAAGCGGCGCACCGGCTCGCCCTTGACCCATCGGTTGGCGCTGAGTGTCGGTGCCTTGGAGCCCACTTTCAGCGCTTGGGCACTCGCACCGGCGGTGAGCAGCAGGGAAGCGAGTGCAGCGATCGCGAACATCTTCTTCATGGCAGGGGCTCCGAGATGAATGGCAACGGTTCGACGGAAAGTCTATCGGCGTGGCGCTTGGCGGCATCCACCAGATTGCGAAAGAGGCCGATGCCCAGTGTCTCATCGGCCGTTCGCTCGGGATGCCATTGCACGCCGATGGCGAAGGGACGACGAGGGTCCCGAATGGCCTCGATGACCCCGTCATCGGAGCGTCCGATCACTTCGAAAGGGCCCGGATCGCCCAGCGCCTGGTGATGGAAGCTGGCGACCAACCCACTGCCGAGCGCGCCGCTCACGGGATGAAGGTGGCCGTCCCGATGGCGCTCAGCGCCTTGCAACTCATCATCAAGGTGCTGGATGAAGCGGCATCCCGCCTTCACGCCCATGAGCTGCATCCCCATGCAGATCCCCAGCAGCGGAACCTCTGGAGCGTGGTCGAGAGCGCGAAGGAGTGCGAGTTCTCCATGCTGCCTGAGTGGCGGGGCGAGTTCCGCGCGAGGATGCACCTCTTCGCCGAAGGGTCGCATGTCGATGTCATCGCCGCCGCTGATGATGACTCCGTTGCAGCAGCGGAGCGCCAGCCCGGCCAACTCCGGTTCGTGGGGCAGAATGATCGGAGCGCCGCCCGCCTCGACCGTCATGCGAACATACTCGCGCCGAAGCGTGTAGAGGGTGTGAGCTCCCTCGATCCTGACATTGGCGGAGATTCCGATGATGGGCCGCAGGTCCTTGCTCATCGCCGAGGATTGTACGGAGAGCGTCGGCGAGTCCCGCGATCGTGCCGCTTGCGCTGACAGGAGACGGCGCGCCCGGTCATAATGTCCGTTTCGGACTCGCATGACGCGACGCGTCGACACTCCACTCCCGCGGACTTCGCGCTCTTCGCCGCTTTGGGCGGTGGCGCTGCGGACCTCGATCGCCGAGATGCGGGCCAGCGGCGAGACGGCTCGCTCGCTGCGCTCCGATCTGGTCGCTGGCTGCGTGGTTGGTGTCGTCGCCCTGCCGCTCTCGATGGCGCTGGCGATTGCGATCGGAATGCCGCCGAAGACGGGGCTGTTCACGGCCATTGTGGCGGGGTTCGTTGCGGCGCTGCTCGGCGGAAGTCGTGTGCAGGTCACTGGACCGACGGCGGCCTTCGTGGTCATTCTCGCGCCGATCGTCGGGCACTATGGACCCGCGGGCCTGATGGTCGCGTCATGCATGGCGGGCGCGCTGCTGCTCTTGCTCGGGCTCTTTCGCATGGGGCGCCTGGTGGAGTTCATTCCCAATCCGGTGACTGCCGGCTTCACCATGGGCATCGCCACGGTGATTGCCCTCATGCAGGTGAAGGACATGCTCGGAGTCACCCTTCCGGCGGCCGAGGGCCAGCACCTTCCGGCGTGGCGCGAGAGCACGGTGGCGCTTGTCGTTGAGACCTTCCGAGCGCTTCCGCAGACGAGACCCGGCGATGTCGTCGTCGGACTCATGACGCTCGCCATGCTGCTGATCTGGCCCCGCGTGAGTCGGCGCGTTCCGTCGGCGATCGTGGCGCTTCCAGTCGCGGCGCTTCTTGCTTGGTGGCTCTCGGGGTTCGGCGAGAGCTGGCGCGCGGCGACGATCGACTCACGCTTCGGCCAGGAGGTCGATGGTGTCTTCGTGGGCGGGGTCCCGCGCGATCTTCCCTCGTTTCTCGTGCCGTGGGATGCAGAGGGACCTGAGCATCGTCACCTCGAATTCAACTGGAGCACGGTGTCGACGCTGCTCCGATATGCGCTGGCGATCGCCCTCCTCGGCGCCATCGAGAGCCTGTTGAGCGCCGTCGTGGCCGACGGTCTCACCGGGCGCCGTCATGACCCCGATGGTGAACTCGTTGGGCAGGGGATGGCCAACATGGTCGCGCCGCTCTTCGGCGGGTTCGCGGCAACAGGTGCGCTCGCGCGAACGGCGGCGAATGTTCGTGCGGGCGGAAGGACGCCCATTGCGGCGGCGGCGCATGCGCTCTTCCTGCTCGCCGCGATCCTGCTGCTTGCGCCGTGGCTCGGCATGCTTCCGATGGCGGCGATGGGGGCGCTCCTGATCATGGTCGCCCGCAACATGAGCGACTTCCGCCACTGTCTCTTCGTGGTGCGCCGCGGGCCCCGGGGCGATGCCCTGACGCTCGTGGTCTGCTTCGCACTGACCGTGGCCTTCGACATGGTGATCGCCGTCGGAGTTGGTGTCGTGCTGGCCAGCCTCATCTTCATGCGACGCATGGCGGAACTGAGTGCTGTCGAAGTCGGCGGTAACGACGCCGACGCGGAGATCGCCAAGCAGCGGGGGGTGCTCTACTACCACATCCGCGGGCCGCTCTTCTTCGGCGCCGCGCAGCGCGCGATGAACGAGGTGCAAGTGACGGGCGGAGAGCGCATGGCGATTCTCGACCTCGAGGGCGTCCCCATGATCGATTCGACGGGCCTGCTGAACCTGGAGAGTGCGGTGCAGCGCTTGCATCAGGCGGGGCTCGAGGTCATCCTCTGCGGCGTGGGCCGACGACCAATGGAAGTGCTGCACCGGGCCGGTTTCACTGACGGCTCGCATGCTGCTGCCCTGGAGCCCGCAACAAGCATCGATCGACGCGTGCGATTCGTTGCGAGCCGCTCCGAGGCGCTCGCCCTCGCGGCGAGTGCTGCTGTTTCGCCACGGGGCGCGGCTGCAAGCAGCGCGGCCGCCACGCGAACGGAGGCACCGGACGCGGAGGATTCCGCAGGTGGGCGGCGGTGAGATGCTGAAGATCGTCCGAGGGGCGCGACTCGATCTTCTGCTCGACGCCATGCTGGGTGACATGGTGGCGCAGCCGCTGCCGCCGCCGGTGAGCGAGATCGTCGTCATTCAGGGGCGAGGATTGGATCGCTGGATGTCGCAGCAGGCCGCTCTTCGATTTGGGTGCTGGGGCTTTGTCGAAGCGCTCTTTCCCCGACAGTTCCTGCTTCGTGCGTTTGCGGCGGTGCTCGATGGCGATGCTCCTCCATGGTCCGTGGACGACGGCCTCCTCAGGCTCGAACTCGAGTTCCGCGTGGCGAAACTCTTGCCGGAGCGCCTCAATGATCCGCGCTTCGGGCGAGTGGCTGCGGCGCTCCTTGGCGACGGCGCTTCACCGTTGGAGGTGCGCGACGCGGCGCTGCGACTCGCGCCGAGGGTCACCGATGTGCTCGATCGAGCGGCGCAGCATCGCGTCGATCGCGTGCGGGGCTGGCATCAAGGTCGCCTCGAGGCCGATGCTGCGCCCGATGAACCGTGGCTCGCGGAACTCTCGCGGGAGATCGCCGCCGCGGCCCCTCCCTCGCGGCTGATCTCCGATCGCGCGCGCTTCCTGCAGGCGTGCGCCGCTGGTGGCGGCGTGCCGGCGGGATTGCCATCTCGTCTCGCCGTCTTCGGGGTGTCGACGATTGCGCCGGCCTTCTTCGAGCTGCTGTCGGCGCTGTCGAGGCGGGTGGAGATCACCGTGTACGCACTTGATCCGAGCCCGGCGTCACCACGGCATGCGTTGATCGAGGCGTGGGGCATCGAGTCGATCGAGTTCTCCCGCGCGGTCGAGGTAGCAGTTCGCGCCGGCGCGGCGGGCGTGAGGGAGATCGAACCCGTCGAGTGCGCCGAAGGCCGCTCCAGTCTTCTCGCGCGCGTGCAGGCGCTCCTGCGAAGCCCCGATGAGGTCGAGGGCGCAGCCGGCATGACGAAGTCAACAAGTGCCGTCGCCGGGAGCAAGCCCAGCGATCCCGGCGCGTCGGCGCCGACCGATGCCTCGCTTCGCCTCATCGCCTGTCATGGCGCGCTTCATGAAGTCGAAGTGGTGCACGACTCGATCATCGGGCTCCTTGCAAGCGATCCGGCACTCGAGCCGCAGGACATCGCGATTCTGACACCGAAGATCGGCGAGTACGGCCCGATGGTCGAGGCGGTCTTCAACGCCCGGCGCGGAGACGACGGGCGCGTGCAGCTTCCGTTCACCGTGGCCGATCGAGATCGCACGGGTGGATCCGCGATCGATGCGCTCGCACGCGCCCTTGAACTGGCGCTCTCGCGCTGTGAGCGATCGGCGGTGCTCGAGGTGATCGCACTCGAGCCGATTGCGGCTGCGTTGGGCCTGAGTCCAGGCGACCTTGATCTTCTCCGCGCATGGTCCGAAGCATCGGCGGTCCGCTGGGGAATCGACGCTTCACATCGGGCCCACCATGGGCGACCGGGCGAGGAGATCGGGACCTGGCGTTGGGGGCTCGATCGACTCCTGCTCGGCGCAGTGATGCCCGATGGAGCTGAAGGCGTCCTCGGCAGCGAGGAGCCCTGCGCCATTCAAGCCGCAGTTGAAGGAGGCGATGTGGAGGTGCTCTCGCGCCTCGATACCTTCCTCGCCGCGCTCCACCCGCTCGCCTGCGCTGGCGCACAGCAGCGTCCGCTTGTGGACGAAGTTGCGGGAGATCCCGAAGCGACGGCAACACCTTCTGTCACCGCGAGTGAAGGTTCCCCGGCGTCCGACGGCGATGAGCGCACCCTGTCGTGGCTCGATGAGGTTGAGCGCTTGGCGCAGGCCATTCTTCCCGCGCCGGGTGGCGGACCATTCGATGCGAGCGTGATGCAGCTCCGCTCGAAGCTCTCGGCGCTGCGCGACGCCGCTCGCCGCGCCGGATTCGCGGGACCTTCGCAGGCCATCGGGGTTCGAAGTGCGCTTCATTGCATGCTCGGAGTGCTGCGCGACGAGCACCCCGGTCGCGGTCTGCTCGCATCGGGTGTCACCGTCGCTGCGCTTCAGCCGATGCGGAGCATTCCCTTCCGGGTGATTGCCATCGTCGGCATGGCGGAAGGCGCGATTCCCCGCCGCCTTTCGCCGCCGAGCTTCGATATCGTCGCCGCGCGGAGGCAGCCCGGTGATCGTGATGCGCGCCTCGACGATCGCCAAGTGATGATTGAGACCGTGATGGCAGCATCGCAGGCTCTGCTTCTGACCTGGCCGGGAGTGGAACCGACGACGGGCGTTGCGCTTCCGCCGAGTGTGCTCATCTCCGAGCTGATCGACGCGATCCCGGAGTTGAGCGTCGAAAGGCCTGCGCTTCCGAACCGAGGAGTGGCGCCAGGGCGCAGAGGAAGTGCGCGACCCAACGCCGAGAGAGCGAGGTCCATCGGACCGAGCTCGGTCACGCCCGATCAGCCGCTGCCGTTGAACGAGTCACTCGACAACCTCGAGAACTTCTGGAAGTCGCCGACGAGAGCGTTTCTCCGAGGTCTCGGCGTGCGCTTCGACTTTGAAGCGGCGGAGCAGCCGGAAGAGGATCCGATCGGTGAAGAGCATGCACCGACGCTCCTCAACATGATGCTTCCGCTCGGGAGTGGCGGTGCCATCGTGACGGAGCGCGATCTGCCGCCGCTCCTCATGCAGGGCCATGGACTCTTGCCGCGCGGAGTGGCCGGCGTGCGAGTGATGGATCTCGTCCAGATCTTCCGGGCCGATTGGGTGATCGCCGCCGATCGGATCGTCGCTGATGCCGGTGCGCCGGGCTCGCTTGTGGCCTCACTCGACCGCGCGGCCGTTGAGGTTCAACTCGATTGGCCCGAGGAGTGCGAGGCCATCCGCGCGCTTGTAGGCGGTGACCCGCCACTGCGGGTGCGAGGCGCTGTTCCGGCGCTTCGTGGAGTGGGGCCCCTTCTGGTGACCGCTGACAAGCTGGACAAGCCGTGGGTCATGCTCCCCGCGTGGCTTCGTCTGCTGGCCATGGCGGCAAGCGGCACGACTCCTGAGGCCGATCGGCGCGGAGCTCTCATCATTCAGCGCAAGTTCGGCCAGGTGGCGGCGGGCGATCCGATGAAGCTCGAAGCGCGCTTCATCCACGCGCCCTCGCCTGCTGATGCGGAAATCCTGCTCGCCCGCTTTGCAGCGTGGAGCATCCTCGGAGCGCGAGTTCCGCTCCGTGCTCATCTCGCGCTGATGGACAGCTATGCGCATCACTGCGAGAAGAAGCCACCCGCCGATCCGCCCGATGTCGCGCTCCGAAGGTGCATCAGCGAGTTTGAGGAGACGCGTCGAGCGCCGCACGAGGCGCCCCTTCGCGCGCTCTTCAACCGAGAGGAGTTCTTCGCGTCGCGCGGGCTTCCGACTGAGCCGAGCTTTCAAGAACTTGCCGAGAGCCTCGTGCGTCCCATGGTCCGCGCATTCAAGGATGGCATGACTGCGGGTCGTCTTTCCAAGTTGGCCAAGCCCGCCCCCTCGACCCCACCTCGAAAGGCCCGAAAGTGAAGCGCACGATCGAAGCGAGCGCCGGCACCGGCAAGACCTTCGAGCTCACAACGATCGTGGCGGCGGCGCTCGCTGGCGAGCAGATCTTCGATGGAGCCGATGCAGGCAGCGGTCTCATTCATAGCGATGAGTTCAGGGCCATCGCAGCCGCCACGCGCGAGGGTGTGCTCGATTCCTCCGAGATCGTGCTGGTGACCTTCACCGAAACGGCGACACGCGAACTGCACCACCGTGTGCGAGGTCGTCTGGCGGAGCTTCTGCGCCGAACGGTGCCGCGACCCTGCTCGCCCAGGGAACGGGCACGGCTCGAGGAAGGACTTCGCCAGATCGACACCATGTCGATCAGCACGATTCACGGCTTCTGCGCTCGCGTGATTCGCGATCACGCCTTCGAGCTTGGAATCAGCGGTCTGTCGGACACGATCGTTGACGAGGAGACGCTTGCCGCCGAGCTCGTCATGCGCTGGTGGAGCCGCCGCGTGCGCGATGATGCTCAGGCGGCCCAGCTCTTCTCTGATCGAGGCATCGACCTCACGCACCTGCTTCAGGTGGCGAAAGGCGCTCTCGGCAGTCGGGGGATTCCGCTGGCCCGGATTGAAGGTCATGGCATCGACGCGCGCCTTTCAGATCTCATCGCCTCGGTGCAGATGGAGGCATCGAATCTGCTGCGAGAGCGGGGGGAGATGACCTTTCAGGATCAGCTCGTGATCGTGCTTGAGGCTGTTCGCTCGCGCCCCGCGCTCGCGGATGCTCTTCGTCAGCGCTATCGGCTTGCCGTGGTGGACGAGGCGCAGGACACCGACCCGGTGCAGTTGGAGATCTTCGAGACGCTCTTCAATCGGCCCGGCGACCGGGAGCGTCTGCTGGTGCTGGTCGGCGACCCGAAGCAGTCCATCTTCGCGTTTCGAGGGGCGGATCTTGACACCTATCTGCGACTGCGCGGCGCGGAAGCGCCACTGCGGCTCGACATCAACCGGCGCTCTTCGCCCGGCGTGGTCGAGGCAGTCAATCAACTCTTCAGCCAGCCCAATCCCTTCGTCAGGGAGGGAATCGAGCATCCTCCGGTGCGAGCGGACTCGGTGCAGCGCCATGGTGAGGCGAAGGACCTTGCGCCATTCGAAGTTCACTTCGGGAGCAACGCCGAGGACCCGGTCGCATGGACCATCAGGGTCTTGAAGCAGTTGGTTGGGAGCAATGCCACGATCAACACAGAGGGCCGGGTGCGCCGCCTTCGCTGGAGCGACTGCGCCGTCCTTGGTCGATCCAATGACGCTCTCGCTGAACTCGATGCGGCGCTTCGCACCGAGGGAGTGCCGACCGTGCTGCTCGGCGACCAGAGCGTCTTTCGGAGCGACCTCGTGGGTGAGCTTCGTGCGATCCTTCGGGCGTGTGCGGAACCGGGACGCGCCGCATCGGTGCGCCGCGCCATGGTCTCGCGAATCGTCGGTGTCGCGGCGCTTGATCTCGCCGCGCCCGATGCGGCGACTCGGGTTGCCCAGTGGAGCGACACCTTTGCGCGCTGGGCCGAGGAGTCGCGGCGCAGCGGCATTCTCGGCATCGTCGAGCGGGCGATCGAGCACGCCACGGGCACCATCACTTCGCGTGATGCCACGGACGCGCTGCACTTGGCGGAGCTGATCCACGCGGAGACGGGACCTGGCGTGTCGCCTTCGGCCATGATCACGGCGCTCGATGCCCTTCACCTGCGATCGCTTGAAGAGAGCACGCGACCCGGAGATCGACTGCGTCGTCGCATCGATCACGCCGATGCGGTGACGATCCAGACGATTCACGCCTCGAAGGGTCTCGAGTATGGGGTCGTGCTTGTTCCGTGGGCTGGCCAGGCGACCTCGTCGCGCAAGCCACCGATGACCGTGCGAGTGCCCTGCCGAGATCTCCCCCAGATTGCGCCCGAGCTTGTTCCGCCGCCGGGAGTTCCGCCCGAGGCGAGCGTGCTGGCACAAGTGCCCATGGGCTTGGAGCCGCAACTGCTGCGTGACCGTGCCGTCGAGGAAGCGATTCGGCTCTTCTATGTCGCGGTCACGAGGGCCCGATTCGCCGTCAGGATCTTCGCGCAGGAGAGGTCGAAACGCAGCGATTCGACGGTCCTCGATCTTCTCGGCGTGACGGATGCGGACAATCCCTGGCCGCCCGTCGCCGTTGAGTCGGCGCCCGCTCCGCCGCCCGCGCCGGTTGAAGGAACGAAGCCCATCACCGTGCGTCCGAGGCTGACGCGCCCGCTGCGCTCGATGATCGACACGAGCTTCACGCGTCTCACCGCAGGAGCGGAGGAGCACGAGCCCGAAGCCCTGGCCGCGACCGACGACTTCGCCGAACGGCTCGATGAACCGGCACCGATCGTCACGAGAGATGCGCTTTCCGGTGGCCGCTACCTCGGACGCGTGATGCACCGGATCTTCGAGTGGGCCGCGCAGCTGGGCGCGGCGGCGAACATGGATGAACTCGCCGAGCGAGCGGTGCAGGAAGCAGGCATGGCGGAGTCGATGTCGGCGCCGCTGCTCGCCGAACTGGCTCGGCGCACGCGCGCGGCGGACCTTGCCGTGGTGGGCGGACCAGCGACCACGCTCGCGGCCATTCCACCTGCTCGCGCGGCGACGGAACTTGCCTTCTGCCTGCCACTTGGACAGCGCGCGCGGGTCACGCCGGCCGCGCTCGCCGCCGCCTGTGCGCAAGCGAGTGCCGGCTCTGTCGTCGCGCGCTTCGCGCCGGTCGCGGAGCGATTGTCCTTCGGCGAGGTGGAGGGCTTCCTGCGCGGCACCATTGATCTGCTCGTCGAATGCGAAGGCCGCTGGTGGATCGTTGACTACAAGACGAACGATCTCGGCGAGCACGATGTCGACTATCGCGCCGCGCGGCTCGACGAAGAGATGATTCGCGATCGCTATGTGCTCCAGTACCTGCTCTATGCCGTGGCGGCCCGGCGATTGCTGCGCTGGCGCGGGCTGCCCGCCGCGGGCGAGTGGTTCGGCGGTGTCATCTACCCGTTCGTGCGTGGGATCGATCCGCGCGAGCCGGGTCGAGGGCTCTTTGTCGATCGTCCCGATGACGCGGTGCTCGAGGCGCTCGACGCGCTGGCCCAGGGTCGGCCGATGCAGTCTGCAGGGGAAGGCCGACAGGGAGGGCGCCGATGAAGCGTTCACTCCGCTCGCGTCGAGACACCCTGGGCCCGATGGGTGAAAGCGGTCGAGCGACGGCGAGCGGTCCGGCGGAGCGGCTTCTTCGAGTGGCGCAGCGAGGGCCTGACGGGCCCGCGATCGACTCGCTCGGTGCGCGCGGGGCGTCGGCGCTGCGGCGACTTCTCTCGGAGGTGCATGCGGCGCTTGGTCGGGGCGCGACGCTGCTCGCCGAGGAGGACTTCAAGCATGTCGCCGATGGTGACGGCGTCGATGGGCGTGAACCGCCCTCATGGTGGAGCGAAGGGTTTGCGGCCGCTGAAGCGCTCGCGAGGGCAGCCACCGATCGCGACAACGATCCGAGCGCAGCTCTGCGCCTGATTGTGCGGGCGGAAGCGGGTGAGCCGTGCGAGGCTCCCTATGTCCTGCGAGGAGATGCGGGTTCACGCCGCTTGGCCACCGGACGCTGCGCCGACGATGAACGGCGACTTGCAAGGGAGATCCTCGAGCGCGTCAACGGCACCCGAGTGGAGAGTGCGGTCGCGGCGTCGTCATCACAGGCGTCGTCATCGCAGGCGTCGTCGCAGGCGTCGTCATCGCCTCTTGCGGGGCTCGATGAGCGCCAGACGAAGGCCATCGAATGCGCCGCCCACGCGCGGCTGCTCCTGGTCACCGGCGG
Organism: Phycisphaeraceae bacterium; assembly: GCA_019636735.1. NCBI lineage: Bacteria > Pseudomonadati > Planctomycetota > Phycisphaerae > Phycisphaerales > Phycisphaeraceae > Phycisphaeraceae bacterium. Next base: position 201,741 of record JAHBWY010000001.1, read on the forward strand.
ACCGGGAACAGGCAAGACGCGAACAATCGCCCGCATCGTGGCGCAGGTGCTTCAGCAGGCGCGCGGTGGCCACGCTCCGCGCATTCAGGTGATGGCGCCGACGGGGCGCGCCGCGGCGCGCTTGCGCGAGCAACTTGCTGTCGAAGTCGCCGCAGCCGGCACAGAGAGGGCGTCGCTCTCCGTGTCGACGATTCATGCGGCCCTTCGCTGGCGACCCCAGCCCGGCGCTCCATTCGAACACACCGCACTCAATCCCATGCCGATCGACATGGCGATCGTGGATGAGTGCTCGATGGTGGACCTCTCCCTCATGCGACGACTGGTCGAGGCGACACCGAAGGGGGCTTCGCTGATCCTCGTGGGAGACTCCGAGCAGCTTGCATCGGTCGAGGCTGGATCGGTCTTCGCCGACCTCTGCGCCGCACCGCGCCTCGCCGCCGCCACAGTGCACCTGACGCAGAACTACCGCACGAAGGGCGATCCCCGCGCCGCCTGGCTTGCCTCGGTCGTGAGCGCAGTACGAGACGGCGACGCCGATCGGGCCATCGAAGCGCTTCGATCGGGGGGCGCGCTGATTGAACCTGGCGCAGGCGAAGGTCATCGACCGCGCACGCTCACGGATCTGGTCGTCGAGCGAGCCGGCCCGCTGTACGCGAAGCTCTGCGAGCAGGGCGAACGCGGCGCCGCGGAGGCCCTCGCCTCGCTTCGTCGCTTCAGGGTGCTTGCCGCCACGCGACGCGGCGACGGCGGGGTGAACGCCATCGCCGCCAGACTTGATGCGAAGCTCTGTGACGATCGAGTCGGGACCGGTCGGCACATCATTGTGCTCGAGAACGATCGCGAAGCGAGTCTCTCCAACGGCGACATGGGCGTGGTGACGCGCGAGGGCGTGGTGGTCGGGCTCGACGACCGCGGAGCACCGCGCATGGTGCCGCCCGCATCGCTGCCGGCCCATGAACCGGCGTGGGCGATCTCCATTCACAAGAGCCAGGGTTCGGAGTTCGATCGTGTGATGGTCGTCCTTCCCGCGGATGCGACATCGCCGATTCTCTCACGGCAGCTCTTCTACACGGCGCTCACGCGAAGCCGCGGCGAAGTTGAGGTTGTCGCGACCGAGGCGTCGCTTCGCCGAGCCGTGGAAGTGCCCATCCGCCGACAGAGCGGGCTCTCCGATGTCCTCGCGAAGGGTTGAGACAAGCGTGGGGTTGATCGAACGGCCGCGCAGCAGCCGTCTCGATGATGCCACGAATCAGTCGCCAGCAAGCCTGACCTGATGGTGAGCCATCGGCATGAAGCCTGTGGCGGCGGTGAGCGAGGCGGTGACTCTCCTCTCACGGCAAAGCGCGATCATCGGGCGGAGTTCGTCATCGCCCCCTCTGGGGCCACTCGAGCGTGGGCGCTCCTCACGCAACGCGGCGCGACCGATTGATCGCGGCGAAGTAGGCGCTCCACTCGGTGAGGAGAAGGACCAGAGCGGCCATCGCAAACCAGGGCCAGAGCGGGCGCGCCGCGGTGTCGTCACGATCGGCGATGCGGTCGCCATCCCGTGTTCGATCTCTCGCAAGACTGGCGCGCTCCTCGAAGCCACGCGGATCGGTGGGTGCGGCTCTGGCGCGCAGGTCGCTCTGCGCCTCATCGAGCAGCGACACGGGATGCTCCGTCTCGGCGCCATCGGGTGATCGCAGCGTGATCGTCCCGATCCGTGACATGGCCGGCGCCGCAGCCCACGCGCGCTGGCCATCGCGCCCCTCGACGAGCACCCGCGCCGGCACTCCGGTGCGAAGCGCCACGCCCGCGCTCTCGCCATCATCGCCGACCAGCCAGAGCAGGGCATTCTGCATCAGCATCACCCACGAGGGATCGGCCGGCCAATCGGAAGCGCGCAGCGGGAAGAGAAAGCGAACGCCAGGTCCGCGCGGATCGATGAAGGCGAGCAATCGATCTCCATCGGCCAGGAGAGGAATCGCGCCCGCGGGAAGCGACACCGCGCGAGCGGGCGGCTCACCTGGTCCCGTCGGCGCAGGCGTCGATGAAGGCGTCGACGCGGGGGGCGGCGCAGGCGTCGGCGCACGGGACGATGCCGGCGCTGATACAGGCGCCGAAACAGGCGACGAGACAGGCGCAACATCAACCAGAAAGGGTGGAACGCCCTGGGTCACCGGATGAGCCCGCGCGGCGCCGGGAATCGAGCCTTGGGCTGCACGATCAAGCGGTGCCGCACCGGGCGCGGGCGAGGCGAAGATGAGCCACGGAATCTCGGCGCTGTCGCTCTGAAGGGCGGGCGGATCGCAACCATCGGCGACCGCGAGATCGAAGCCCGCCAGTGACGCCAACGGCGCCGTGCACGGCAGCGACACAGGCTGAACCTCGTCCATGACGGCCAGTAGCGCGCGAAGCGGCGAAGCTGGCGCGTCGGACTCTGGCGCCATGAACGCCACTCGGATCGGTGCCGCAGGCGAGATGCGAAGGGACGCGCGGTCGTCGGTCGGGAGCGCATCGCTCGTTTCAAGCCGCGCGGTGAGAAGCGCACCGGGCCGAAACGGCACTTTCAGGAGCAGAGTCGCGCGACCCGGCTCCTCGGCCGAGTCATCGGGAGCAGCGGGAACGCGCACCCGGCGAGCGGCCATGGTCGCGTCATCGAGTGAAACCACCAGCGGAAGTTCGACACTCTCACGACCCGAGTTGACGACGGCGACGAGCACTTCGACGGTGCCCGGTTCACTCACACTGCGCTGCGCGGAGAGGACCGAGATGCCGACATTGTCACTCCGCGCCAGTGCCGGGTCGCCAACCCAGACGATCTCGCCGTCACCCGCAAGCTGCGCCGCGAGTTCCATCGCGTCGCGCGCGCTTCCCGGTTCGTCGGTTGCCGTGAGGCGATCGAGGGCATCGAGCGCCGCGCGGACACCACCCGACATGATGAGCGCAGGATTGGCGCGCGCGACCACCAGGTGCACCTCTGTGTCAGGTCCGCTGCGATTGCGAATGACCTCCCCCGCGCGGGCCCGCGCCAGATCGAAGCGCGTGCGAGGCGCCGCGCTGCGTGGGGTCGATCCCCTCGCGGGTTCGCTCGCCGACGACTCATCCCGGTCAGGTGTCAGTGGCGCTCGATCAGTCATCGCTTGCATGCGCGCTCGCGCATCGAGGACGACCACGAGCGTGCCCGGCGCATCGTTCGAACTCCACATGGGTGTTCCGGCGGCGAGCGCCGCCGCGCTGACGGCCAGCAGTTGCAGCATGAACAGCAGCGACGGCCGAAGCCGCTGGAATGGCGTGTTCGCTTCGAGATCCTCGACACTTCGGCGCCAGAGGAGCGTGGTCGGCACGCGCTGCGGCAGGCGCCTCAGGCGCAGCACATGCAGCAGGATGATCACTGGCACGCCGATGCCCGCCGTCAGGAGCGCGAGTCCAGGTGTCAGGAAGGTCATGGCGCAACGAGGCGATGACCATGGCGCACAGTGCGCCGCTCACATCGGGCGCGTGCAGCAGGGCGCTTCACACCGCCACCCGCGCGTCGGCCGGCATCGTCTCCACGATGTTGGTGAGGATCTCGTCGGTCGATTTGCCTTCCGCCTCGCCCTCGAAGTTGAGAAGGCAGCGGTGTCGCATGGCCGCGAGCACGCAGCCTCGAATGTCCTCGGCGGCGACGGAGGTTCGACCATCGAGCAGGGCGCGCACCTTCCCGCCGAGGATCAAGGTCTGCGCCGCTCGCGGACTGGCGCCGAAGCGAAGGAACTGGTTCACCATCGGCGTGGCGAACTGGCCTCGCGGATGCGTCGCCAGCACCAGTCGCACGGCGTAATCCTGTACATGCGGCGCCACGGCGACTTGTCGCACCACCTTCTGATACGCGAGGATCGTTTCGGCATCCATGACCTTCTGGATCGTCGGCGTCTCGTTGGTGGTGGTGCGGTCGAGGATCTCCGAGAGCTCCTCGCGCGTGCTGTAGCCGACCTCGAGCTTGAAGAAGAAGCGGTCGAGCTGCGCCTCGGGCAGGGGATAGGTGCCCTCCTGCTCGATGGGGTTCTGCGTGGCCATGACGAAGAAGGGCTTCTCGAGCTGATAGGTCGTGCCGCCCACGGTGACGCTCTTCTCCTGCATGGCTTCGAGCAGCGACGATTGCGTCTTCGGCGTGGCGCGATTGATTTCGTCGGCCAGCACGATCTGGGCGAAGATGGGACCCTTGCGGAACTTGAAGTCGCGCCCGCCCTCGCTCTCGACGACGATCGTGGTGCCCGTCACATCGGCGGGCATCAGGTCGGGCGTGAACTGGATGCGGCTGAAGTGAAGCGAAAGCGCTTCGCTGAGCGAGCGGATGAGCAGCGTCTTGCCGAGGCCCGGCACGCCCTCAAGAAGCGCGTGTCCGCCGGCGAAGAGGCAGATGAGCACGCCGTCGACGACTTCCTTGTGGCCGACGACCATCTTGCCGATTTCGGCGCGGACCTTCTCGTATTCGGCGGGGAAGCGTGCAGCGAGTTCCTTGGCGTCAGCCATGATGCGGTCTCCGGAACGCAGGGCGTTGACCGGAAGGCAGCGCGGCGCGCGACCGTCCGGTGGTGAACTGTGATGGTACTCGCCGAAGCGTCGAACCTCACGGCGAGTGAGTTTCCGCCTACATCCGCTCCGGCGCGGCAATGCCGAGCAGGCCCATGCCGTCGGCGAGCGCGCGGCGAGTGAGGTCGCAGAGGCGCAGGCGAGAGGCACGCACGGCGGCATCCTCGACCTTGAGCACGGGGCATGCCTGATAGAAGCCGTTGAAGAGCTCGCCTAGGGAGTGCAGCCAGTTGCAGAGGCGATTCGGCTCGAGGGTCCGCGCGACATCCTGGAGCACGCGAGGGTACTGGAGCAGGTGCAGCGCCAGGCGCCGCTCCGCAGGTTCATGAATGAGAAGCGGTGCACGCCCGTCGAGCGATGGTTCCGACCCGCCGCTCCCCAGCGCAGAGGACGCACCCGCCGCACCACCGTCACTCTCTTCCGCGCCCTTGCGCAGGATGCCCGCGATGCGCGCATGGGCGTATTGGATGTACGGCCCCGTGTCGCCGTCAAAGCGCACCATGCGGTCGAGGTCGAACACATAGTCGCGAGTGACATCGCTGCCGAGGTCGGCGTACTTCACCGCCGCGATGCCGACGGCGCGCCCGATCTCGGCGAGCTCGTCGCGGCTCATGCCGTGGGTGGGTGCGGCGGGGTCACTGGCGCGCGACACGACTTCGCGCACACCTCGCTCCACCGCTTCGCCCAGCAGTCCCATGAGCGTGAAGTTCTCACCGGAACGGGTCTTGAGCGGCTTCTTGTCGCTGCCGAGCACCGCGCCGAAGCCGATGTGCACCAGCCGCGCATGCGTGCCGTCGGGGAGCGTCTCCCACCCGATCAACCGCGCCGCGTCGAAGACATCCTTGAAGTGATCGCGTTGCCGGGCGTCGACGACATAGACGACGAGATCGGCATTCAACTCCTGCACGCGCAGTCGAACCGCCGCGAGGTCGGTCGTTGCGTAGAGGAACCCGCCGTCGGCCTTGCGAATGAGGAGCGGACGCTCGCGATCGGCAAAGCGCACCACGATCGCACCGGCGTCCTTGCTGGCCAATCCGCTCGAAGTGAACGCATCGACGACACCCGCGAGCCGATCGCGGAAGAAGCTCTCTCCGCGACTGTGCTCCGGCCCCAGTGTGACACCGAGGAGTTCCGCCGCGCGGAAGACCTCGGCCATGGTCACCTCGATGATCCGCTCCCAGTCGCGCACGACCTCGGGGTCACCCGACTGGAGGCGAAGCAGAGTCTGCTTCGCCTCGTCCTCGGGGTCCTGCTGGGCGGCGCGATACGCGGTGTTCAAGTCATCGAGCGTGATGCGCGCGAGATCGGTTCCCTCGCGCCGCAGCCGGGCGAGGGTCATCGCGATCGGCAGCCCCCAGTCGCCAAGGTGATTCTCGCGCCAGACCTTACGACCCAAGCGCTCGAACACCCGCGCCAGCGTGTCACCGATGATCGTCGCCCTCAGGTGCCCCACATGCATCTGCTTCGCGACATTCACGCCGCAGAGGTCGATGACCACCGCATGGGGATGCGCCTGGATCTCCACGCCGAGCGCCGGTGAATCGAAGGCACTCACCATCTGGGCAAGCGCCGCGACGGAGAGCCTGATGTTGATGAACCCAGGCCCCGCGGCCTCGGCCCTTTCGAGCAGGGGCGCCGCAAGCGGGTCGGCCATGAGCGCCGCCGCCACCGCGGTCGCCATGTCGCGCGGGTTTGCACCGCGGCGCTTGGCAAGCGGCAGCACGCCGTTGGCCTGAAAGTCACCGAAGTCGGGGTTCGTGTTCGGCCGCAGTTGCGGGTCGATGTCGGCCGCGCTCGCGCCGCCACCGTCGGCGCTCGAGAGGGGAGCGGTCGCCGCCATTGCGCGGCGAAGCGCCTCGTCGATCACGCGCATCGGATCGGTCGATGCGCCATGGGGCGACGAATCAAGCGAGCGCGATGTGGGCGAGTGGGGCAATTTCGACGACTTCGGCGACAGGGACGACATGAACGACCTGCACGGCTGGGGCAACGGATGCGTCGCACGCACCTTCAGCGTGCAGCCACCCCGGGCGTGGCCTGTTCGCACGCCCGAGGAGGATTGAAGCGGTAGTGTCGCAGATTCTCTTACGGGCACGCGCCCCAGTTGCCCAGCAGCACGGCAATGTCGGCGCCATCGACCACGCCGTTGCCGTCGGTATCTCCGGGAATGCCCGGGTCGCCGCTGGTGCCCCACGCGCCGAGGACCGTCGCAAGATCGACGCCATCGACGACGCCATCGCCGTTGAGATCGCCCGTGCACGATGGCTCGAGTGTCGTCTGCGCCAACAGGACGGCCGCGTGCGCATCGGCCAGCCCCCAGCCGAAGAAGGTGTCGTACCCCGGCGCGCCGCGATCCTTCGCCGAGGCGGCCATGATGTTCGCCACTTGCGCGGGAGTGAGCGCCGGATTGATCGAAAGCACCAGCGCGGCAACGCCCGCCGCATAGGGCGACGCAAATGAGGTTCCGTCAATGGTGGTGTAGTTGCCCGCGCTGTAGCCCGCCGAACCCATGCGATCGGTGGTGAGGATCGCCGCGCCGGGCGCGCTGATGAAGAGCCCCGGTCCGTACTGGCTGAAGCTCGCCTTCTCACCGTTGCTGGCGATGGCCGCGACCGCGTGCACCGATGCGAGACTCGCGGGATAGGAGATCGAGCCATTCCCGCCGTTGCCGGCTGCGCCGAAGTGGATGACGCCCTGTTCGGTCGCGGCGTTGTATGCCGTCGTGATCACCGCGGAGGCTGTTCCGCCGCCCCATGAGGAGTTGGTCACGCGCGCCCCGCTGGAGGCGGACCACGCGATGCCGCTGGCCGACCACGAATCCTGCGACTGAAGGAAGGGGGTGCAGAAGAAGAGGAAGAAGACCTCGTTGAAGATCTTGCCGGAGCGCACGGTCACGCCCGGAGCGATGCCGACCACCCCGACTTCATTGTCCCTGATCGCTGCGACACAGCCGGCGACCGCGGTGCCGTGATTGTCACATTGCCCGGCCGGACCACCGTTGGCTCCGCTGCCCGTGAAGCTCTGACCGGGAACCTGGTTCAGATCCTCGTGCGCCTGGTCCATGCCGCTGTCGAGGACGATGACCACGATCGAAGGATCGCCCTCGGAAATCGCCCACGCCTCGGGACCGTTCATGTCGTGATCATTCGGCTGGTCGAGCGCCCACTGCTGCGGAAACAGCGGATCATTCGGCAGTTCGGCGTACCGCTCCGCCCAGTAGATCGTGTCGCTCTGCGCGAAGAGAACATCATCGTGCAGCGCGAGTCCGTTCACGAGCGACAGCACCTCGTGCGCTGCTCGAAGCGGCGTCCGGACATGGAAGACGCCATCGAGCCCCGCGAAGTTCTGCGCAAGGACCTCGCCCGGCACGCGCTCGGTCACGAACGCCACTCGCTCGGCCGCGGTCATGTCGCGCCGCAGTCCAATGAGCACATCGCGCGTGATGATGACGGGAAGTCCGCCCGTGCCGATGAACACCGGCGAGACAAAGTCATACGCACCGCCTTCGACGAGCGTGGCGGCAAGCGCCTCGACGGCCTCAACCGAGCGAAGATGCGGCGGCACTTCGGCGTACTGCCAACCCGGAACCGAGGTCGCCTCGACTCGATCGGCGGCGACACCGAGGTCGATGAGCGGAGTCGTGGCCAGCGCGGCGTCACCGCGGGCATCGGGGGCGTTGAAGACCGCCAGCAGGCTCGCTTCAAGTCCGAGCGGGATGCGCTCCTTGAAGTAGTGGTACTCGTACTCGCCCCTGCGGGGGTCCTGCTTGGGTGCCGCTGCGGCGCCGCCCGGCGCGGCCAGGGCTGCACCGGAGAGGACGAACAACGCGACCGCGCTCGCGATCACACCACGATGAGCGACAGCTCGGATCTTCATGCAGGTTCTCCTTGCGAATTGGGGGGAAGGCCACACTATACGGGCAATGCTCGCGGGAACGATGCGCCGATGCGATGAAATCGAGCCGTGATGGGCGGTCGACGCCGCGCGAGTACGCCTCATGGCCGTGATCGCGCGCCGCGAGCGTCCGCTCGGTTCGTCACCGTGAACCTAGGAGTTCTTCAGCACACCTTTCGCGCGCTCGCTCCAGATCTTCTCAATGAGAGGCTTGTAACTGCCGAGCGCGGGATCGCTCTCTTGCGAGGCCAGCGATCGAGCCGCAAGGATCAGCATGTCGACCAGACTCTCGATGTCGCGCAGCGCCACGAACTCGCGGCCGATCGAGGCGGGCGTCCGACCGGCAAGAACTTCATCGATGTCGGCCATGTTGTGGTAGTTCCCCAGCGGCAGGCAGAGGCAGGTGCTGCGGTGTCCCAGTGCCGCGAACGCCGTCGCTTCACAGGCGCCGCCGGGCATCAGCTTGCGCTGCCATCGGAAGCGGGGGTTCGCCGTGGCGTGGCGCTGATAGAGCTGCGTGAGCGCGTTGGTGACTTCGGGTGAGAAGACGCTCAGTCGATCGCCCACGCGCAGAATCGCGCCGCTGCCGATCGGCGAGTCATGGGCGAAGGAACGACTGTTCTCAAGACACAGCAGCGTCGCGCCGCGCGGAATGAGACCAGAGCGTGTCGCACGGATCGCCCCGAGGAAACCGACCTCCTCAGCCACGGTGAAGAGAAGCCCGGATCCCTCCGCGTGTCCGCTGCGCACGAGACGCTCGAAGGCGATCATCGCCGTGCCCATTGCCGCGAGGTCGTCACATGCGTGGGTCCGCAGAAGCCCGCCCGAGATCTCCGCGCGCGGCAGCTTCCAGCGAGCGATCGACCCCTCGGCAATCTCTCGGGCATCGATGGCCCGATCGTGGAGTTCAGCGCGCACCAGCTTGAAGGGCTTGGCCTTGGCGTCGAGTCGGCGAATCGTGGCGCTGCACGGCACCTGTTCGGCGCCGCGTGGAAAGATCTCAAGCTCGGCGTTTGAGAAGTACGGGTTGTGCACTCCCCCGCGAAACTCCAGTTCCACGCTGTGGCGGTTGAGCGCGCGGCGCACGATGAACGCAGGGTGATCCATGTGCGCCGTGATCAGCATGCGGAGCCCGGTCGACGCCCTTGACTTCGCGTTCGCTTTGGTTTTCGAGCTCGCCGTTCGTCGTCCCGCACCGGCCGTCGAGTGCACGAGAGCGTTGCCGACATCATCGCGGCGGATCTGCACCGCGCCGTTGAACGAGTGAACCCAGAGGTCGAGCGCTTCCTGCACGGCGTCCTCCCGCCCTGCCGCGGTTGGCAGCGAGGTCAGCGAGAGCAGGAGCTGGCGCTCCTCGCGGGTCAGGGTGGTGGGGGCGGTTGATGGAGATGTTCGGGGGCGCTTCATCCCCCAAAAATACCGCCGCGACGCAAGTCGAACGAAGACCCGCGCCGCGGACGGCAATCACCGCTGGACAGGCACGCTCAGCGGCGACGGCGGACGGCACAGGCCACGGCACCAAGGAGGAGAACGGCCGGGCCTGGTGAGGGGATGGCGGAAGGCGCCGCGATGCTCATGTCGGCGCGACTTCCATCAGAGAAGCCGAGTGAGAGCCGCGAGATGCCGGGGGTGAAGTTCACGGCATTGGTGAGCACCTGAACCCACGACGAGCTCTTGCCATCGCTCAGCGACTGGTCGAAGTTCGCCCAGGTCACCATGACTCCGTTGGCGGTGCGCCAAGCGTCACCCGGGGCGGGGTTGCCCGAGCCGAGCAGGAAGTCGGTGTCCACCTGGAAGCCGCCCCAGCGCGTCATTGACATGGTGCTCACGAAGACACCAGGATCGGCGTTGAGTTGGATGATGCGAAGGCCGAAGAGCAATTCGCCAGAGGTCATCGTCTCGATCGTCTGGCGAACCACGCCGGTCGCGGCATTGGCGCCGTTGGGCACATCAATGGCCGTGAAGGAGAAGTCCTGAGAGTAGATCTGCGATCCGCCTGCGGCCGGCGTCCATCCGTTCAGGGAGACACTGTCTCCCGGGAGGAGCACGGCACCCGCGGCTCCCGATGAGAGACCAAGCGTGAGGCCAAGGGAGCCGAGGACGGTCAGCGATGCGAGGGGTCGGAACATGAGGGGTTTTCTCCTGCCGGGCGGGTGGCTCCGCCAAGGCGACTCATAGGTCGAATACGCCTTCCACTCTGTCCAGTCCCATTTGTCGGAGGTCCCATTACATCGCCGCTGGGCCATCGTTATAGGAACATTGGCCGCGGCGCTGCGCTACGATGTGGGCTCTTCATGCCCCTGTCACCGATCCCGGACATCTTGGAAGACCTTCGCGCCGGTCGCGTCATTGTGCTTGTGGACGACGAAGATCGAGAGAACGAAGGTGACTTCGTCTGCGCGGCCGAGAAGCTCGACATCGCGACGCTCAACTTCATGACGCGCATCGGCGGTGGCTACCTGTGCGTGTCGCTCGATGGCGAGACCTGCGATCGACTCGATCTCGGCCCGCAGACGGCGCAGAACACTTCGCTGCGGGGCACGCCTTTCACGGTGAGCGTCGATGGTCACCCGCGCCATGGCGTGGGCACCGGCATCTCCGCCGCCGATCGGGTGAAGACGATCCGCATGCTCGTCGACGCGTCATCGCGACCCGATGACTTCGTGCGTCCCGGGCATATCAATCCGCTGCGCGCCCGGGATGGCGGCGTGCTGGTGCGAACCGGGCAGACGGAGGGCAGCGTCGATCTCTGCCGACTCGCGGGTCTCTCGCCCGCGGCGGTCATCATCGAGGTGGTGCGCGAAGACGGCGAGATGGCGCGCGTTCCCGACCTCGAGCGCCTCTGCACTCAGCATGGACTTCGGATGTGCTCCGTGGAGCAGATCATCGAGTGGCGCCTGGCGCGCGAGGCGCTCATCGAGCGCATGGAGCCGCTCGATGGCAGCGAGATCGCCACGCCAGAGGGGCCATTCCGGCTCTTCGCATGGCAGAGTTCCATCGACGCGCTGCCGCATCTGGCGCTGACGCTCGGCGGAATCGGCGTTCCCGTGGAGAATGGCCGCATCCCCGAGGTCGATGAGCCGGTTCTCGTTCGCATGCATCGGCGCGAAATCCTCGGCGATGTCTTCGGGGTCAGCTTCAACGGCGGCGACCCTGGCCAGGAGACGATCCGGCGGAGTCTCCGCGCCATTCGCCGCGAGGGGCGCGGGGCGCTCGTCTACCTGCGCAGCGAGGGCAGCGGCTTCGATCTTCCCGATCGAATCCAGCGGATCCGCCGACGAGCAGGGCGCGATGTCAACGCGCCGGACCTTCTCTCGCCCGATGGAATCGGCGCCAAGGCCCAGCCGATGGATCTGCGTCACTTTGGCATAGGCGGGCAGATCCTGCGGGATCTCGGCTTGCGGCGCCTGCGTCTTCTCTCGAATCACCCGCGTTCACTCCCGGGCCTTCATGGCTTCGGCCTGGAAGTCAGCGGGTTTGAGGCCCTCGCATGAGCGTACTTGCATCACTGGTGCTGGTGTCATTCCTTGCCGCGCAGCGCGCCGAAGCTGAGGCGCTGCTGCGCGAAGTCGAAGAGACCACCGAGGGGCTTCGCGACTTCAGCGCCGAGGTTGTGATTGACCGAGTCGATGCGCTCACGGAAGAGAGCGAGCGGCGCATGGGGCGCGTGGTGCTCGAAGGGCGCCGCGCCGCCGACAGCAGCCGCGCGAGCGAGGATGGCACGCGCATCGTGCTGCTGCTCGATCGCTTCATCGGGCCCGATGGACGGGCCGATGAGAGTCGGCGCCACTTCATTTACGACTCGGGGTGGTTCGCGGAGGTCGATCACGATCGGCGCCAGTTCGTGAATCGCCAGGTCGTTCCCCCGGGTGAGACCTTCGATCCGCTGCGCGTGGGCGAAGGGCCGCTGCCGATTCCCATCGGCCAGCGCGCCGATGACGCCCTTGCCTACTTCGACGCCATGCCCGCGCAGGTGCCCTCGTCTGGCTTGCTCCAGCGCCTCGAGGGAGTGCGCGGTGTGCGCCTTACGCCGAAGGCGGGCACGCCCGATGCGCGGGAGACCATCTCCGTGGACCTCTTCTACGACGCGTCATCGCATCTGCCGCGCGGCGTGATTCAGCGTCGCGTGAATGGCAATCGCGTTGAAGTGCTCCTGCGGAACCCCGCCATGAACTCTGGTGTCTCGGAGGGCGACCGGGCCATCATGCGAATCCGCACGCCTGATCCGCGCGAAGGTTGGAGTGTCGATGTTCGCCCATGGCGGCGCTCCGCCGAGCCGATGGACAGGGAGTGATCATGTTCGCCCGGCAGGTTCATCACGCCGTGACCAATGGCACGCGCGCGACCGCGAGGCTCACGCGGACCGTGGTCAACTTCTTGATGAACTGGAATGCGGAGACACGGTGGTCCACTGCGATCGCAGCGACCACACCACTCACGACGATGGTCGGGGTCGCTGTGCTCAGCGCGTCGAGCGCGGCGGTCTCGCAGGGGCCGCCGCAACTTGTGCCCGAGGCTGCGGTGCTGCTCCCCGCCATCGAGCGCGATCTCGACGCGGCGTACCTCACTCCGGATGAGCGGCGCGACCGGCGCGTCTTTCACGGAGTCTGGGATGAACGCGACCTCGATCGACCTTCGCGGCGCGCGCGGGCGGCGATCGAGTCATGGCGACTCGATGATCCGTCGATCATCGATCCGGCGACACCCCTCGTCCTTCGCGCGGAAGCGCTGCTTCGGCGCGGCCGAGCCGAAGAGGCGCTGCACCTGCTGGCCGAGGTCGAGCGGCCGCCGGCTGCTGATGCTGCCGAGGCGCCAGCCGCCGACGCGGGCGCCGCACCGCCCCTCGCTGACGCCACTTCGATCGAGGAGCGCACGGTGCGCGCCGCGCTCCGGGCGCGCGCGCTCGAGCTCCTTGGTCGACGCGACGAGGCCCTCGCCGCCGCCATCATCGCCGCCTCGGCCATCGACGATCGCGAAGCCACCGCGCCAGCCCTCGTGGCTGCGGTCGAAGCGCTCTCCATCCGCGCGAGATTGGAAGATCAGCCCGCTCGCGACTGGCACCGCATGATGGAAGCGCTTGGCCGGGCCCGCGATCTCGATCGCGCCTACTGGCCCGCGGTCCTTGCCGAGGGTCTTCTTCTCGAAGAGAAGGACAACCCGGTCGAGGCGGCCACGGCGCTTCTTCAGGCGCTCTCGATGAATCCTCGTTCAAGCGACGCCTGGTATGCGCTCGGTCGCTTTGCGCTTGCGCGCTTCGACTTTGACGGCGCCCGTCGCGCGTCGGCGGCGCTGCGGCGACTGTCACCGCGGCATGCGTGGGCGGATCTTCTTGATGCTCGGTCGGAGATCGTCCAGAACGACCCCGATTCCGCGGCCGAACGGCTCGATGCGCTCCTTCGGCGCGAGCCCGACCTGCGCGACGCTTTGGCGCTCCGCGCCGCGGCCGATGCGATGCGCTACGACGAAGCGGGCACCGTCCAGTGGCTCGAGAAGCTCGAGGCGCTCTCGCCTGGGAGTGCGCTCGGCTTCTACACGGTCGGGCGCTTTCTCTCTCTTGACCGGCAGTATGGCGAGGCCGCGGACATGCTCGAGGAGGCGATCCGCCGCCGTCCTTCATGGGCGGCGCCCCGCATCGAGCTGGGGCTCCTCGAGATGCAGTCCGGCCGAGATGATCGCGCTCGAGCCGCGCTCCGCGAGGCCGCGCGCCTCGATCCCTTCAACAAGCGGAGTGCCTTCAGCCTGACCCTTCTCGATGAAATGGCCAACTGGGCCACGCTCGAGAGCGAACACTTCATCATTCGCTACAAGCCTGGCGTCGATGAGGTCGTTGCCGCCATGATGCCCGAAGCACTCGACGCGATGCACCGCGATGTCGCCGGGCGCTTCGGTCACGAGCCTGCCGTGCGCACGGTGATCGAACTCATGCCCGACCACCGCCTCTTCGCGGTGCGGATCACCGGCATGCCGTGGATTCACACGATTGCCGCGTGCACCGGCCCGGTGATCGCCCTTGAAGTGCCGCGAGAAGGGGCACCCGAGAAGCACCTCGGTCTCTTCGACTGGCTCGAAGTGCTCCGCCATGAGTACACGCACACGATCACGCTCTCGCAGACGCGCAATCGCATTCCACACTGGCTGACCGAGGCCGCCGCCGTCAGCATGGAGACGAAGCCGCGCTCGTGGGAGACCTGCCAGATGCTCGCTGGCGCGCTCGCGGCGGGCGAGCTCTTCGATCTCGACGCGATCAACTGGGCCTTCGTGCGCCCGCGACGACCCACCGATCGCAGCCTCGCCTATGCGCAGGGTCACTGGATGGTGGAGTTCATGAACGAGCGCTTCGGCATGGAGGCCCTGCCTCGCCTGCTCGAGCGCTACTTTGACGGCGAGCCCGAGCGCGTGGCCATTCGCAACGCGCTCGGCATCGATCGCGGAGAGTTCCACCAGCAGTTCCTCGAGTGGGCGCGCGCCGATGTCGCGCGATGGGGCCTGGCACCCACGCCCTCGCTCGATGAACTCACCGATCGTCTGCGTCTCACCGATGCAGCGCAGCGGGAGGCGCTCGAGGAAGCCAAGGCGGCGCGGCTTCGACGCGTGGCCTTCGCCATTGCCGACGAGGTCGGTGCCCCGCGGCGCGGCGGACGGGGTGCGATTCGAGCCGAGGAGTGGCCACCCATCCGGCGACGCCCGATCTCCATTCCCGACGATGTCCTTGATCAGTGGTTGAGCGAGTTTCCCGACCACCCCGACCTTCTCGAGATCAAGATCCGCCGGCGCATGCGCGAGGTCGATCATGTCGACGCCACCAGCGCTGCCCTGCTTGAGGCCTATCAGCACGCTCGGCCGGTCGATCCCCACCCGCATCGCTTGCTCGCTCGCGCGGCCCTTGCCGCCGGCGATGACGCCGCCGCGATTCCCCACCTCGAGGCGCTCGATCGACTTGAAGAGCGGAGCAACAGCTTCGCGATTGAACTCGCCACGCTGAAGCGGCGCCTCGGCGACCCGGCCGGCGCTTTGACGCATGCCACCAAGGCGGTCCGCATCGACCCTTACAACGCGACGCTCCGAGAACTTGCCGCCGCGACGGCGATCGAGGCGGGTTCGCTTCGAGAGGCGCGGGAGCACATTCGGGCCCTGACGCTCCTTGAGCCCGATCGCCCGCAGCATCGGGCGCGCATGGAGCGCATCGATCAAATGCTAGGAACCCCGGCGAGACCGTGAGCCGCGCTACGCTTGTCGCGTGCCACACCGCCCCGATGCTCGTTCCCGCCCCGCGCTGCACCCCGCTCGCATGCACATCACCCCGATGAACGCCTCGCGCGTCCGAACTCACGGCCTTCGCACTGCGCTCCTCGCCGGAACCGTCGGCGCGTCGATTGCGCTGACGGCGCACGACGCCACGGCCCGCCCCGATGATGGACCGCAGTTCACGCTCGCGTGGAGCTTCACCTTTCCCGCGCCGCTCGGACCCACTCGGCCCGATCTTGTCGACCTCGATGGTGACGGCATCCTCGATGCGGTCTTTCCCGGTCGAAATGCGGCAGGTCGCATCTATCTCATGAAGGGCACGGGCAACGGGTCATTCACCAATCTGACCGAGGTGATTGTCGGTGCGCCGACCGATTGGGTCGAAGCCGTGGACATGAACGGAGATGGAATCGTCGATCTCGTTCTGGCCGTGCGCAGCTCGAACGGGCGCACGGCGGTCATGCATGGCCTTGGCGGCTTCGCCTTCGCGGAGCCGATCTTCACGGATGTGGGCCGCGAGTGCCGCGTGGTCACCGTGGGCGAGGCGAACGACTCGGGGGAGCGACCGATCTTCTCGCTCCAGTACCTCAACTCCGCGCTGCGAGCCCTTCAGCCCACCGGCATCGGAGGTCATGCCGCGCGACCGCAGGAACCGATCATGCCGTGGTCTGCGGGGCCCTCCTTTCCGCAGTGGCTCGGCCGCGCGGAGGTCGATGGTGCCGGGGCGCCGGACCTCCTCTCGATTGCGACGGGCGCGGGAGCGCTGACGATGCATCCTGGTCTGGGCGGGGCATCGCTCGGTGATCCGCGCTCATGGCGCGTGCCGCTGATCGGGTCGGAGCGTCCCGGAGTCTCGTTGGGTGCCATCGGTGACTTCACCGGCAACGGGGCGCTCGATGTCGCGACGGCGGGACTCAACCTCCTGTCGGCGCAGGCGCTGGTGATGTTCCGCAACGACGGCAGTGGTGACTTCGCCGATCGAACCTGGACGCCCGTCACCTTCGAGGGCTATGCGTGGGCCGTTGAAGCGGGGGATCTCGACCTCGACGGCGATGTCGATCTCGTGATGACGACAGCGCTGCCAGGTGGCATCTTCGTGCTGCGAAACAACGGAAGCGGCGGCTTCAATGTGGCGCAGGAGATCAGCACCGGCTCCTTCGTGCGGCATGTGCGCATCGCCGATCTGACTGGCGACTGCCTGCCCGATCTCCTCTCGGTCGACATCGCCTTCAACAGGGTGCAGGTCTATCGCAACATCACGCCGGGCGCGCCAGGTTGTGGCGGCGTCGCGGAGTCCGCTTCGGGCGGACTTCCCGAAGAGGCAGCCGCTTGGCCGGTGAAGTCCGGCGCTTCACGCGTGGTCGAAGAGCCCGATGCCCGGGCGCAGGCCAACACGACGGCCCTCGCCGCACGAGTCGCACACGCCCGCGATGAGGGGGCCGCCGCGGTCGCCCGTGTGCTCGGTGACTTCGGAATCGGTGGCGCCTCTGATGCGCCCGCGCCGCCGCCGCCGTCGCGACGGCTGAGCGACGGTGGAATTGCCGACATTCCGCCGACTTGCGGCCCGCCCAACGGCCTCTGCAGCGAGCCGCACGGCGCGCCGGGCTGTTTCACCACGCCCTGCTGCGCCGAAGTGTGCCTCTTCGACCCCTCATGCTGCACCGATGGCTGGGATGAGATCTGCGTCGACTATGCGCAGCAGCTCTGTGTGAATCTCTTCTGTCCGAGCCCCGGTTCATGCTTCGAGGTGCACTCAACGCGCGGGTGCGATGACGCGACCTGCTGCGCGATCATCTCGCGACTCGACAGCTTCTGTGGGAGCGCGTCGTGGGATGAACTCTGCGTCACACAGGCGCTGCTCTTCTGCACCACGGCACCATGCCAGCTTCCTCCGCCCGCCGCAGATTCAGTCAACGAGGAGGAGCCCTGCTACCAGCGACTCAACCAGGGCTGCACCGGCAATTCGCCGTTCTCGGCGAACTGGCTTGAGCTCACCTGCGGCGCGAAGTTCGACGGGAAGTCGACGACCGGCGCCCCGCGCGATGGGGACTGGTTCCTCATGGAAGTCGACGCGCCAGTGAGAGTCCGCTTCCATGTCGTGGCGGAGTTCCCGGTGCGCGTGCTCCATGTGCGCGGCGTGTGCGAAGGACCTCTTGAGCTTCTCGCTGACACAAGCGCCATGCACTGTGCGCCGCTGGTCGTCGACGCCTGCCTTGAACCCGGTCAGCATCACTTCGTGCTTGCCCCCGGCATCCCGGAGCGGAACTTTGTTTCGGGCCAGCCCTGCGATGAGCAGAACCCCGACCTCCCTCCGCCCGGCCCCGACGATCCGCCATTCAATCCCGGCTTCTTCGGACTTCACTGGCAGGTCGAGGTCGAGTGCCTCGCCTGCGGTGGCGTGACGGGCGACCTCAACGGCGATGGCCTGGTGAATGGCATCGATCTCGCGATCGTGCTCGGGAATTGGGGAGCCTGCGGAGGCTGCCCCGCCGACCTGAACGGCGATGGCGTGGTGAATGGTGCGGACATCGCAATCCTGCTCGGGAACTGGACGGGCTGAGGCCGTTTTCAAGGCCGATTCACACTTCGCGCGATCCTGGACTTCGCATTTGGGTGGCCGTGTGTTAGGTTGAGTCGTCTCACCAGCCACCCCCCGGAGTTGTGTCCATGCCGCGCCGTTCAGCTCTCTCGTTGGCCCTCCTGACTTCAGTCGCCTTCTCGTCCGGCGCCATCGCTGGCGTGGAGTGCACCACCCGCTTCGAGCTCTTCGCATCGCCGGGCGATAGCCTCAACTTCTCGCTGGCGCTGCCGCTCGCGGGCACCTTCATCGGCGATTGGGACCCCGTCGACAATCCGGGCGGCACGCGCACTCGGCCGGGTCTCTTCGGTGGAAGCGGCAACAACCCCATCGCGTACACCTCCACGGTGAAGCCCGAGCTGAACCTGAACCTGCCGACGGCCGTTCCGGTCTTCACCTTCTGCGTGAAGGATCTCGGGGGCGGCGTGGCGGAAGTCACCTGCACCGAGTTCGACCTCGTTCGCGGGAGCCCGGCGCCACTGACCATCAACCTCACGATCAGCTACCCGAACTTCAACACGGTTCAGCCGACTGCTGTCTTCCCCGGAGTGTCGAATGTCACGCTTCCGATCCCCGCGGGTTCGATCACCGAGGCGCTGGTGGTCCAGACGAAGCCCGCGCAGGGTGCGCTGGTGCCGGGCGTCGGCGAGTCGCTCATCCTGACGGCCGTCGTCCCGGCGGAGCTCTCATTCGTCGCGTCGCTCCTCGGACAGCCGATCGAGGTGCCGCCGTCACCGATCGCGCTTCCGATCGTCGCCGAGCTCTTTCCCACGCTGACGGGTGACTACATCGCCGTGGTCGCGATCGAGATTCCCGCCACCGAGACGGATGTGCCCACCGGCGGACAGACCATCGAGAATGTGCCCTTCGATCTGCCGACCCTGCTGCCGCCAGGCGCCTTCGCGCACCTGCTCTTCTCGGGCACTTTCAGCGATGGCACGCTCAGCTTCGCCCTGAGCGCGGATCTGAGTGGCGAGGGCAGCACGAGCGGTCCGCTTGGCGATCTCAACGGCGACTGCATCGTGAACGGCGCCGATCTCGCGATCCTGCTGGGCCAGTGGGGCACCTGCACGGGCTGTGCCGCAGACCTGAACAATGACGGCGCGGTCAACGGCGCCGACATCGCGATCCTGCTCGGCAACTGGGGCTGATCGAGTCCATGTTCGAGGCGGTCGGCCGTCTCACCACGGTAGCGCATCGAGATCGACATTTCCGCCGCAGAGAATGATGCCGATGCGGCGCTCCGGCGGTGGCGCGCCAAGCACGGCGGCCACGCCGACCGCGGCGCTCGGCTCGATGAGCAGCTTCATGCGCTCCCAGACGAGTCGCATCGCGCGGACAATCGACGCCTCATCGACGGTGATGATCTCATCGACCAGCGTCTGCACCACGGGGAAGGTGAGCTCGCCAAGCGCGGTCTTCAAGCCATCGGCCATGGTGGGTGCATTCGTCGCGGGTTCCAATCGGCCGGTGCGCTTGCCAAGCGCGGCATCGCCGACCGCTTCGGGTTCAGCGCCGATGATGCGGATGCTGGGCTTCAGCGCCTTGGCGGCAATGGCCACGCCCGAGATCATGCCGCCACCGCCGACGGGCACGACGATCGCCTCAAGCTCGGGTGCCTGCTCAAGGAGCTCGAGCGCCATTGTGCCCTGTCCCGCAATGACACTCGGGTGGTCATAGGGCGGAATCAGCGTTCCCCCGGTGCGGGCCACCACTTCCGCCGCGGTGCGCTCGCGCGCTTCCAGCGTCGGTTCGCAGGGAATGACTTCGGCGCCGTACTCCTCGACCGCCTGGCGCTTCACGCGCGGCGCGTTGGAGGGCATGACGACGAAGGCGGGAATGCCTCGCAACCGTGCCGCGAGCGCGAGCGCCTGCGCGTGGTTGCCCGAGGAGTGCGTGACCACGCCTCGCGCCGCTTCGGCGTCGCTCAACTTCATGACGGCGTTGCAGGCACCGCGGAACTTGAACGCACCCACGCGCTGGAAGAGCTCACACTTGAAGAAGAGCTCTCGGCCGCAGAGCGCATCGAGCGTTCGGCTCGTGTGCACCGGAGTGCGGTGAGCAAAGGGGCGGATTCGCTCCGCAGCCTCTCGCACATCGTCGAGGGTGGCCGCCAGCGGAACGCGGCGCGGGGCGGGCGAGGTGGCGAGTGCGGGCCGGGGGGCTGGCGTTGGTGCTGGCGAGGAGTCCTTCATGGGAGCCAGCCGCATAGCCTACGCATCATGAGAACAGCCATCGACGCCATCCGTCGCCTGCATGACCACCGCGTGTGGGTTCGCCACAAGGTCCTCGGGTTTGTGCGTCCGCTCGATGGTGCCACGCTCCGGCGCCCATTCCCGATGGGACCGGGCAGCATCATGGGCGTGCTCGTGCACTGTCACGGCGCCGAGGTGGTCTGGCTGAATGTGCTCGAGCACATCGATCCGAACACGAACATCCCCGGCGCGGATGCCTTTCCATCGCTGGCAGCACTCGAAGAGGCGTGGGCGTCAACCGACGCTCGGTGGGAGCGCGTCCTCTCCGGCTTGACGCAGGAGAAGCTCGATGAAGCGGCGGTTCGGCGGCGCGGCGACAAGGACTTGACCACCTCCATGGGCGAGGTGCTCATTCATGTCGCCACGCACCAGCACTACCACATGGCGCAGCTCATGAACATGCTGCGGCAGATCGGCGCACTCCCCGAGCCGGTGCCCTCGATCGATTTCATCTCGATGGCACGCGAGCAGTGGACTGCGGCGCGGTCGTGAAGGCCGTGGTTCGTCCCTGCGCAGCGGGCGGAGTGGCCCGTGGAGCGCTCCGCATCGCCGGGTGAGCCGACCCGTTGCCGTTCGACGAGGTGGCTGGCTTAGGCGCCTTGCTTGCCGCGGCCGGAGTCGCCGCCGTCGCGGGCGTGCTGCGCTCCGACTCGGACCCGGTGGCGCGGCCCCACTCCACGCTCTCGTGATAGAGCTTCGAGAAGATGAGGGGCTGCACATCGCGGACGCCCTCGACGGCGAGCACGCGCGAACGCAGGTCTTCGTAGTGCGCCTCGTCGCGGCAGTTGAAGGCGACATACCCCTGGAAGTCACCGGCATGCGCGGTGAAGAGCGTGAGCTCGGGATTCGAGCCGAGCTGCTTCATCAGCGGTCGAAGCGGAGCCGATGCCGCAATCAGGAACGACCCCGAGAGATGCAATCCCATGCGCGGCGGATCGACGAAGGTCACGATGTCGACCACGCCATCCGCGGTCAAGCGTCGGAAGCGATCAGCCGCACTCGTCGCCGAGATGCCAATGCGCTGCGCGAGGTCGGCGTAGCTGAGGCGCCCGTCCCGTTGAAGCTCACGGATCATCGCGAGATCAGTCTCATCGAGCGGCCGTTGCGCGTCGGGCCGGGCGCCATGTTGATTGGCTTCGCCTGGCGCGATCTTGAAGACGGGTGTGTAGAACTCGAGGATCGGCGCGAGCGTCGCCGCTCGTACGCCGGGTGCGCCAAGAACATGCTCGTCGATGATCGAGAGCATGGTGCTTGCGGAGTCGACGCAGCAGTAGGCGACCATGTCGTACTGGCCGAGCGTGCCGGTGATCCACGCCATGCTGCCCGTCTTTCGCAGGCGGTCGGCAAGTTGGGCATGGTCCCGAGCCACCCGCATAAAGAGAGTGGCCTGGAAATGCAGCCCGAGGTACTGGGGGGGCACCCAGCAACGCACGCGGATGGTCTGCTCCTCGGTCAGGCGGGCCAGACGACGACTGACATTGGCTTCGCTCAAGCCGGTCTCTTGCGCGAGGCGGCGGCCGCTGGCACGACCATCCTGAAGCAGCACCCCGATGAGGCGACGATCGGCGTCATCCAGAGGGGGAAGGTCAGGCTTGGTGTATCTCGGAGGGCTGGTCAGCATGGCAAGGAATCTCCATCCAGAGTCGACTTCATGCAGGGATCGTTCCCACGCACGCCGCCGGAATCCCCGGGTGCACACCCCGTACACGAGTTTCCTTTCGAGCCCGCGAGTATAGGCGATTCACCCCACGGGGACGATCGGGGCGAATCGCTATAACCCGCAGGGGTGCTACGATCGGAGCGTTCGCTCGGGGCGCGGCGGTCCGGAACGGTCCGGGTCCGCCGCTGAGACGCACCCGTGGAACCTGATCCGGTTCGCACCGGCGTAGGGAAAGCGAGATTCACATGGTTCACGACAGCAATGGCATGCGCCGTGAGGGCGAGGTCGCCCTTCCACTTCGCGGGGCTTTCAATCCATCGACGGGATCGCAGGGGACCACCCCGGGCAGCTTCGCCAATCGGGCCGATCTGGGCGGGGCGCTGGCATTCAGTTCGCCTGACACGCCGGGCATGCCCGCACCGAGCTCGAAGACCGCCTGGGACTTCCTGCCGGAGGGGTGGCGCCTGGAAGCCGTTCCCGGAGGGGCGACGGCAGCTTCGAGCGGTCGCGGTGGCGCGACGGTGAACCACGATCGAGCCGCGCACGCAATCGCCTGCGCGGGCCACAACCAGGCGCAGGTCGGCGCGTACATCCGCGCTGTTCCACCGCCGGGCTTCGAGCCGGTCACCCAACTGGAGTTCGCGCGCCTTGGTGTCGTCACGCCGCAGATGCGCCGCGTGGCGGAGCGCGAAGGTCATCTTTCGCCCGAGCAGGTGCGCGACGAAGTGGCCGCAGGCCGCATGGTGATCCCCGCGAATCGCACCCACCTCGGCTACCGGCTCGACCCGATGGCCATCGGCCGTGCGAGTCGCACCAAGATCAACGCGAACATGGGCGCCTCGCCGATCTCGAGCGGCACCGAAGAAGAAGTCGAGAAGCTGCGCTGGGCCGAGCGCTGGGGTGCCGACACCGTGATGGACCTCTCGACTGGCGGTGATCTCGACGCCTGCCGCGACGCGATCATCCGCGCCTCGACGGTGCCAATCGGCACGGTGCCGATCTACTCGATGATCATCGGACGCAAGCTCGAGGACCTCACCATGGAGGTCATTCTCGAGACGCTCGAACACCAGGCGCGGCAGGGGGTGGATTACTTCACCATTCATGCGGGCGTGCTGCGCGAGCATTTGCCGCTCATCAAGGACCGACTGATCGGCATCGTGAGCCGCGGCGGAAGCCTCTTGGCCAAGTGGATGCTGGTGCATGGTCGGCAGAACCCCATGTACGACGGCTGGGAGCTGATCTGTGAAGTGATGCGCCGCCATGATGTGACTTTCTCGATCGGCGACGGCCTGCGTCCGGGTGGCTTGGCCGACGCGACTGATCGGGCGCAGCTCGCCGAACTCACAACGCTGGGCGAGCTCACCGAGCGGGCATGGCGCATGGGCGTGCAGGTGATGATCGAGGGACCGGGTCATGTGCCCTTCGACCAGATCGAGTTCAACATGAAGCTTGAGCGCCGGCTCTGCCACGGCGCGCCCTTCTATGTGCTCGGGCCGCTCGTCACGGACATCTTCCCGGGCTACGACCACATCACGAGCTGCATCGGCGCCACGGCGGCGGCCTATCACGGCGCGAGCATGCTCTGCTATGTGACCCCCAAGGAGCATCTCGGCCTGCCCAAGAAGGACGATGTGAAGCAGGGGTGCATCGCCTACAAGATCGCCGCCCACGCCGCGGATGTTGCGCTTGGCATTCCGGGCGCGCGAGATCGCGACGATGAGCTCACCAAGGCCCGCGCGGCGCTCAACTGGGAGAAGCACTTCGAGCTGAGCTTCGATCCAGATACGGCGCGGGCGTATCACGATGAAGACCTCGATGTCGACACCGACTTCTGCGCCATGTGCGGCCACGACTGGTGCAGCGTGCGGATCTCGAAGGAGATCGTCGAGTTCGCCAGCGGCAAGAGCGAGGAGTACCGGCGTGACAAGCCGGTGCGTTCCGCCGCGCTCACGCCGGAGCAGCAGGAGATCCTCGCCAGGCGTGGGGTGCTTTCGCCCGAGGAGATCCACAAGCTGGCAAGCAAGACTCGCAAGGCCGTCGGCGCCGATCAGGGCGGCAAGGCGTCATGCCACAGCGACTTCGTCGACCCCGAGGAGGCGAAGCGCGTGCAGTTGCAGAAGCTGGTACCGCTGAACACGGCGCCCGCGCACAACCTTCCCACGCACGATCCGATCCTGTAGGGTCACGCCGGGGCGATGCATGGCGGATCAACACGAACCACTTCGCGATCCAGGAACGCCGGCGCTGCTTGAGGGCGCGGAGGATGCGCCGACGAACTGGAGAAGTCTCCCGCCCATGCGCTACCAGACGCCGTATGTCTGGTTCCTGCTCTTCTCCACGCTCGATGTTGTCCTGACATGGCACATCCTTGAGCGACACGGCGGATCGGAAGTGAATCCCGTCGCCGATCTCATCATCTGGCACTGGGGCTTCCTTGGCGCCGTGGCGTTCAAGTATGCGCTCGTGCTGGTGGTGGTCATCGCCTGCGAGTGGATTGCGCGAAGGCGCGAGCGCACCGGACGGAGGCTCGCGTGGCTCGCGGTTGCGATCAGTCTGGTGCCGCCGGTCTGGTCATTCACTCTGCTTGCCACGCACGCGGCGCAAGGCTCCATCAGAATCTGGTGAGACGGGGTCCGCGAGGATGCCGTGAGGACCGCGGCCCCGGCCCCGGACGCTCAGTGCCGGCGGAACTGTGTGGGAGCGGAGGGCTGCGCCGCACTAGAGTCGGCGCGACATCGCGCGCTCGACCTCGTCCGGATCCTTGGGAATGTTCGGCGTAAGCACCACCGGTCCCCTTGCCGAGACCAGCACATCGTCCTCAATGCGTACACCGAGGCGCTCCGCAGGAAGGTAGATGCCGGGCTCGATCGTGACGACGGCGTTGGCCGGAAGCGGCGCGTCAGGAGAGACATCGTGCGTCTCGAGCCCAAGGTGGTGACCGATGCCGTGAATGAAGGCATCGCCGAAACCCGCCTTGGTGATGACCGCACGCGCCACCGCGTCGATCTCGAGCAGCGAGCGGCCGGGCCGGCACGCCTTGATCGCCGCGAGCTGCGCCTGGAGCACCACCTCGTAGACCTCGCGCTGGCGCTTGGTGAATCGTCCATTCACCGGGAAGGTCCGCGTGACATCGGCGGAGTAGCCATTCCAGCGCGCGGCGGAGTCGATGACGATGCAATCACTGTCGGCGAGTGCTTGGTTGTTCGCGTGATAGTGGAGGACGGTGGCGTTGAAACCGCCGCCGGCGATGGTGCGGAACGCGAGGTCGCGTGCGCCGTGATCGCGATACGCCTGCTCGATCGTGCGTTGCACATCGAACTCGTTCTGCCCGGGGCGAAGCGAGCGCAGAACCGCGTTGAACCCTGCGGCCGTGATCTCACCCGCATGACGGATGCACTCGACCTCGGCGCTGCTCTTTGACGCCCGCATGAGGGCGATGACCTGCGTGCGATCTTCGATCGAACAGCCGGGAATGCGCTCCGTACTGCGGCGGAACACATCCAAGTCCTGCGACACAGGTGCGGTGTGCGGCGAGAGCGGCATGAGGCACCCCAGTCGCTTGGTGCGGCGCGCCGCTTCGAGCAGCATGCGTGAAAGCATCGTGGTGCGCACCACGGTCTCAAAGCCCGTGCGCGCCCGAAGCGATGAACCGAGCTCATGGCGGAATCCATCCCACTTCTCGACTTCGGGGTTGAGTGGCCGAAGCAGCAGCGAGATGCGCTTGCTCGGCTGCGGATGAGATGGATCGAAGAGGATCATCGCGCCCGGCTCATCGGTCACGCCGCTGAGGTACTCAAAATGTGCGTGCGGTCGATAGCCATGATCGAGGTGGGGGTCGGCATCGCCTGCAAAGACGAGGCCAACGGCGCCCTTCAGCGCCTCGAGGACGCGACAGCGTCGCGCCGCAAACTCGTCAAGTGAGATTGTTGGCGGCGATGCACTCGGACCGCGTGATGAGGAAGTCTTGTGAAGGGCGGAACGAGTGCGCGGGCGAGGGGACGGCGTGCGGGGCATGGAATGGGAGCCTACGCGCTCGAGTTCGTGCAGTGCGACACAGGCTCAAAGAGGAATCCCCCCCGAAGGCATGGAGATTGTTTTGGTCGATCTCTTGTCATCGTCTGGCGCGGAGGTACTGTCATCCGCGTTGGCTGGTCCGCCGCCGCGTTGGCGTGGGTGGAAACCTGCTTGATCGATTGGCGCCGAGGAAGGGTGAGTCAGGCCACGGGCCGTCAATTGCCGGCGCCAGTCAGAGACAGACGGAGGGAATGGTCATGAGAGGCAAGAGCTGTCTTGGCGCGGTCATGACGACCGCAGCGGTGACTGTTGGCTTCGCAACTTCAGCGAACGCCGATCAGGAGTTCGGATGGTCCCACACATGGACCTACATCCAGGGGCCCATCTTCGATGACTTCCACGCCACCTACTCGGGGACTGGCGGCACCATCGATCGTGTTGTGCTGACGCTCGATACGGCGGGCGGTGGCATCATCAGCCCGAACTTCAACACGATCGATATCGAGTGGCCCGACACATGGGTCATGCCCGGTGACTCCTTCACCTACACCTTCAACACTGCGTTCAGCCCGGTGCAGTTCGAAGGCGGGACGATTACCAAGCAGGGGCAGGTCATCGGCTTTGTCGAGATCGACGGGACGGTGCGTGCTGCGACGGGCGCACCGATCGGATTCTTCGAGCACTCCTTCGTGCCCGCACCTGGTGCCGCGATCCTGCTCCTCGCCGCAGGAGTCACGGCTCGTCGCCGCCGTTCGGTCTGACCTGTTGCGAGCGAGGCGACAGGCTGTCCAACGCGTCCAGCGCTCGTGAACGGGTCACGAGCGCTGGATGCTCTATCTCGACGAGTGGCGGGCGAACGACGACGAAGCTCGGATCGACTGCCGTGAGGGACGCGCCAGGGGCTCTCGCTTCGGTATCAGGGCGCTGAGCGTCCAGCACCTTCGTCAGGCGCGCCCGCCACTGGAGCGGTCCGGAGCTCGGCGAGCTCCGCGTCGCTGGGAAGCGTGCGAAATGGTGCCGGAGCGATCCGCCGCACGCCGTCGAGGGTGAAGCGCCGATCTCCGCACTGATAGGTCAGCTTTCGTGCGATGTCGATCACCACTCGGCCAGTTTCCGGCTGAGTCGCTTCGACGATCACCGACCGCGCCTCGATCGCATCCATCGGAGCCGCAGTGAGCATCGTTCCGGTCACGGTCATGACCGAGGTCGCTTCACCCATGGTCGTGTCAACCCGCTGCTCGATTGCCTTGGGGAATCGAAGGGGGCCGGCATCGAGGGCGCCGCGGGTACGAATCACGGTCAGACTGCGGAACGCAGGCCGACCCTCGCTGCCGGGTCTCTGCACCGTGACGGTGTGTTCCCGAAGGTGCGGAATGGGGTTGCTCTCAAACCGATAGGTGAAGCGGTCGAACTCGACGCCTTCGCGGAGCCAGCTCGCGCTGACCAGCCAACCATCGTCAGTCTCCGTTCGAGTGATCGAGGGATCGCCGGAAAGCGAAGACCAGAGCGTGCCGCGAGCATCGGGCTCCCCATCGATTCGATCTCCGATCTGCAGAAGCATCGGGAGATACCAGAGCAGCACGGGGAGAACCGTGCTTCGTGACGGTGCCACCATGAGAGGCTGGCCCTCCGTGCAGATCCACCCTCGTGTTCCGTCATAGACGACTCGCTCCCGGGACGCTGGAGCGGAGGTGGTCTCGCCCTCGTCCATCGGCTGTCGCGTGATGTCGAACGCCCACGCGCCCGCGACGAAGACCCCTTTGACGCGAGTCACTTCACGCAGGGGTTCGTGGGCAGCCCTCTCCACGACCATCTCGAACTCCGCGGTGAACCTGAAAGAGGTGGAGGCGTTGGGCATCTCGGGTCGCAGGTCCGTGCACTCGCCGTGACCAGAGGCGATCTTGGGCGGCGCGATGATGCAGCATGCGGCCACCACGGCAAGGGCATGGTTCGGGCGAGATCGTCGAGCGAGGTGGTGAAGCAAGCGAAGCACAATGGCTGGCCAGCTCAATAGTGACATGTCGGCCTCTGGCACACCAGACCGGTGAACACGGGCGAGCCGAGTGTCCCGTTGCACAGGCAAGGAGCAGTGACTTCTCGGCCGCAGTCAGGCGTGCCGGAGATGGTGTCGAAGCACTCCACTCCCCAGGCCCAACAGCCGGAGCACTCCTCGACGACCAAGGCAGGGCCGTCGCACCAGAACGCGAACAAGCCGAGATTCGCGCCACACCCGCCGCCGAGGACACAGGGGAGCACTCCGATGGTCCGGCAGTTTGCAATCGGCGTGCAGACATCCTTGCCCCAGTAGCTCTGCGTCGGCACGAGTGGTGCAGGGCCGGGCCCGGGGGCCGGTGCCTGGGGCTGGAGCGGCGTCCAGCCGGGCTGATGAGGCGTCCAGGTTGGAACCTGTGCGGTCGTCAAAGAGGAAAGGGTGAGCACCAATGGACCAACAACGAAGAGCATGCAACGCACCATGTTCGGTCTCCGGAAGAGGATCGACCCTTACGGGTCTGGAAGAAGATCACCGCCTCGCGCCGACAAGGCGGAAGCGACCCAGGACGCGTGTGATTCGCGCAATGCAGGGGGCAGCGCGTCGAGCATCTGCGTGATGGCAGCCTCAGATGCAGCGTGTCGGCGAGCGTGCTGCTTCTGAATGGTGCCGTCGGGTTGATGAATGACTGACATCAGATCTCGGGAGGGGTCCAGTCGAACCAGTTGCGAGGTCATTGTTCGCTCTGCATCGAGCATGATCGTGTTCATATCGCGCACGATGGCGTCGATGCGATCACGCACATCACCGGTGACCTCGGGCGATGCCAGCAACCTCGCGCCAAGCGCCTCCGCGGTCGAGGCTCGGAGCAGCCTTGGCACGATGGATCGATGGACCGATTGCATCCACGCATGCCGCGCCTCGGCCGACTCGAGAAGACCCTCGATTCGACTACCGGTGTCGAAGGCGTCTCGCGGCCATGCACCGCGCCGGCGCTTCAGCTCGGCCTTGAATGAGGCCAGGCCCCGCGACAGCTCCTCCATTGTTGTTGAGCGGAGCACTTGGGGAACACGGGTGAGCCGCAGTTGGTTGAGCTCCTCGCTCGCCACATCCACGCGCTGGACCCAGGCCAGGAGCACGGCGCGACGATCCTCCGAATGGCCGTTGGACACAGGAGGCGGCGAGAAGAGGCGCACCCTCAACGCGGAAAAGGGCCCGGAGTCACCGCCATCCGCAAGCCTGGCGGCCACCAGCTCCAAATCCACAACCGGCGCCACGAGGAAGCCGTGGGGCGGCGGAGCAAGGAAGCGTCGCCGGGCGAAGAATGCAGCGAGTGCCTCGGAAGAGTGTCGCGATGGTCCGGATGGGTCGATGCTTCGTTCCAATGATCGGAGCATCTGCTCGTCGCACTTCTCACAGGCCTCCCTGTATGCCTCCTGCGCACGAAGCTGTCTCTTGACGCTCTCAAGATTGACCATGTCGTGGTCTGTCGGCAACCCGCCTGCGGCAGCCTGCGACTCGGCCGCCGACAGCGCCGTGGCGCGGCAGCTTGCCCGCTCGTCCACGATGGAGTGGAGGGAGATCCGGTCATGCGGCGCGAGGCCGAGCGCCCACGCGAGCTCCACCGCGCCCCATCCACGCTCGCCGATCCAATCGGGGCAGTCCAGCGCCAGAGTGCGCCGAATGGAGTCCTGCGAGAGCGTCGATCGCGCCTCCGGGACGCTCGGTTCAGCCCCGCGGGAGTGGTGAACCTGAATCCCCTCGGCCGGCGTCGTGCTGACCGCTCCTGCCATCACGCTCAGTGCGGTGAGCCACTCGGCCGAATGCGTCGCGAACACTCAAACCCCCAATCATGGGCTGACGGTTCGTGTTGGAAAAGAGACAACGAACCGTCCTGGGTCGAGCCTTGTCACCGAGGACAACCGCGTAGATCCTAATCACTCCATCGGCGTTCCGAGCCGTGACGCCGAAATCACAGTGGGCAAAATCATCACGCGATGGGGGCGTTGGCAACCTTGCGCGCTTCGACACGAGCTCCTTGAGCCCACAGGCGGGCACGAGGCTTGAGGCGCCCGAGTGGCATGTCGATTGCTGACGGCGCTGGCGCCTCGCGTCGCCCAGCGCCCGGTCGGCGCTCGACGCCAGATTGTGGTGTTGCTCAGGCGCGATTGGCGGACTGACCGATCTGCACACCGACGCCGCGGCACATGCCGCCGCAGCAACCCTGCGCATGCTCATCGAGCAGGCGATCGGCATAGGTCATCATCGCGTCGCGAAGCTGCTCGAAACTGTCGAGCACATAGAGGATCGGCTGGTAGTGATCGATCTCGAACGAGGTATCGCACACGCGCTCGAGCTCGAAGGGGCGTCGATCGACTTCCTTTGACTCGAGGGCGTGACGGCTCTCGCCCGGGCTTGAGATCAAGCCGCTTCCATAGAGCTTGAGTTGCCCGCTCTCCCGGATCAGGCCGAACTCGACCGTGAACCAGAAGAGGCGTGCGAGGCGCTCGGTGTGCATCGGGTCGTTCGTCGTGAGCGCCGCCTTGCCGTAGGTCTGAAGGAAGTCAGCAAAGACCGGATCAGCATGCAGCGGCACATGGCCGAAGACATCGTGGAAGATGTCGGGCTCCGGCAGGTAGTCGATCGACTCCTTCGGGCGAATCACAATGGTCGTCGGGAACTCGCGCCGCGCGAGGCACGCGAAGAAGGCCTTGGCCGGGATGTACCCGGGCACCGCTCGGCTCTGCCATCCGGTGAGCTGGCGCAGGAAGGTGTTGATGCTCTTGGGACCTTCGAGATAGGGGATGTGATCTCGAACAAGTCGGATGCTTCGCGCACCGGAAAGGTAGACATCGCTCGCGCGCTCCGCGAGGAACTCCATCTGTCGGTCATAGAGGATGCGCCAGGTCTCCTGGTTCTCCTCGGTGTACCCCTCGTAGCGCTGATCGATGTAGACCTTCGTGATGTCGGTGTAGCCGGGTTCACCGAAGTGATTCGCGGCCTCCTGCGCGGCGTGCGCCTGCGCGTCATCGATCATGGCGGCATTCAGGCTTCCGGCGAACTTGGAGTTGGAGTCGGCCATGAGGAGGTCCTTGCGTTCAAGGGGCGTTCAATGCGAGTTCAATGTGAACGGCGAAATGTTCGGCGCGGTGCTCATGATTCGTCACCCGCGACAGGGGAATCCTACGACGAGGCGAGCGCCCGCTCCACCGATTCAGTCACCGACGCGACCGCATCGCCGCTGATACCGGACAAAGGCTCGGGAAAGGGAACCCGGACGACATCGAAGGCACGCCGGACATCGAGGCCACGGTCATCGATGCCCACGGCGACCGGCTGGCCTGCGGTGAGGTTCGCCGCCTCGCAGGCACGCTTGAGCAGCGTTCGGTCGCCCTGATTCAAACGCCGAAGGATCGCCGCTTCGTGGGTAGCCATCGGATTCGGAATGAGGAGGGCCTCGCCGTCGATGAAGTGTCCTTCGAAGCGGGCCGCGTCGATCGTCATGATGGCCCAGCGCACATCGGGAGGATCGCCGTGATAGATCCGCCAGCGATCGGCAAGGGCGCCGTGTTCGCCCTGTTCATCGAAGGCCACCAGTGAGACCATGAGGTGCAGGCTCGCTTCGTCATCATCAGGCATCTCGAGCACGGTCTCGATCGATTCGAGCATGGCCACCATCACCGGGGCCACCAGGCGCCCATCGGGCGCCACCACCACCTTGATCGCAATCGCATTGTCATCGAAGCGAATGCGACCGGAAAGGTGCGCGCGAAGGAAGGCATGCGCGCGCTCGATGACGGCGTCGGACATGGGGTCGCAGCGTACTCCACGGGGGCGATAGGATCCGCCGCGTGAATCTCGTGGCTGTCGCCATTCCAGTGGACGATGAGAGCGAGATCGAGGCAGCGCTCGCAGCGGCGCAGTCGGCGGTGACCGATGGAGCACGCTTGGTCGAGTGGCGCGTGGACGCGATGGTCGATCGCCTGCTTCCCAATGACGCCAGCGCGGCGCTCATGGCGGTCGAGCGCCTCTGCCGCGAGAGTCCGGCGCCGAGTGTGGTCACCATTCGCTCGGCTCGCGAAGGAGGTGAGTTCCGCGGCGAGGATCGCGATCGGCTCTCCCTCCTCCAGGCGATCGGCGCGAGTGATGCGCCGCCGCTCTACATCGATGTCGAGGAGGAGACCTTCGAGCGCAGCGCAAATCTGCGCCAGAAGGTCCGATTGGCGGTCGATCACGAACGGCAACCGAGGGGGCTGACCACTTCGCTCATTCTCAGCGCGCACGACTTCAACGGGCGCCCGGCGGCGCTGCAGCGGCGCCTCGCCACCATGGCGGCGGAGCCCGCCTGCGCGGTGATGAAGGTGGCGTGGCGAGCCCGATCGCTGCGCGACAACCTCGAAGCGTTCGAGCTGCTGCGAGACAGGCCTCGACCGATGGTGGCGCTCTGCATGGGCGAGTTCGGTCTGATGAGCCGAGTGCTCGCGCCGAAGTTCGGCGGGCTCTTCACCTTTGCGCGCGGCGCGACGACACCGGAAACGGCGGCCGGTCAGCCGACGGTGCGAGAGCTCTTCGAGCGATGGCGCTACGGGCGCATCGGGGCGGCGACGGAGGTCTATGGCGTCATCGGATGGCCCGTCGGGCACTCCCGTTCGCCAGATCTTCACAACGCGGGCTTCGACGCCATTGGCGCCGACGCGATCCATCTTCCGATGCCGATCGAGGGAAGTTGGGAGAGCTTCAAGGCGACGGTTGGTGCAATGATCGATCTTGCGCCCCTCGACTTCCGCGGCGCGAGCGTCACCCTGCCGCACAAGGAGCATCTGGTGCGCTTCGTGCGCGAACATGGCGGCACGCTCTGTCCCCTGAGCGAGGCGAGCGGGAGCGCGAACACGCTTCTGGTGCGACGAGCCGATGCAGGTGCGGAGCGAGCCCCGGCCGGTGACTTGTCCAAGCAGGCACGAGCAACACCTGATTCGCCGGGGCTTTCAGGGCGCCCCCATCTTGAAGCGGTGAATACCGATGCGCCGGCTGCGGTCGCAGCGCTTGAAGCGGTGCGTCCGCTGCGCGAGGCGCGCGTGGCGCTGCTCGGCGCTGGCGGCGTCGCCCGATCCGTTGCGCTCGGGTTGCTGCATGCGGGTGCCGCTGTGACGCTCTTCAACAGGAGTGCGGCGCGGGCGGAATCGCTGCTTGAGGCGCTTTCATCGGTGGCGCCCGGTGACGCGCGGTCGCGGCTCTCGATGGGCGGGACGCTCGAAGCTCTCGGCACTCGCGGGGCGGGGGAGAACTTCACCGTTGTCGTGAATTGCACGAGTGTCGGCCTCGTTGGCGGTGACGCGGCCGGAGCATCGCCCGTGCCCTCGAACTTCACCATGGGCCCGGGCATGATCGTGATGGACACCGTCTATCGGCCCCGCGAAACACCTCTCCTGCGCACAGCACGAGCCTCGGGCGCGATCGCCATTGATGGAAGCGAGATGTTCATCCGCCAGGCGGAGGCGCAGTTCCGACTCTGGACCGGGCGCGCGCCACCCGAGGGGCTCTTCCGCTCAGTGTTCGAGCGAGGCGCGAGCGAGCCATGAGTGCGCCTGAGTCATTGCGAAGTGCAGGTCGGCCCGCGATCGTCGCGCTCATCGTGCTCACCGGGCTCAACCTTCTCAACTATGTCGATCGCTATGTCATCTCCGCGCTCGTCACGCTTCTTGAGAAGCCGTTCGAAGAGGGCGGGCTGCACCTCAACGAGACGCGCATCGGACTCGTCTTCTCGGCATTCCTGATTGTCTACACGCTCACCGCGCCATTCTTCGGCGCCATGGCTGACCGCCTGCCGCGCCTTCACCTGCTCGCGATCTCCGTGGCAGTGTGGAGCCTGGTCACGGCGTCGTGCGGACTTGCGGCGGGTTTCATCTCGCTCTTGGTGCTGCGGGCCCTGACGGGCGTGGGCGAAGCGGCCTATGCGGCGATTGCGCCAGCAGTCCTCGCCGATCACTTCAAGATCGGCGTGCGCGGTCGCGTGATGGCCATCTTCAACGCGGCGATTCCCGTCGGAGCGGCGCTCGGCTTCATTCTCGGGGGGCTCGTGGGCGGGTGGTTTGGCTGGCGCGGCGCATTCCTCATCGTGGGACTTCCGGGCGTGCTGCTCGCGTTCATCATCTATGGATTGAAGGATCCGCCGCGCGGTGCGAATGACGCGCTCTCACCGGCCGAGGGGCGCTCGATGCGTCCGCCCGGCTTCCGGGCATCACTCGCGATGCTCTCGCGGCCGCGCTATGCCTTCGCTTCGCTTGGCTACGCCATGCAGACCGCGGGGTTCGGGGCCCTCGCGGTCTGGGCCCCCAAGTTCCTTGAAGCGGCGCATGGCCTCTCGCGCGAGAAGGCGTCGATGGGCTTCGGTGCCGTCATCGTCGTCACTGGACTTGGCGGCACGCTTCTCGGCGGGTTCCTTGCGGATCGCCTCTATCAGCGCACGCCTCGCGCGCACCTCCTGGTCGCTGGTGCAACGACCTTCCTTGCCGCGCCGTTCATCTTCATGGCCGGGCTCGTCGCGGGCGATGCCGCCGTGTGGGCGTGCATCGTCATGGGGAGCTTGATGCTGGTGATGTCCGTCGGCCCCATCAACTCGCACCTTGCCAACTTGCTCGGACCGAAGGAGCGCGGCACCGGCATGGCCCTCGCGATTCTTGTTCTTCACTTGCTGGGCGATGTACCGAGCGTGCCGATCATCGGCACCGTGGCGGGCGCGAGCGGATGGCCTGCGGCGATGGCTGTGACCGCCGCCTTCACCGCAGTCGGGGGCGTGATCTGGCTGCTTGGGGCGCTTCGAGAACCGGCGCAGCATGGCCCCGGCTCGCGAGCGCCGGAAGTCGTGGGCTGAGCGCTCACTCTTCCTGCCAGCGCATGCTGACGGTGCCGACAATGAAGCCGATGATGCCAAAGGCCGCGAGCACGGAGAGTGGAAGCGCCATCTCCTCGAGTGAGAAGGCGCGCCAGGTGTACCCGTCGATCGCGCGCACGGCCCACGAGAACGGACTGATCGAACTGAAGGTCTGAAGCCATCCCGGCATCAGGAAGATGGGAATGGTGCCCCCGCCGATCATCGCCAGCACCAGAACGAGCGCTCGGCCGAGCCCCTGAGCGCCACCCTCGGTGCGCGTGAGGCCCGCGAGCATCATCATGAGCCCGGCGAATCCGAGCGATGTGGTCAGCGTGGTGAGAATCATCAGTGGAACACTGCTGATCCAGATACTGAAGTAGGGCAGCGTGCCGAGCGCCAGCAGCATGCACTGGACGAGCATGCAGGCGGAGAACGCGGCGAGCGCCTTGCCGAGCAGAATCTGTCGTCGTCGGATGGGCGCCGTCCGCAGGCGAAGCAGCGTGCCGCGCGAGCGCTCCTCGGCGATCGACGCTCCGAACGCCGTCACGCAGCTCATCAGTCCCCACACCATGCCTTGTCCGAAGCTGATTTCGAAACTGGAGCGAGGTCGCTTGCGCTCATCGGTGACCTGGGAGACCTCGACGCGCAGCGGGCGCCACGCGAAGCCGGTGTCACTCTCGACAGTTGTGTCGGAGGCGTCGGTTCCAGCCGCTCCGCGAGCGTCATCGCGTGACGGGTCCGCATCGCCCTCGCCGGCTGCGGCGCCGGGTGCTTTGCCAGCCGCGCTCGCCTCCTCCAACGCTCTCGACTCGGCAAAGCGATCGAGTCCGCTGAAGACACTGGAGAGCGCCTGACGCTGCTCGCTGGGAAGTCCGGAGAGGAGAAGCGCGGCGCGCCCGACGGCGGTGGCCTCGCGCATCGCCGAGGTGTCCTGCATGAGCGAACTCAGTTGACGAAAGGCCAGCTCATTGAGTTTGCCTTCAAGCAGTCCGGCTTCCGCCGCTCGTGAAGGATCGACGACGAGGTGCAGCGTCAATCCACCTCCGGCAAAGAGCTGCATCATGCCGGTGTCGAAGCCGTTCGGGATCACCACGCAGGCCATCACGCGGCCGCGACGGACCAGCGTCTCACCATCGGCGCGGGACTCGAGGGTGGTGACGGCGACCGCCGAGTCGCGCTCGAGATCGCGGCGCAGCGCGAGCGCGCGAGGTCCGCCAGACTCATCGACAACCGCGATTGGAATGGCGCTTCCGCCTCCCGGACGCGAACCACCACCGAAAATGATTCCGAAGAAGAGCGCCACGAAGATCGGAAAGATGAAGACGAAGAACGCTGCGGTGCGATCGCGCAGAAGCAGCGAGATGTCCTTGCGAGCGATGGCGAGGATGGCTCCCATGGGGCTTGGCGACCGTCAGTCGCGCAGGCTCCTTCCTGTGAGAGCCAGAAAGACGCTCTCAAGGTCCGGTCGCTCGACGCGCACACCCGTGGCGTCGCCCTGCCCGAGCGCCGAAGCGATGACGGCGAGCGGATTCGAAGTCGTGTGCCGCTCGACCTGTTCGCCGCGCTCGACCACCACGGTCACCTGGCCGCCGAACTGCCGAAGCAGCTCATCGACCGTGCCCAGCGCGAGCACGCGCCCGTGATCGACGATCGCGACGCGATCGCAAACGCGCTGCGCTTCGTCCATGTAGTGCGTGGTGTAGACGACGGTGACACCGCTCGAGGCGAGGCGTCGGACCAGTTCGAGCAGGCTGGCGCGGCTCTGAGGATCGACGCCCGCGGTCGGTTCATCGAGGAGAACCAGTTCCGGCTCGTGGACGAGCGCGACGGCGAGATTCAGCCGTCGCTTCATCCCCCCGGAGAAGCCCTTCACACGATCACGGCCGCGCGAGGCGAGGCCGACGGTGTCGAGCAGTTCCGCGGCGCGCCGTCTCGGCGCAGCGACGCCATACAGACGACCGAAGAAGAGGAGGTTCTCCTCGGCGGTCAGATCGTCGTAGAGCGCCAGGCTCTGCGGCGCAAGCCCGAGGTGTCGCCGGGTGAGGGGTTCGCGAGGCGATCCCACGCCGTCGAGTTCAACAGTGCCTGAGTCGGGGGAGAGAAGCCCGATGCAGATCGAGATGGTCGTGCTCTTTCCCGCGCCGTTGGGGCCAAGCAAACCGAAGACCTCACCGCGGCGGACCTCGAGCGAGAGACCATCCACGGCTTGAATGGCTCCGAACCTCTTGCGAATGTCAACCAGGCGCAGCACCGCGGATCGAGTCTATGAGATTGGCTCAGAGTCAGCGTGTCGTTCGGTCGGCAGGTGTCGCGGCACCGCAGTGAACTCACTCGGCGGCTCGCGATTGATGGGCCATCTTCAAAGTCTGCGATGCCTTCCGCCGGCTCCGGCCACGGCGTGGCGGGCGGCGTCATCCGCGCGTGCCGTCTTCAGCGTTAGCATGCTGGCGTGAGGCTCTCCTATCGAACCGCAGGTGAATCGCACGGTCCGGCCATGAGCGCGCTGGTCGAGGGCATGCCGGCGGATCTCGAGATCGATGTGGCCTTCATCGACGCAGAGCTGAAGCGCCGCCAAGGCGGCTATGGGCGCGGCGGTCGTCAGCGCATCGAAGACGATCGGGTGAAGTTCCTCTCCGGCGTTCGCCTCGGGCGCACCATCGGCGCGCCGATCCTGATGCAGGTGGAGAATCGCGACAGTCGACTCGATGATCTCGAGCGCACGCCGCCAGTGCATCGCCCGCGTCCGGGTCACGCCGACCTTGCCGGGGCTATGAAGTTCGACTCCGATGATTGCCGCAACATTCTCGAGCGGGCGAGCGCGCGGGAGACGGCGGCGCGGGTGGCGGCAGGAGCGCTCGCTCGCGTGTTGCTGCGCGACTTCGGCATCGAGGCCTTCGGCTTCGTGCGAGGCGGGCTGGATGTCGTCTCCACAATCGAGGTGACACCGGAGAACTGGAAGAAGCTCCGGGAGGTTCGCGACGCGACCGAGATTGCCATGCCCGATCCGGAAGCCGCCGAGCGCTTCATGGAGCGCATTCATGCGGCGAAGGCGGCGAAGGACACGGTCGGTGGCTGGTGCGAGGTGCATCTCTTCGGCGTGCCCGCTGGGCTCGGAGGATGCGCGCAGTGGTTCGATCGCCTGGATTCGCGCCTCGCGGCCGCGGTCATGGGCATCCAAGCGTTCAAGTGCGTCGAGATCGGCCTCGGCCGCGAGTGTGCGGCGCGGCTGGGCAGCGAAGTGCATGACCCCATCACCTTCGATGCAGCGCGGCGCAGCGAGCCCCATGGCGGCTTTGTTCGACCTCGGAACAACGCCGGCGGGATCGAAGGCGGCATGACGAACGGCATGCCGATTGTCGTGAAGGGCACCATGAAGCCGATCGCCACACTCGGGAAGGGCATGCCCAGCGTCGATCTTCGCACCCATGAGGCGCAGGGCAGCGCGTATGAGCGCAGTGATGTCTGTGCCGTCGCCGCCGCCAGCGTGGTCATGGAGAATGTCGTGGCGTTCGAAGTCGCGCGAGCGTTCCTCGAGCGCTATGGCGGCGACACGATGGGCCAGCTTCGTGCGCATGTCGCGGCCGACGCGAACCGCCGCCGATAAGCGGAGCGCGGGGAGGGTTCCGAGCGGGTCGAGAGCTCTGCGGGCGGGTGCTCTCGATGGGGACGCAGAGTCGCCCCCAGGATGTGCCGATGGATGCCTCGTGCCTCGGTGCCTGATCGAGACTGCCCCCTGACTCCCAATCACCTCGGACCATGCCATCAATCTCCGCACTCCCCCTGATCGTTCTCCTGCTTGCCGGTCGGCCATACGACCCTCTTCGGCTGCCGGAGGTTGTCGTCCACCACCATGACCTTGTGGTCCAGGATGATCATCGGCGCCGCGAGATTCCGCTTCGCGTCTACCTGGCCGAGGGCGCGGCGTCGGCACCCGTCGTGCTCTTCAGCCACGGACTCGGCGGGTCATCAAGAAACAACCCCTATCTCGGCGAACATTGGGCGCGACGCGGATTCGCGGTTGTCTTCATGCAGCACCCGGGCAGTGACGAGAGCGTCTGGCGCGATGTGCCGGCGGCGCGTCGGATGGCCGCCATGCAGCGCGCCGCAAGCGCGGCGAACCTCACCCTGAGGGTCCATGATGTCTCGGCGGTGATCGATCAGCTCGATCGCTGGTCGCGCGAGGATGGTCACGCGCTCGCAGGACGGCTCGATCTCGAACGCATCGGCATGTCCGGGCACTCGTTCGGCGCGCTCACGACGCAGGCGGTCAGCGGCCAGGCTCCAGCGCTTGGTCGAAGCGCCGCCGATCACCGCATTCGGGCGGCATGTGCGATGAGCCCGAGTGCACCACGGCTTGGAGGAGACAGGGCCGCCGCGCGTGCCTTTTCCGGCGTGCGCATTCCCTGGCTGGTGATGACAGGCACGAACGATGTGTCACTCATCGGTGGAGCTGACCTCGAGTCCCGGCTTGCCGTCTTCCCCGCGCTCCCACCGGGTTCGAAGTACGAGCTCGTGCTCTTCGAGGCGGAGCACTCCGCCTTCGGCGATCGGGCCCTGCCCGGCGATCGAGGGAACCGCAACCCGAATCACCACCGCGCAATCCTGGCCATCACGACCGCCTTCTGGGAGGCGACTCTCCGCGACGACGAGCGCGCACGAGCGTGGCTCGACGCCGAGCCACCGGCGCCTGCGGCGATCGCCTCCGGCGAACTGCGTGATCGAGGATTGTCCGGGACCGCGGGCCAAGGCGGCCCGCGCACCGGGAGCGACGCCGCCGTGGTCGGGCCCTGGAGTGTGCTTGAGCCGAACGATCGTTGGCAGCGGAAGTAGAGGCCGCAGCGCTTCGACGCCGCGCGGCCGCGAATCGCTACAGGTCGCGCCGGGCGTAGAAGCGACGCAGCTCGAAGAACCACGCCGAGCGCAGCGCGAGGAACGCCACGACCGAACCTGCGACCACGACCGCCTTGCCAATGCCGTCGAGCGAGCGGGCCGACCTCCAGAAGGCGACGCACAGGATTGCTCCAAGGACCGTGGTGGCCGTGATGGTCCCGCTCGCCATCACCGTGTCGATCTCACGCGGACGCGCCGAGCCACCTCCCGTGAAGCGCGCGTCGAGCACCTGAAGGCGCCACCACCGCGCCGCGGGCATCACCAGCAGCGCCGCCATGATCGAGGCGAGGGCGTCGCGCATCGCGGGCCATGCGTCGATCGAGCCGAAGACCCGTGCCGTGGCGAGGATCAGCAGCACGACGCCGACCGCAAGACACGCCATGAGCAGCTCCTGCGCCTGTGTCACGAGCCACATGATGCGAGCAAGGCGGACGCGCGCCAAAGGTCGGGTCACCAGAAGCGGAGGCTGCAGTGGTGTGGAGAGGGCAAACATCGAGGCGAGCATGGCGATCAGGAAGGTCGTGATGACCGCGCGCGGCGTGCCCATGGGTGAACCGAGCCATGCCAGCCCGAACGGCTCCGGTGGCATGCCTCGAAGAGGCACGAGTGATCCGATCACCGAGAGCCCGAGCAGCAGCGAGAGCGTGCCGGCGATCGCGAAGGTCACCATCGGCATGACCCAGCCACCTCGTGCGAAACCTGCAATCTCATGGAGGATGGCGCGCGCCCAGTCGAGGTCACTGCGGCGGACCCCGGAGAACACAGCGGCTCCGTCACGGGGGGCGCGGCGAGATCGAAGTGCCTCCGAGGTCGAGGCGTAGAGATCCAGTCGAGCGCTGGCCGTCGGCACTCGAACGGCTGCTCCAAGGCGCGCGGCACGATCGCGCCGGGCCGTTGCTGTTCCGGTGAGTTCGACCACGGCGATCATCAGCCCCACCGCGCCGGTCGCCCAGAGCCATGGAAGCACCGAGGTGACCGTGGCCACCTCGGGCGCCAAGAGGACCAGCAGAAACACGCTCAGCAGGGGAACAGCGACGCGCACCCGCAGCGCCCAGGATGGTGGATCATTGCCGAAAATGGCAAGCGTGAACCCGAGGGCGGCCATGGTCGCGAAGAACCAGGAGCTCACCGATGTGCCTGCGGCGAGCGCCGTCCCGAATCCGGCCATCGCGCCGAAGAGAATCGCGCCGACGATGCGCAGCTCTCTCGACGCACGGTGCGGAAGGCCCGGCAGATTCCACGCGAAGGGGCAGTTTCGCAGCTCTCGGAACGATGACGCCATGAGCATGCCCACGCACGCTGGGACCAGCAGCGCGATCGCGGCATTCACGAAGAGCACGGTGCCCCCAGACTCTTCGACGGGAAACAGCCACTGTCGCAGGGGCACCAGCGCGACAAGCGCTCCGATCGGAGGAATCGCGACGACGATCAGGGACCACGCAGTGCTCCATCGTCGAAGCAGGCGCACGGACAGGATCGATGTCATCGCGACGCCTCATCGGAGATCCAGAGGTTGAACATCCGCTCGAGGCGCACTGGGCGCTCCTCCACGCTCACGCCGTAGCGCTGTTCGAATCCGGAGCGATGGCCGGCGCCGCCTTCGACGGTGAGAATCGCCTGCCGCCCATCCACTCGCGCCGTGCGGATCCACGGCTCGTCGAATCGAACGGGCAGCGCCTCCCGCGTGGCGAGGACGCGCCACTCGGCGTAGCGCTCCTGGAGCGCATCGAGTGCCTCGTCGCGAACCAGGCGGCCCCGATCGAGGCAGAGAATCCAGTCCACGGTCCTCTCGATGTCGTCAAGGATGTGCGACGAGATGATGATGGCTGGCTCGTCCTCGCGGAGCAGCTCGACCAGGAGTGATAGCAGCGCCTCGCGGCTCGGCGGATCGAGGGCCGCCGCAGGCTCATCCAGGAGCAGCACCTCGGGGCGATGGCAGACCGCGGTCACGATGGCGAGCTTCTGAACCGCACCCGGTGACATGTCGCCGATGCGCTGCCATGGATCGAGATCGAATGCCTCGACGAGCCGCTGCTCGCGACGCCGATCCCACCTCTCATAGAAGGAGCGCACGAAGTCGAGGTGCGCCCGTGTCGACATCCACGGCAGAAGGCGATTCTCCTGGTGCACCACGCCGAGGCGAGCGAGCGTCGCGTCGTCGAGCTGCGAGCTCTCCGCACCGAGCACGCTCGCCATTCCGTCGCTTGGAAGCGCGAGCCCCTGAAGGCACCGAAGGAGCGTGGTCTTGCCGCTTCCATTGCGACCAATGAGACCGACGATCCTGCCGCGAGGAATGGCGAAGCTCACACCATCAAGGGCCGTGTGGGCGTCGAAGCGCTTGGTCAGACACACGGCAGCGACGACATGAGATCGATCGTCGGCGAGCTTGGTGAGGAACTCATGTGACATCGTCATCTCCTCGGGAATGAAGGACCTTGCGATAGATCTCGATCGCCTCTTGCACGGAGAGGCCGAGTTGGTGGGCGGCGAGCACGGCAGGCCGCAACGCACGGGCGAGCTCCTGTTCCTTGGCACCGTGTTGCCGTGATGCAGGAGCACCACGCACCACGAGGGCAAGACCCGGACGGCGCTCGAGGATGCCCTCCTGTTCAAGCAGCGCGTACGCCTTGCTCACCGTCATGGGGTTGATGTCGAGTTCGGCGGCCAGATCGCGGGTGGAGGGAATCGACGCTCCCGGTGTGAGCGAGCCCGCGGCGACCTGGAAGCGGACCTGATCGCAGATCTGCCGGAACACCGGCGTTCCGCTCGCCCGATCGAGAGAAATCAGCATCTCGAGCCCTGGTGCATTACTGCAATAATACACCAATACGGTTCGATGTCAAGGGCCGATCTCGAGCCGCGTCCGGGCGGCTATTGTCGTTCCGGTTGGCCTCGATCTGGCGCCTCCGGCGCAGGACCCTCTTCGGCCTCCCCGCGCTCCCTGCCTGTGACCGCCGTACCGCCAACTCAAGCCGCACCGTCCGTCGGGGGCTGGCGCTTCGATCACTCCTATGCGCGTCTGCCGGAGTGCTTCTTCGAGCGCGTTCGGCCGAGCGCCATGCCGGAGCCTCGCGTGGTGGCCGTGAACCATGCGCTTGCCTCGGAACTGGGACTCGACTTCCGAGGCGCGCGCGAGTCGGAGCTCGCAGCGCTCTTCGCCGGTCAGGCGCTACCGCCCGGTGCAGAGCCGATCGCGCAGGCGTATGCGGGCCATCAGTTCGGTCACTTCACCATGCTCGGTGATGGTCGCGCGATTCTGCTTGGTGAACACATCGCTCCCGACGGGCGGCGCGTTGACCTTCACTTCAAGGGCTCCGGACGAACGGCCTTCTCCCGCGCAGGCGATGGTCGCGCGGTGCTTGGACCCATGCTGCGCGAGTACATCATGGGTGAGGCGATGCACGCCCTCGGTGTTCCAACCACCCGCGTACTGGCCGTGGTGACAACCGGTGAGGCGGTGCAGCGCGAGTCGCTTCGGCCGGGGGCGATGCTGCTGCGCGTGGCATCCAGCCACCTGCGTGTGGGCACTTTCGAATTTGTCGCGGCGCTCAGGCAGGAGGAGATGCTGAGACAGTTCGTCAGCTACGCGATTGAACGGCATGAACCCGAGCTTCTCGCAGAGCCATCGGAAGCTGTGCGCACGCTTGCATTCCTCCGCGCGGTCATGCTCCGGCAGGCGTCGCTGGTCGCGAAGTGGCAGCTCGTCGGGTTCGTGCACGGCGTGATGAACACCGACAACATGACCATCTCCGGCGAAACGATCGACTATGGACCGTGCGCCTTCATGGACACCTATCACCGTGACACGGTCTTCAGCTCGATCGACTCGGGAGGTCGCTACGCCTATGGGCAGCAGCCTCGCGTGGCGTTGTGGAACCTGACGCGCTTCGCGGAGACGCTCCTGTCGCTGATTGACACCGATCGACCAAAGGCGATTGAACGAGCGACCGAGTGCCTTGAGTCGTTCGCGCCGAGTTTCAGTGAGCTCTGGCTGAACGGCATGCGCGCGAAGCTCGGCCTCGAGCGCGCGGAGGCCGACGACCTTGAGCTTGTGCGCGAGCTGCTCACATGGATGGAAAGCGCTGAGGCGGACTTCACCTCGACCTTCAGTGCGCTCGCACAGCCTGGTGCGCTCGGCGAGCCGGGTGCGCTCGAAGGCGCCGGGAGTTCGTCATCAGCGAATGTGGCAGCGCTGTCCGCAGGTCCGCCGCGCGAGTGGCGCCTCAAGTGGCGCAGTCGCCTCGAGCGTGAAGGAGTGAGCGATGCGGCCCGCGTGGCGCGAATGCAATCGGTCAACCCCTCAGTGATTCCGCGGAATCATCGTGTGGAGGAAGTGCTCTCCGCCGTCGAGCTCAGCGGCGACCTCGCTCCACTGCATGCGCTCGTTGACGCGCTGCGAACACCGATGCTCCGACCGCCGCGAGACCCCCGGCTGGCCGAACCGCCGCCGCCCGACTGCGGGCCCTACCGCACCTTCTGTGGCACATGATTGATGGCTGACGCGGGCTCGCGCCAGGCTGTCGAGTGTGCGCCGATCGGAGCGGCGCTCTCCGCGAGTGAGTCATCAGGCGCGTTCTGCGACGGCGTCAGTACCGATCCAGCCGATTCCTTCAGCCGCCAAGGGCCTTGTCGACGGCC
Source organism: Phycisphaeraceae bacterium (assembly GCA_019636735.1). NCBI lineage: Bacteria > Pseudomonadati > Planctomycetota > Phycisphaerae > Phycisphaerales > Phycisphaeraceae > Phycisphaeraceae bacterium. Next base: position 246,333 of record JAHBWY010000001.1, read on the forward strand.
GGCGAGCGGGACACGCTTCACTGGCAGCGGTGGTTAGTCTCGCGTTCGTAGAGACCGCCGCTTCCTGGCGGCGCGGCCCGTTGCCTTCGCCGCTGAGCAACATTGTTTGGCCGAACAGTCCAGACCAAGGAACTCCTCGTGACCGAGAAACCATCCCCCGAAGAAGTGGCATGTTGGCAACGGCGTCTGGCGAGTCAAGCGAACAACCGCGCGTGGACGCTCTCAGAGCAAACGACTCGGACCGCAGCCGAAGACGAAGAGATGCTCAACGCGGCGCACGGAGCAATGTACCTTTGGCGCATCGTTGGCGATGCGAACACGCAGGCGCATGCGGCACAGTTACTCGCACACACATGCGCCATCCTGAAGCAACCCAGCGCTGCTGGACACTACTTGGGAAGGTGCTTGCCACTCTTCATGGGGGAGTCCGCCAAGCCATGGGAGACAGCCTTGGCGCATGCCGTCGCAGCGAATGTCGCATCAGCAAGCGGCAACGCTGAAGATCACGCGCGACACTACAACGAAGCCACACGACTGACCGCCGCGCTTGAGGATGCCGAAGAGCGGGCGATCATCGAAGCAACTCTGCGAGTTCTTCCTGTACCGGTGAGCTTCCGTCCGAGTACGGCCTGACGACGATGCTCAGCCGCAAAGGTCCCCGGGCCGCGTCGCCAAGAGGCCGCAGGGTGAGCGAACGCGAGCAGGCTACCCACGGCTGCCTTGGAGGCGTCGTCAGCTTGCCGGTCATTGTCGAGGCCATTGGCTGCTGAAGCATGTTGCTAGAAAGCCGTCGGCTCGCAATCACGCGGCGCGAAGGGGTGCAAACCTGGCTCGCTTGACCGGCGGCACACGCAGACTGCGAAGTACACGGTTGAACGCAGTGAAACTCACGAGTTGCGGGCTGGTGATCTCGACGCCGATGGGCTTCCCGGAGCGATTGAAATCGACGATCAGCCCTGGGCCAACAGTCCTGGTCCGCACGCTGCGATCGGAATTGCGGCGCGGCAAGTAGAAGTACGCGGCCAGAGGCCGGCCCTGGCGAAAGGTGATCTCGAAGTACGATTGCCGCATGGTCAGTCGGCTCGGTACGCAGTGATGTCGATGAGGTTTCCATCCTCAGGATCCGGCTCGATGATGATCTCCCCAGCGGCACGGGCGTGATGGGTCTCGACGGCAAATCGGCCCGGGACATCGTCGCGGCGGGAGTTTGTGGCATCCGCGAGCATCCTTCGCAGATCTAGTTCCGTGAAGCTGCCATCTCGCATCCGCCGCAGGAGGTGCGGCGTGAGCTCGAGTTCCCATTCGAACCATTCGGGCCAGGAACGGCGAATCACGATGGGGCACCTTGCGCGAAGTCACGCGTGCGACGCGCATCCTCTGGCCAAAGTCAACTGCAGGCGTTCTCACCCCTCGCTCAAGCTGAGCCCCGATGGAATGCGTAGTGAGCCTCGTCCGCAGAACCCTGTTCATTCTTGAGGACGAGGCCGACAACGCATGCCTCCACGAACACCTTCGCTCGAATATCATCGAGCATGGGTCTTGAGACGGTCGAAATCCTCTTGCATGTGGAAGACCACTTCGGCATCACCGTGCCGGGTGAAGTGGCGTCGAAGTGTGAGACTGTCGGAGACCTTCAGAGAGTCATCGTTCAGTTGCTTGTGGCCAAGGGACGACCGCGCTCCGCCGAGCTTGAGGCCGAGGCCCTTCGCGACATCGTGATGATCAGTGCCAAGGTCACAGGAAATGACCCGATCACATTCCGGCCAGAGTCTCGTTGGGTTGGAGATGTCACCAAGTACGGCTGAAGCGATTGCTGGATGAGCCTCCGTGCACAGCCACCTGGTCGAATGTGCGCTCCGGGGCGCGTCAGGGCAATCACTGAAGGGTGGGCCCGAACGCACGCTCATGCGTTCAGCCGATGGTGCGCTCTTAGGCAGACTCAGGCGATCACCTGACGGTGCGCTCAAGAGTCGCGCCCTCGACTTCATCTGCGTCGAGAAAGCGCGCGCGGAGCTCCGGTGCCGGCAGTGCGCAGTGATCGGCGGCGCCGAACCATCGCTGGCGCCTTCGCGCCACGAGGTCGTAGGCCCAGTCGCGGAGCGCCCGGGGAAGGACTCGCAGAATCGAGAGCATGGACCAAGGCGCGCCGAGCTCGCGGAGGATGGCGAAGAGCGCATCGGAGCGGACCAGCGCCTGGCCGCCCGTCACCAAGACCATGCTCTCCGGCAGGGGGTCGCGGAGCCCTGCGGCTGCGATAGCGATTGCCGCCGCACGAGAGTGAAGCGACGCGAAGCGGAAGGTGTGCCGCCGATCGCGCCGCACGACGAATCGAACGGCTCGGTGGCAGAGTGCGCACCCTCCGTCATAGAGCAGGAGAGGCGCCGAAGAAGACTCCTCGGCAGGCGCCGCACGGGCCGCGCGCTCAGCAGGCTGAGCGCGGGCTTGGTTGGAATCGGCTGGGTGACGCTCGTTCATCGACCATGTCCGAGGACGGCGCACTCAAGGGTAGGTCTCACACGGTCGCGCTGCGAGACGGCCATGCGTAGACTCGATCTCCGTGCTTCGGCGGTCGGGCTGAGCCCACGAATCGACATGGCTAGGGCCGGGCACCATCGTGCAAGGGCGAGATAGGAACGCCATGAAGGTTGTCATCCTTGGAAACGCTGGAGCGGGGAAGAGCACTCTCGCAGCACGGCTGGCCGCCGGCCGGCGCGCGGCGAGGCTTTCCTTGGACGAAGTGGCGTTCCGAAGTGGAGCGGAGAGGCGCCCGCTTCGGGAGAGCATCGACGAAGTCAAGCGCTGGATCGCCAATCACGAGCACTGGGTCATCGAAGGTTGCTACGCGGACATCATCGAACCGATTCTCGAGTCTTGCGACGAACTCATCTTTCTGAACCCGGGAGTCGATCGATGCGTTGCCCACTGCCGTTCAAGGCCATGGGAGCCGGAGAAGTTCCGAACCGCTGCGGAACAGGAGCAGCACCTTGAAGCGCTGATCGAGTGGGTTCGCTCCTATGAAGCCCGCGCGGACGAGTATGGCCTCTCCCGGCATCGCCAACTCTATGAGTCCTTCAACGGTCGGAAACGCGAGTTGATCGAGCCGAGCGCGGATGTGCAGATCTGAGATCCCGCGGACATGCAGAGGGATGCTGTGCGCTGCGCTCTTCCGAAGCGTGCTGATGCATCACGCCACGGTGAGCCGTGCAGGTGGCCAAGGCACCTTGCGGCCACCGGCCCGCAGCTCGGCGAAATGAATCAAAGATGCTTCGTGTAGAAGAGCGGCCCGCCTGCAGGATCGCCGGACTTGCCATGCGTGAAGCCCGCAGCGTGATAGACCGCCCTCGCGCGCGTGTTGCCTTCGAGCACCTCGAGCGTCACCCTCGCGCAGTCAAGCGACCGAGCCTTCGCGATGACGGCATCGAGCAGCGCCCGCGACAATCCGCGCCCGCGATGGCTTGGAATCACGGCGAGATCGTGAATGTTGATGAGCGGCTTGCCCGCAAAGGTCGAGAAGCCGATGAAGCAGGTCGCGAAACCCACCGGCCGAGCGCCGTCGAAGGCGAGAAAGACGACACTCGTCGGCAGCGCGCGAAGCCCGGGAATGAGGCGCTCGAGCACACCATCGGGGAGGGGACCGCTGTTGCCCATCGGTTCGAGCGCATACGCGGCGAGCATCTCCGTGACCGCCGCGCAGTGCTCGGGGCGATCGAGGTCCGCTTCGATGACTCGCAGGTCGTCAGGCATGGGCTGGGGTCAACTCGTTGAAGAGCGCGCGCTGCGCACGGCACCGCGTCGCGGCGAAGGTCGCGCCTTGGCCGAAGAATTCGATGACGCCTTCGATGTCACTCGTGACGCTGCGTTGGGCGAAGTCGCGGGCGATGGTTTCGACGACACCTTCGACGCCGACCCCCGTGGTGCACTTTGCAGAGACTTCGACGAGGACTTTGTCGAGACTCGTGAGGCCGCTTTGCGTGCGGTCTTGGCCGAAGTCTTCGACGCCGACCTCGACGACGCCTTCCGCCTTGCGGGCTCGCGCCCCTGGCGCACGCCCATCTGCTCCGCACGGGCCATGTAGCGCACGCCGCGCTCGGCCATGTCACGGAGGATGGCCGCGAGCACGCCGCGCCCCAGTGCCGCCTGCTCAGGTGCGAGTACGCCGCGCTCGCGCACGCGACCCGCAAGAATCAGCCGCGCCATGGAAGTCGCGGGAAATCCAGTGGTTCTCGCCATGCTCGTGAAGCCGGTCGTCGGGTCGAAGCCATCAAAGAGGTCCCAGACGAGGCGCGTCGGAGTGCCGCCCCGATGTCCCTCGACTTCGACGCGCATCACGGTCAGGTCGTGCTCGCCGGGTTCATAGGTCCACTTGGGGAACATGAGCGCCGCCACCAGATCGCGCGGCTTCAGGCGCGCCGAGCCGATCTCCACTTCCTCCTCGGAGAAGAGACCGACCGCCCGCATGACCCGCATGAGCTCGATGTGCCCGGGGTATCGAAGCGTCTTCTCCTCCATGTCGGGCACGCGGAGTGTCTTCACCAGACTGCGAAGACCATCGGTCAGGAAGGCCTCGAGCGTGCCTGCGCCGGGCAGCGTCACGAGCTCGGGTTCGGAGAGCGCTTCGCGCACCTCCACGCGACCTCCGCGCACGATGCGCGACGGGCGCGTGTACTCCTCGATGACATCGTGCGGACTGAAGGCCGCCTTGTACTCAAAGGGCCAGTGACGCTCGCGCGGCAGACCGCCCACCATGATGCGGATCCGCGTGGGCCGGGTGAGCTGCGCCGCACCCCACCCTGCGAGCATGTTGCTCATGCCGGGGGCGACTCCGCAGTCGGGCACCGCGGTGACGCCGCGCCGCTTCGCGACACGATGAAGCTCGAGGAAGTCCTCCGGCATGAAGGAGATGTCCACGCAGGAGCGGCCAGCCTCGATGACCGCGCGCAGCGTCTCGAAGCCGAAGCGGCTCGGCAGCGCGCCGATCACCAGGTCATGCTCCGCCGCGAGGCGCCCGACCACCAGGCGATCGGATGCATCGTCCTCGATCATCTGCGGCGGCAGGCCCCCGACGCGCGCGGCTCGCTCTCGGGCCCGTGCCAACGCCGCCGCGCTCCGGTCAACCACCGTCACGCGCATGCCGCGCGCGGCCGCGAGGTCGGCCGCGATCACCGAACCGACCATCCCAGCGCCAAGAACGAGGACCTTCGCCACCGTCAACCCTCCGAGGATGTTGTGCCGCGCCAGATCGCGGCAGGTCGTTGGACCCCGGCCGCCATCATGCCGAGTCGCGCGCCAACTGCTGGAAGTGTTCGCGCTCGCCGTGACCTCGCAGCGGGTAGTCCTTGCGAAGCGGGTGCGCCGGATAGTCCTTCCACATCAGGATGCGTCGCAGGTCAGGATGATTGTGGAAGCGGACGCCGAACATGTCGTAGACCTCGCGCTCCATCCACTCGGCGCCGGGCCAGAGGTCGGTCACGGTGTCCACCATCAACCCCGGATCAACCTCGATGCCGAGCGTCTCCTTCGTTGGGTCGAGACACACCTTGAGGCGAAGGCGTCGATCAAAGGCATGACTCGTCAGCAGGTAGATGACCCCGAAGCGAGCCGGCTGCGGCGCCGGGTAGTTCAAGTAGTCGACGCCCACGATGTCTGAAAGGAAGTTGTAGTCGCAGCTCGGATCGTCGCGCAGGAAGCGGGCCACATCATGGAGTCGATCGCGGGGAACGATGACCGTCGTCTGACCGCGGAACTCGGCGGCCAGAAACTTGACCTCAGCAAACGCCTTCTTAAGGAGCGGCAGCGTCGGGTGGTCGAGGACGGGTGGCGCGTGACGAAGCGTCATGGGACGGAGATGGTAGCACCCGGGGGCGCGGAATCGCGGCGAGAGCGGAGGCGCGCAGACCCCAGCCCCGGCGCTTCGGACTCGAAGCCGCCTTCGGCGCTCCAATGCAGCGTGGCGAAGGAGCCGGGCCACTGGCGAGCCCGCGCGAGGGCGGGCACGCTCAGGCCGCCGTCAGGTCCCGTCGTGGGTGCACGACTTCGAATCGTCCGAACCTCGGCGCGGAAGCGCCACTCATCGATCTGCACGAGCGCCTCACCCACGATGATTCCAGCCAGGTATCCGACCACCGCCATCTGGAGGAAGCGTCGCAGCGCCGACCACGAGGGTTCAACAAGCGGCGGCACGCGCTCTTCACCTCCGCACTCCGGACAGCGCCAGCGCGCTCCCTCGCGCCGCGTGGCAGGATTGATCCGATACCCACAGGAGGGACAGCAACCGCGCCGAAGGCGCGCCGCCGGCAACTGCTGCTGCACCCAGTTCTCAGGCAATTCCGAGAGCGGCACCAGCGGGAGCAGGAAGACGCCCATGATGATGGCCGGACCCACGGCGAGCAGCACGAAGAGCGGCGACGCGCCGAAGTTCCCCTGAAGCGCTCGAACTGCGGCGTAGACGATGGTGATGTAGATCGCCACGACCGCGACAAAGAGCACTCGATAGCCCCACAGGAGCGCGGGCGGCACGCTGCCTGGCACGGGCGTGATCACGCCGCGCGCCGCATCGGTCCAGCGCGGATCGCTCACGCCGCGCGCCGCATCGGTCCCGGGCGCACTGTCCACGCCGCGCGCCGCATCGGTCCCGGGCGCACTGTCTGGGGAAGGCGTGTCCGGGGAGTCGGCGTCCGCGCTCACGACTCTGTGCCACCCAGGCGCGCCGCGACGCGCGCCGTGATTGCGGGCTCCATCGCCAGTCGCGGTGGATAGCGTCGGACGGGATAGCCAAGACGGCCTGCGCCCGGCGACTTCCGCGTCGCATCAAACGCCACGCGGACTCCGCGGCGATAGAGGTCGCGCGCGGGGTCGGCATTGGAGGCGAGCACGAAGAAGATGTCATCGAGCGAAGTGAGATCGGTGTCGGCATCGACCACCACCACGAAGTCACCAAGGTGGGGTGCGTCGGGAGCGTGATCATCAAGCCACTGCCACCATGCGTGAATGATCGCTTCGGCGGTCGATCGATCTGCGGCGATGACCGCCAGCCGCCCCATGCCAACCTCGGGAAGCACTCCTGCCACGGCCCCGGCGAACGGCGCCGCCGCACCCGAGTGATCGCGCGGAGCATCGGGACCCGCGTGGCCCTGTGACGCTCCGCGTCCGTCGCGCAACCGCGCTCGTCCGATTTCCTCCAGCACGCTGCGCGCCTCGGCGCAGCGCGTGGCCGACGGCGCTACCGGCGCCGCGGCACCGAAGCCATGCAGGGCCTCAGAGGCGCCCGCGCCCGTCGCATCGAACCCGATCTTGCCCCCGGCACCGAGCCACGGTGCGGCGTGATCGAGAATGTCGAGCGGTCCATGAACTCCCTCGAGATCGCGCCCGAAGTGGCAGCGCGTGAAGACCTCGCGCCACACCGCCACTTCGTCGTGCACATTCACACCGTCGTTCACAACCACGATCATCTTGGTCCACGCCATCTGGCCCGCGCCCCAGATCGAGTGCATGACGCGCCGCGCCTGCATCGGATACGCCTTGCGAATCTGCACGAAAGCGCAGTTGTGAAAGCAGCCGAAGAGCGGCAGGTGGTAGTCGCGAATGTCGTGGATGATCGTGCGAAGCAGGGGGAGGAAGATGCGTTCGGTCGCCTTGCCGAGGTAGTAGTCCTCCTGCGGTGGCGGGCCGACGACCGTCGCGGGAATGACGGCATCGCGCGCATGCGTGACGGCGGTGACCTCCACAATCGGATAGCGATCAGGCAGTGAGTAGAAGCCGGTGTGATCGCCGAAGGGACCTTCGAAGACCGCACCGTCACCGATCGGTTCGCCGCTCTCGGGCTCCCAACCTGGCAGACCGCAGCGCGGATCGACCCATCCCTCGATCACGAGTTCGCTGTTGGCGGGCACTCGCAGCGGCACGGTCCTGGCCGCCACCATGGGAATGCCGCGCCCATTCAGGAATCCGCACATGAGCAGTTCGCTGATGCCGGGTGGAAGCGGGGCGGTGGCGCCGTAGGTCATCACGCTCTCACCGCCGAAGCAGATGGCGATCGGCATGCGCTCGCCCAATGCCCGCCAGCTCCGCCAGTGCGAGGCTCCGTCGTGATGCATGTGCCAGTGCATCGCGAGCCGCGTCGCGTCGAGCAACTGCGAGCGGTACATGCCGATGTTGTGGCTGGCCGGCCGCTCTGCACCGCGGTCGCCGGCATGGATCGTGTGCATGCCCGCCAGCGTGATGAAGCGCCCCTGGCCCGCCGCCGTGCCGGAGCGCTCGGCGTCGATCGGGTAGCCCATCGCGAGCGGGTCGCCATCGTGCGGCCAGCACTTGATAATGGGAATGCGCCGCAGGTCCACTTCGCCGCGCGAAGTGAGCTTGACGACCTGCTGGCAGCGGCCGCTCCGGACCCTGCGCGGTGGCACGCGCAGCAGCGGAAGGAAGCGCCGCGCGGCGGCAATCACCTCGCCGAGCGAGCGCGGTGGAGTCGGCTGCACGAGCGCCGCGATTCGATCGGCGATCGCCTCGAGTCCGCGCGCGTGGTTCGACACCCCCAGCGCCATCTCCATGCGCCGGTAGCTCCCGAAGACATTCATACAGAGGGGGAAGTCGCACCCCTCGACCTGCTCAAACAGGAGCGCCTGTCCGCCAAGCGCGGCGCGACTCGGATCGAAGCTCGCGGCGCTCGGACTCGCCGACGGCGCCTTGCGCAAGGCCATGCGCTGCGACCACTCCGATGCTTCAAGCAGCGGCGACACCGGCTGGCGGACGCGCAGAAGCTCCCCATGCTGCTCAAGTTCATTCAGGAAAGCACGCAGGTTCGGGCGCACGGTTGGAATCCTATGGAGTCCTCTGGCAACACGGGCGCGCGACGCTCGACGGCGCTGCGCTCTGATCGGCCGCAGCTCGCGGCTCTTCATCACACGATGAAGCGGCACCGCGGTTAGCATTCGACGCCATGAGCGAGCTCGCTCTGGACCTTCGTTCGGTTTCGAAGACCTATCGGGGTCGGGTTCACGCATTGCGGGAAGTCGCCCTGGCGGTCCCGCGCGGCAGTGTGTTCGGCCTCCTGGGACCCAACGGCGCAGGGAAGAGCACGCTCGTCAAGATTCTGACCACGGTGGTCCATCCCACGCGGGTAGAGGGCGCCCTGCTGGGCGAGCCGATCGGCCGCAAGTCCGTGCTGGCGCGGGTTGGCTACCTGCCGGAGCACCATCGGTTTCCGCCGTACCTCACGGGCCGCCAGCTCGTGGAGCACTTTGGTGCCATGGCCAGGGTGCCAAGGTCCCTGCGCCGCCGCCGCGCCGCGGAGCTCCTTGAAGTCGTCGGCATGCGCGACTGGGCTGACCGTCGGACGACCACCTACAGCAAGGGCATGCAGCAGCGCACCGGCATCGCGATGGCGCTCGTCAACGATCCGGCGTTCGTGATCCTCGACGAGCCCACGGACGGGGTCGACCCCGTGGGTCGCCGCGAGATCCGCGAGCTGCTTCAGCGCATGCGCGACGAAGGGCGCACGGTGTTCCTGAACAGCCACCTGCTGGGCGAAGTTGAGATGGTCTGCGATCGCGTGGCCATCATGCTTCAGGGGCGCGTGGTGCGTGACGGCACCATCGAGTCGCTCACCGCGGCGTCGCGCCGCTACGAGGTTCACTTTTCTCGCCTTGAGATCACCTCGCTCGAGCAGGGCGAGCGGGCGCATGCGGTCGAGGTGATCGGAGAGTTGAGGCGCCTCGCGCTTCCACAGGGGAGCGCCGAGGAGGTGCAGCCGATCATCGATGCACTTCGGCAACGCGGGGCCATCATCACGGCCGTGCGCGAAGTGCGCGATTCGCTGGAAGAGATGTTCGTTCGCGCCGTCAGCGATCCCACCACCGGGGCAGCGCCGCCACCCGGGGCGTCACTCGGGGCGTCACCCGGGGCGTCACCCGCGCCACCACCCGCGCCACCACCCGGGGCGTCACCCGGAGCGAGGACCTCCCGCCCATGACGCAGACCTTCGCCATTCTGCTCGATGCCTACCGGGAGCTCAATCACCGGCGCCTCTTCTGGATTGCGCTTGGGCTCTCGGGGCTTGTGGTGGCCGCGATGGCTGCCGTCGGAATCAACGATCAGGGGCTGGTGCTGCTGGTCTGGACCGTGGAGGTTCCTGGTCTGAACAGCTCGGTACTTCCGCCTCACATCTTCTACAAGTCGATCTTCGCGGCGCTCGGAGTGGGCATCTGGCTCACATGGGTGGCCACGATTCTCGCGCTCATCACCACCGCCGGCATCATTCCCGACCTGGTGGCGAGCGGCTCCATCGACCTCGCGGTCTCGAAGCCCATCAGCCGCGCCAGACTCTTCATGACCAAGTTCGTGGGTGGTCTTCTCTTCAGCACGCTGCAGGTGACGATCTTCACGGCAGCGAGCTTCTTTGTCATTGGTGTGCGAGGCGGGGTCTGGGAGCCGTGGCTCTTCCTGGCCATTCCTCTGGTGGTCCTTTTCTACAGCTACCTCTATTCGTTCTGTGCACTCATTGGCGTGCTCACCCGAAGCACGGTGGCCAGTCTTCTCATCACGATTCTCTTCTGGGCCATCTGCGGACTTCTCTGGATCGCCTTCACGGGCATCAACACGGGAAGGATTGCCAACGAGCTCAACATCGCCTCCATCGAGCGCATCAAGGAGGAGCGCGTGCGCGATCGAGGTGACCGCGCCGACCTGTCGCGCCTGGACAGCGACCTTGAGCGAGCGCTCTCATGGCAGCCCTTCTGGGAGCGCGCGAGCGGCCTCTCGCTCTGGGCGGTCACGCCGCTGCCGAAGACGGCTGCAACGATCGACCTGCTTCAGCTCCGGCTGGTGAGGATGGCCGATCTTCCCGAGTCGCCGGAAGCGAGTCAGCCGAGTCCCTTCGCCGGTGGACGCGTGAAACAGCGCGACCTTGAGCGTGCGATCGAGTCGTGGCAGCGCGAGTTCACGCCGACCTGGGTTGTGGGCACGAGCCTGGCGTTCGAGGCGGTGATCCTCTTCCTGGCCTGCTGGATCTTCGCGCGAAGGGATTACTGAGCGGGCGGTCGAGGGAGTCGATATGGCCTTGGCGGTACCTGCACCGCGCGTCGAGGCCGAGCCACAAGCGGGCACGGGACCGGGCGGGACCGGGCCGGGTGGGAGCGGGTCTTCCAACTGCCTGCTCTACGGCACGCTCGTCACGATGTCCGACGGTCGGCGCGTGCCGATCGAGATGCTCGCACCGGGCGATCTCGTCGCGTCGCTCGTCGTTCCGGGCCTGAAGACCGACGTGCCGTTCGGTCGCCAGTACGAGTGGATGTCGACCTGGGGTCTCGCAGGCGCGAGCCTCAAGCCCGCGCGCCTCGCCAGCGTGCAGCTCGGTGAGCACGACGGCTTCTTCCTCGTCAACGGCCGGATCAAGGCGACGTTCGAGCACCCGTTCCTGATCCGCCGCGAGCACGAGGGCCAGGAGGCATGGGGCTTCTGCGCTGCGGAACTGCTCCGCGTCGGCGACATCCTGATCACCCACCAACCCGGGGCGACAGGCGACGGCCTTGCCGAGGAGCCGATCGTCACCATCGAGCGGATCGCCGGTCGAGTGCGAACCGTCGCGCTGTGTGTGCCCGGCACGAACACCTTCCTCGCCGATGGCGCGTGGACGCACAACACCTTCGGTCCGTCGATCCTGACCCAGACGTCGGGCAGCAGCTCCAGCAGCAGCGGCAGTTCGAGTGGCAGCAAGTCCAGCGGGTCGAGCTTCTCGTCCTCGTCGTCGAACTCGTTCATCTTCACCGCGGGGAGCAGCAGCAACGCGCTCACCACGACCACGGGCAGCGGGCACTCCGGCAGCGAAACCCCAAGTTTCGGAGAAACGGCCGAGGGCTGATGCGAGCCGACTGACACAGGCGCCGTCCCAGCCTGTGGCGGGGGGAGGGGCGGCAGGAGCGGACTCGACGATGACCGTTGAGCGCTCTCGCCCACCGGGGGGTTGACAGCCCCATCGGACACGACTATCGTCGCAGTTGGATCGGTTCCTCGTCCTCGGCTGACCGCATGGCGGCCGGGGCAAGGCGGGTCGAGCCGGTTGTGTTGCCCTCTCGCCGAAGGGCTCCGATCCGACAATTGAATAGTCCATGAGTAGGCGTTGTTACGCTGGCGGTTGTCATCGCGCACCGCTCCGCCGGCTCTACGATGAAGGTGTGGCATGGCATCCCTCCGGCCAGAGTGCCGGGGACAAGGAGACCCAAACGATGGTGTCAAATCAGAGCAGCAGTGTCGCGTCCTCCCCAGTTCCGCTCATCGCGGCCGACAAGGCCCTCCTCTCGCTCCGATCGTCGGGACACGACTATTGCAGCGCCGTTGGCGAGGTCGTCGACAACAGCCTGCAGGCGAACGCGAACACAGTCCGCGTCCGCGTCTTCACCACGAAGAAGAAGATCGGCAAGAACAAGAAGGCTACCGAAGTCGTGGAGCGGATCGCCGTGGGCGACGACGGCGACGGCATGGACTTCGACACGCTCCACAACTGTTTGAAGCTCGGCTTCTCGACGCGCTACAACGACAGGACAGGAATGGGGCGGTTCGGCGTCGGCGCCAAGATGGGTGGAATCTCGCAGGCGAAGCGCATCGACGTGTGGAGCCGTCAGACTGCAGCGGATCGGTGGCTGCATACTTACATCGATCTCGATGAGGTGGAAGCCGGCGAGATGCAGCACATCCCCGCCCCCGAGGCCAGTTCGGAACTCCCGGAGGGGTGTGACGATCTGCCCGGCGACCACGGCACTCTGGTCGTGTGGTCCAAGCCCGATCGCATCGAAGAGAGCGAGTCCGGCGGCGGCCGGCGCGCCGATACGGTCCGCACGGACATGGTTCGCTACATCGCGAGGACGTTCCGAAAGTTCCTCGACAGCGGAAGGGTGATCGAGTTCGACGGCGACCTCGTGTACCCGCACGACCCGCTCTACCTCATGACGACCACCCGGTTCCACCAGGACGGTCAGTCCGACCCGGTATCGGTGGTTCGGGTGAGCGAGACGATCGAATTCCCCGTCCCCAGCGACCCGTCCCGTACCTCGTCAGTTGAGGTGACTCTCACTCTTCTGCCGAAGGAGTTCCGCCAGGATCGTGGTACTGGTGGCAATGAGTTCGCCAAGGAACGGCGCGTCCCGGAGAATGAAGGCGTGTCGATCCTCCGGGCCGAGCGCGAGATCTTCAACGGCTATCTCCCGGGCGTGCAGCCTTCTCTGGAAGGCCGCCCGATCGATCGGTTCATCGGCAAGGAGATTCGGTTCGAGCCCGAACTCGACGAGTGCTTCCATGTCCGGAACGTCAAGAAGGGTGCCGAGCCGATCGAGGGCCTGCGCGACAAGCTCCGCGACGTCATCCACAAGTCGATCGGGACTTTGCGGCAGGAGATCCGCCAGCACTTCGACGAGGTAGAGAAGCAGCGCCTTCAAGACGAGGGCCTTCACGCCGAGGCCGAGCGTGTGGCCGCGGAGACGCAGCGTACCGCACGGAAGCCGAAGGCCGGCAAGAACACGACGCCCGAGGAGCGCGAGAAGGAGATCGACAAGGCGGCGGAGTCGATCACAAAGGAAGTGCCCGAGGAGCAGCGCCCCGCGAAGAAGGCACAGGCAAAGGCAAAGATCGAGCACCAGCCGATCACCCTCCTCCCGGAGTCGTGGCCCGGGAGCGAGTTCATCGAGGTCAAGCACCTGGGCTCCAATGCCATCGTCCGCCTGAATATGCGGCACCCCTTCTACACGGACGTCTACGCCAAGCTCATCAGCATGGAGAAGGACGACGGCGATGAACAGACGAAGGAATTGGCTCGTCTCATCCGCAACGGGATTGACCTCTTGGTGGTCGGCTACGCCCGCGCTGAGGGTCAGTACGAGGACCCGGGCGTCTTCGATAGTCTGCGCACCAACTGGGGCCTCGAACTTCGCGATCTGATCCAGCACTGGCGCAAGAAGCAGTGAAGCAATCCGCCGGGGCGGCACCTCTCGGAGTGCCGCCCCGGTCACCTTATGGTTGGATCAGTGCGGACAGCCGACCGATGTCACAGACTGAGCATCAACTTCAGGCATTGTTTCAGGAGCTATACACAGCGGGCACTGAATCCGCCGTCGATGCCGTCATCGAAAAGCACGCTGCACTGTTCGTCAGCCCTGACAGTTGGCGGTCGCTGGGCGGCATCGACAACAACTTCGGGGTGGTTGAGAACCAGCAATCATCTCCGATCGCCTCGTTGATCGAGAAACTAACCAACTCTATTGACGCGATCCTGATGCGCCGTTGTCAGGAAGAGCACATCGAGCCGAAGTCGCCTCACGCTCCACGCAGCATGCAGCAGGCGGTCAAGCAGTTCTTTCCCGACCATACGCTGTGGGACTATGCGGGGAACGAACGCCGCCAGCAGGCCCAGCGAGTCCAGATCCTCGCCGACGGGCCCAGACGTGACACGTCGCTGATCATCTATGACGATGGCGAGGGTCAACATCCGAACGACTTCGAAAGTACATTCCTCTCGTTGCTAAGAGGCAACAAGAACGACATCCACTTCGTTCAGGGCAAGTACAACATGGGAGGAAGCGGCGCCATCGCCTTCTGCGGCCGCAAGCGCTATCAACTCATCGGCTCTCGTCGCTACGATCGGAGCGGCCCCTTTGGCTTCACGCTTGTCCGCAAGCACCCGCTGACCGACGAGGAGCGCGAGAGGTACAAGAGCACCTGGTACGAATACCTGGTCGTTGACGGCGCGATTCCGGCCTTCGCGATCGACGAGGTCGACCTCGGGCTGCACAAGCGCTCCTTCACAACGGGCACCGTGATCAAGTTGTATTCATACCAGTTGCCGACGGGAATCTCCGAGATTGCTCGCGACCTGAATCAGAGTGTCAACGAGTACCTGTTTGAGCCGGCGCTGCCTATCTACACGATTGAACGTGCATCGCGATATCCACATGCGCAGCTTGAACGGCACCTATATGGCTTGAAGCGACGCCTCGAGCAGGAGGACAGCTCCTACGTCGAGGACCATTTCTCCATCGAATCCGTCGATGACATCGGCGCACTCAGAGTGACCTGCTACGTGTTTCGCGCTCGAGTCGCCGGCAAGAGCGCGAAGGAGACGAGGGAGAGCATCACCAGGGAGTTCTTCAAGAACGGCATGTCCGTACTGTTCTCCGTGAACGGCCAGGTCCATGGGCACTTTACATCGGAGTTCATCACGCGCACCCTGAAGATGAACCTACTCAAGAACTACCTGCTCATCCATGTCGATTGCACCGGCCTCGTTCCGGAGTTCCGCAACGAGTTGACAATGGCGTCGCGCGACCGGCTCAAGAGCGGAGGCGAGCTGCATCGGCTCCGCGATGAGTTAGGCTCGATGCTCCGGCAGAGCAAGCTCGCCGACATCAACAAGCGGCGCAAGGAACTGCTAGACCTCGACAGCTCGCAAGCGGATGACCTCGTCCGATCGTTTGCGGAGAACCTGCCGCTCGATTCGGCGATGACCCACCTGCTCGACCAGGTCTTCAAGCTCAATCGCGCCGATCCGCGGGCCAAGAAGGACGACGAGAAGAGGCGCAAGCCGAAGAAGCAGGCTCAGGAACAGAATGACAGGTTCGAGCCCAAGCGGTTCCCGACCTTCTTCAAGCTTCAGGCGAGCAACAACGGAGAGACGCCAGCGATCAACATTCCCAAAGGCGCTGAACGCACGATCCTGTTCTCCACCGACGTGGAGAACATGTACTTCGATCGAGTGCATGACCCGGGCGAACTGCAGATCGCGTTGCTCGATCAGGCGGAGAACGAATCCGATGGCGGGACAGGCCAGGGCAAGGGCCGCGCGTTGTCGACAGTCTTGAACGTTCGCAAGTCCAGTCCGAGCGACGGAACGATCAAAGTGCACATGTCGCCTACCGAACAGACGCCGGTTGGTGAGTCGGTCAAGGTGAGGGCGACACTGACAAGTCCGGGTGGAGACCTCGAAGAGGCGTTTTGGGTGAAGATCCGCGATCCGGAACGGCCGCCGAAGAAGCAGCCCAAGCCTCAGGATGAAGCGAGATCCCTTGGCCTGCCAGACTACAAATTGTTGGCGCGAGAGCCGACTCAGCCCGGATGGCTGTCGTGGGAACAAGCCAATGAGATGGGGGCGGACGTTGACTTCGGCACAGTGATGCATCCCGTGGCGGAGGGAGACACGCTGAACGCGATCCTGATCAACATGGATAGTTCCGTGTGGATGGAGTTCCGGACCAGTCTAGGAACCTCACCATCACCGGAGCAGCTGGATGTCGCTCAGCGTCGATACATCGCATCAGTGTACTTCCACACGCTGTTCCTCTACATGATCATGAAATCCCGGGGCTACCAGGTGCAGCGCGGACGGGGCGATGGAGAACCAGAGGAGGTCGGAGTCGAGGATTACCTGAAGGACCTGTTCCAGAGTTGTTACGCCGACTTCCTGATGCGATTCAACATGAGTGCACTTGTCGAGGCTCTGGGCGACTGAAGACGTGCCGATACGCGGCAATCGGCGCATGGCCACCTGATGATGTGAACATGACTGGCGAGCGTGACTTGACTGACAGGGCAACATGAGTCGAGATTGGAAGACGACATAGAGGGAGATCTACGGGCCACCCTGCGTCCTCAGACGTGGCAGAATGAACATGGCAATGGGTCGGCCTCGTCGTCGTCCTGACCCAGGATGTGCAACAGCTTCTTCGAGTCAGCCGTGCGAACCGACTGGCGTCGCTCGTCCAGCTTCCGTTTGATCTCTGCCTGGCGCGCCGGGTCTTCAATGGCGGCAAGCGCCTCTCGCTCTGACCAGGTATAACCCAGTCCGTCCTTCGCGTCCGGCTTTTCGTATGACTTGGCGAGTTCGAACAGCTCTGGATGATTCTCCTTCAGGCCGAGCCACTCATGGCGCTGTTGGTAGAAGCAGAAGTAACAGCCCGACCGAGTCCTCCAGGAGTAGTATGCTGGAAAGCTGATGCCACTCTCTTCGAGAATGCGATGAATGTCTGCAAGATTGAAGCCAGCCTCGATGAACGGATATACAGGGTGGATGTTCGGCTTGGTCGGTCGATAGCCACCCCTGTCCTCATCGGCGCGGATGCCGATGTACATGTAGACCTCATCCTCACCGATGTACCGTTCAAACGGCCGGATCTTAAGCACCTTGGTGCACCATCGCATGCGGGCGGAGGGTAGATAGCCTCCGTAGACGCGGAGCCAGTGATCGAAGCCGTGCTCAGAGCGCAGGCGCGTGATCGGCTTCCCAAGGTAGGCCTCGAGCTTATCGAGGTACTCGTACGTCTCCGGCAGCTCCTTGTCCGTGTCCGAGAAGACGTACTCGACATCGGTCAACCGGTCCCGCATGTAGATGGCTAGCGCGGTACTGTCCTTGCCGCCGGAGAGCGAAATGATGTGCCGAGGGGGGTTGGGGTCGCTCATGGTCGTCTTCCTGCTGATCCCATCACGACTCGCGCCGGAGGCGCCGCTGTAACGCCTCGCAAAGTACGGCGACCGCGACGCTTTCGTCTGTGGCCGCGGCGAGTGCCTCCTCTACGACGCGCGCCAGTGTATCGGCCTGCTTGGCGGCCCGCTTGCCGAGGTGGACCGTGTGATCGAGTTGTCCGAAGTCGGTGCCGGTCAGCGAGATGCGGATGGATGACTGCTCCGGTCCCGCGGGCCGATCCCCAATGGTCGCTTCGAGGAGCGTGAATCGGCGGGTGAACTGCCCCAGGCGGACGAGATACCGGGCCTGATCCTCGTCCCGCCACTTCTCAACGGGACGCTCGGCCACGAATCCGGCGACGCCCTCGATCCAGCGATCCGGCTCGGAGTGCGGCGAGAGGATTCGGTCTAGGAACATCTTCATGTCCCGCTCGACGGCAAACTGCGCCAAGCGTTCCGCCCGGGACCGGGTCTGAAGGACGACCGACTCCGAGTTGTCCGAGACTCCGAACGCCTCGCCAAAGGCCGCCAGGATCGAGGCGATGAGCGAAGGGTACACCGAGCGAAGCTCAGTGAAGGATTCCTTAAGCGCATCCCTATAGCGTCGTATATCCGCATCGCGCCCGCGTTGGGTCGACGAGAAGGCCTCCAAGCCGCATGCTTTGGGGAGATCGGAGAAGAGCAGCACATCCGGCTCGGTCGCCTTCTGAAGGGCCGTCCGAATCGCCATGGCAGTGGCAGACACATTTGCCGTGGCCGCGGAATAGTCGGGAAGGGAAGCAATGAAGCGCAGCATCGGGCGCGCGACGTTAAGGATCTGCGCCTTGCCTGGCCGCTTGGCCGAACCGGACCCCACGACCCGTTCGAGCTCCTCAAACACCTTGCTCCGCACGCCCGTGATCTGCCACCGGCGGATCGTGAATCGCTCGGGGGCCTTGATCAATCGCTCGAAAATCGCCGTGCTCAACTGCGGACGGAACGCCCCATCTTCGTAGAGCGCCACGTCAGACTCCCGCGCGAGCAGTACGGCACAGAGTAGGATCGGGATGACCCCATCGCGCAAGCCGAACGGAGGGCGTCGAAGTAGTCCGAAGAGATCGCCGACGGTTGCACCCGCCATGGCTTCGTCGAGGAATCGATCGATTGCCTGATACGCCGGGAGGGCGGAGGACGATGCCGGCGGAGGACGGAAGGCAAGCTGGCCTGACTGATCCTTCCGGTGCAGCGAGAGCCCCTCTTTGCTCAGAATGGAGCGGTAGATGCTGCGCTCCGGCGGATCGCGGTCGAGGCCGAGATCCTGCTCCGCGCCGTTCTCGATCATGCGCTTTAGCAGAACCGCGCGTGCTGCGGCCGCGGCGCTGGAGAGTTCGCGTCGGTTGACGATCTCGTTGTCGATCTTTGGGCACTGATGGAAGATCTGATCGCAGATCCTCGAGATCAGCTCGTTGAGTTGGCGCCCAGATTGGACTTCCACTGCTGTGCCTTTGTTGATCCAGCGCCCTCCGGTCCGGCCGCCCTCGGATAGCATCCGGTCGATGAGCATGTCAAGCGAACGCTCCATGTCGAGTCGCCTGGCGCTCAGTTCGCGGCGGGCAGCGGCGTCGTTATCGAGTTCCGGAGTGTTCCGGCTGACCCAATCGATCGCCCCAAGTTCAAGCGCGATCTCAAAGAGGCGATCCTGTGGCGGGAGAATGAGAAAGAGCGTTCGTGCATCGAACCTGAGCAGCGCGTCCTTCGCAGGTGTCTGAGTACGTCCACGCGAGGGCAGAACGATCACAATCCGGCCATCGAGTTCCGCCGGTTCCTCTGCCAGCGAGTCCAACTCGTCCGTATGCGCAAACTCCACGGCGAAGAATCGCAGAGTCCCGTGATCGAAGGCATGCCGGCGAGCGAGCAGCGGCCTAGCCCGATGGTGGCGGCGCAGTAGCGCCGCAACGGCCGTCGTCTTGCCGATTCGACCGCGGCCTTCGTCGAGGCGAGCCTCGACGTCAACGTCGCTGCCCTCCCAGATCGTGTAGCTGTCGTTGTACCTGCGGTGCACGACCAGAGATCGACGCTCGAGCTCGGCGAGTGCGGTATCGATCTCGTCGGCGGAGAGGCGCTCGTCGAGGGCGTAGGCGAGGACCGCTCGGGTCGGCCGCAACGGGTACCACCGAGAGGCGATATTGAGCAGGCCAATGGTCCGGAGGACCAGCACGGCTCTTGTCGACAGATTCGGGCTCCTCGCTTCGGCTTCTAGAGTCTCCGCCCATCGCTTCGCATCGGTCGTATGGAGCAAGCCGTTGCCGATGGCTGTCGTCAAGTAGCCGTAGAGATCGGCGACGTCGTAGAGCCGGTGATCATCCTTCGGCTGCGCGTGAACGAAAGCACGCAGCGCCGCGGGATCGTCGGAGGCCAAGAAGCTGAACGCCGACCGCTCATTCTGGCCGACTTTTCGGAAAAGCGGTCCGAGCAAGGTCGCCGTGAGCGGGTGCAGCGGTGCGGCGGCTTCGAGGAGCGTCAGCCCCGCGGCCATTTCGAGACCAGGCGGTGCGAGTTCGTGCTCCCACAGCCGGGCGGCCCGCTTCTTCAGGTGATCGGCGGCGACCTTGTCGACTCGAATGCCCTCGTTCGTCCGAGTGCGGTCCCAAGCCATCGAGACAAACCGCAACAGTTGGCTGGGCGGCTCGTCGAACACGATGTCCTCGAATCGGCCCCTAATTTTCTCCCACTCCGCCCTGTCGGTGGGCGGCAGGCCCATGGAATAGCCGCGAAAGTCCTGGTGCAGCACGCCGATGAGGAACAGTCGACCGTCACTGCGCACGGCGAATTCGGCAAGCTGTTGCAGCAAGAAGACATCGGAGCGCTGAGGGTTGGCCGCGGCGTACTCGAGGAGCTTCCCAAGTTCGTCAATGATGAGGAGCATGCCTCGCGGGCCGCCGCGTCCCTCGCAAATCGCCTCCACAGCCTGCTGAACGCTGGCGATTACCGCCGATCCGAGGATCGCTCCGCCTGCTTCGGCACGCTTCCAGAGCCCTCTCAGGCGGCGAACGGCCTTATGCGAGCTCGGTAGAGAATGGGAGGCCTCGTGAAGCATGACCCGGACTATGGCGGTTGGCAGGGGCTCACCCGAGCCGGAAATGGTGATGGGCCGTAGGCCAACGCGATGCCGGTCCGTGGGCGCGAGTGATCTCGCGAGCCGCTCGTCAGCGCTACGCAACCGGCTGAGAAAGTCCGCAGTTAGGGGGTCTTTGGCGGGAGCGAGCAAGTGAGAGAGAAAGACACAGAAGGCGGACTTGCCCGTTCCGTACGGCCCGGTGAGCGTCCAAGCACCGCCGGCGCCTGCAATGACGCTTGCCGAAACGCGAGCGATGGCGCGCAAGGCGTTGGGAGTGACGACGTAGTGGTCCATGACGGCCTTGTTGCCGCGATCGTTGTCTATTCTCAGCGCACGGACGTGAACCACTGGCTTTGGCGTCGTTGAACTACGAGGCATTGGCAATCTCCCGAGAATTGGCGTAGTAGTTCCGGAGGATCGACAATGGCTCGGTCACTTTCCGGCGGAACACTTGACGCAAGCCAGCGGTGTAGTCGAACGCGTAGTTGCCGGAGGTGGCGTCGTATAGCTGTTCAAGGTATTCAACGAGCGCGTTCTCGGAGAGCTTGAACACCTGCCCGGGGCTTCCGTCCGCGTACGCGAGTTGCTCAAACGAGAGGGAATCAGCGGTCCCGGACCAGAATGAGGCAACCGCGAAGGCGACGATCCCGACTGGTAGGGTCGGCCGAGCGCTCCGATCGAGCACGAGGCGGTCCGACTTTGGCTCTCGATACAGCAGCCCGAGATCGACGAGTGGCGAGTCGTATGTGTCCTCTTGTGAGATCTTCCGGTCCGCTTCGGCGGATGTGTACGACCGCACAAGGCACTTCACGTCGCGCTCGATCGTGTTTCTACTCAGCTTCTTCGCGCCGGCTTCCTCCCCCACGCGCCAGAGGGCGTCGACGACTTCATCCACCGTAAAAGATGGTTCGCGAAGTCCGTTGAAGACGTAAAGCCATGTCGTAGGAGATCGCCGCGCGTGTGCGCACAACTGCCAATGGATGAGCCACGACGTGGCGGGATCCTCCATGTAGGGATCCTCGCCGTCGTCACCGAACACGAGTGTGCCGAGCTCTGTGGCCCCGTACTGACCGCCACGCCGATCGTTCCCGATTGGTTCAATGAGACCCGCGCGGTACGCCCAATGCCGCATCGAGCGCACCATGTTCTTTCCTACGCCGAGCTGCACGACTGCATCAGGTTTGTTGAAGATCGCCGGGTCGTGCGTGCAGTTTCGCACTGCCTTGGTCGGCCACGCGAAGCGGAGCGGAAAGCTCTCGTGGCCGGAGAACGCGATCGACTGGATGGACGGGTGGGCGTTCATCCAGGCAGAATAGCGCCGTGGCCCCCATGCTGCAAGTCGGGCGGGCCGGGTGAAGTCCCGATGGCCGAGAGTAGCCCATTACCTTGCGACCGGGTCGGACCACCAAAGTCCCGCGCGCGCGGGCCGCTTCAGGCTCGAGTATGGGTTGTCACCCTGTCAGAATCCGAACACGCTCCGGATTCGCGGGGCGGAAGTGACCGCCGCTGCTACACCGCAAGTACCGAACACAAAGCCACTTGGCCCGCCGGCTCCGCGCTGCCGGGGGTGAGCCGAGGGGGCTTTGGGGGGCCGGCGGCGAGGCCCCCCGATCTCGTCCCCCCGCAGGGTCAACACACACGGAAGCCTGAAGCCCCGTCCGCGGCTTCACAATACCTCCGGTGCCCGATTCACCCCCCCCAAGCAGTCTCCCGGGCCGTGCCCATCGTTCCGAAGAGGGTTCCTCTCGGGGAGGTGATTCACGCCGCAAGTGTGGAGCCCACGCGCGATCTAGCAAGCGATGCGTGGAAACTACTTGGTCGTGCGCTTACGAACCTCCCGAGTCGCCCACCGTGCTTGCGCGGGCATCTCGTGTCCCGCGTGACTCGCCTCACTTCACCGGCGTCAGCGCCGGCGGCTGCCACGATCCCGTGATGGCCTCGGACTTCGGCCAGTAGAGACGCATTGCCACATAGATCGGGCCGTCCGGGGCAGGAAGCCAGTTCGACTCCTTGTCCTTTCCGGGGGAGTCCTTCTGGACATAGATGGTGAGCGAACCGTCAGCATTCGTCTTCATGCCGGGCAGCATGGGCGAATTGATGAGGTAGCGATTGATGGGGTTGTTGATGAGCAGCTGCGTCTTGGCGTCGTACATGGTGACCGACCAGAACGCATGCACCGGGGGAAGCTGCCCCTTGGGGAAGGTCAGCGTGTACCGGTTCTTGCTGCAATCAGGCTTGTTCCCTTCGCTGTCGGTGGAGAGAAGCGGGTAGAGCGCCTCCACCTCGTCGTTGCCGTAGATGCCGGCCATGGCTGCGGCCGCGCGGAGCGTCCAGTCGCCCTTGTAGAAGGCGCGGTCGCCCTGCGCGCCGCCCACGCGCCAACCGTTCTCGTTCTTCCCGAGCGTCGCCACCTTCTGCTTGATCTTCTCCATGCCGCTCTTCATGCCCGCGATCACCGCCTGCTTCTGCTCCGGCGTAAGCGACTCCAGCGGGAATGGCTTTCCGGCCTCGATGCCGATCCTGGAGAAGCGCTCGCGCAGCGGCTTCTCCACCGACGCCGTCCCCGTGGCGGGGCAGAACTGGAGGATGAAGCCCAGGAACGCGAACGGGTCGGCCTCGGCCGACGCCTTATCGATCTTCATCCACTGGATGTCAGGGGCCTTCGCCGGAGCGGGCTTGCCTTGAAACGCCGAGAGCGTCTGGACCTTGTAGCCGGCCTGCACCTTCTTCACATTGTCGATGTCATCCGGCCCGAAGAGCTGCGTGCGGTAGAGCACCAGCGAGAAGTCCGTCTCGCTGCGGAAGACCTTGTCGATGCCCATCGGTGTCTCACCCGTCCAGCTCGGCCCTGCGATCATGTAGGTCCCCGCGCCGTTGCCGGTGGCGCGGCTGCCGATGTAGCCGTAGTTGCAGCTGTACAGGTCCGCCAGCATCACGGAGTAGTAACGGCCCTTATCCACTTCCGGCACGCTCAGAACGAGGGGCTCCGCCCGCAGATCGGCCCACACGAACGAGTACGGGGTGTCGCTGTTGGGAGTGACCACCGCCGTGTCCTTTGGCGTGTACACGCGCGCCGTGTTGAAGATCTGATTGAAGGGCGCCTTGAACTGGTCGGACTTAGTATCGACGGCGTACTCGTACATGATGCCGTAGCCCATCACCATGGGGAATCCGTAGATGAGGGCCTCCTCGGCGATCTGCTGAGTCTCGTCCTTCGTCGTCTTGACTTGGGCGTGGCACGGGGCGACACAGAGTCCAGCAACGGCGAGGGTGGTCAACGCAAGCTTGTGAATGAACAGATTCATGGGGTGTTTTTTCCAATTGGATGACTTGAGGGGCCGACAGCCTATGCGCCGATCGGCCTGCCGTCCAGCGGCTGCTGGCCGATGTCGACGCCGGGCTCATCCACCGCGGGGCATGGCCTTGATTGATGCTGAGCGGGAGTTGCGGGTGATTGAAGAAGTCAGGGGACGGACCGAGAGATCGAAGGGCGGGCGGCACGAGTGAGACGGGCCAGAGGCACGGCAAGTCCTGCTCCGACAAGGGGCGCAATGATGTACACCCAGAGGTCCGCCATGTGACCGGTGGGTAGGTGCTCGATCTCCTTGGACACACGATTGGGGCTTCGAAGGAGAATGCCCCGATGCCACGACACCACCGCAGATCCTCACCGGACGCGAAGCGAGGGCGCAGCCCGACCGCAGCGTCAGGCGAGCGCGCCGACAAGGGCCGATGGAGCTCGCGTCGAAAGGCCGAGCTCGTCCTGCGCCTGCTGAAGGGCGAAGCGCTCGACACGCTCTCACGCGAAGTCGGCGTCTCGACCGCACGGCTCTCCCAATGGCGCGATGACTTCCTCGCCGCCGGACAGTCCGGTCTCCAGAGCCGAGAGTCGGACGAGCGCGACACGCTCATCCACGATCTCAAGGCCAAGCTTGGCGACCAGACCATGACGATCGAGCTCCTGGAGCGCAAGATCGAGCACCTGGAGGACGGTCTCCGCCCTCCGCCGCGGAGGCTCTCGTCATGAGCGAGGCCAGCTCTCCCTCCGCGAATCGTCCCTACGGCCTCGCTCGCGTCTGCCGAGTCTGGAAGCTCCCGCGCTCGACCGCGCAGCTCCTCCGCCGACGGCAGAGTCAACAGACGCCACCCGTCGCGC
Source organism: Phycisphaeraceae bacterium (assembly GCA_019636735.1). NCBI lineage: Bacteria > Pseudomonadati > Planctomycetota > Phycisphaerae > Phycisphaerales > Phycisphaeraceae > Phycisphaeraceae bacterium. The sequence continues at coordinate 271,022 of JAHBWY010000001.1, forward strand.
CGGCTCGCCGCGGCCCACGCCGCGCGCTCACCGACGAACAGATCCTCGCCGCCATCCGCACTGCGCTCCAGGAATCGCCATGGGTCGGAGAGGGCCACCGCAAGGTCTGGGCCTATCTCCGCCACGCAGGCATCCGCACTCGACGCGAGCGCGTGCTCCGGATCATGCGCGAGCACGATCTGCTCGCGCCGTCGCGCCGAGGAGCGCCGCCCGGCCCGCGCACTCACGACGGCTCGATCATCACCGATCGTCCCGACTCGATGTGGGGCATCGACGCCACCGGCACGCTCACGCTCGAGGGACAGGCCATGATCTTCATCCTCATCGATCACTGCACCGGAGAGTGCCTGGGCATTTACGCCGCACGCCGAGGAACCCGCTTCGAAGCGCTCGAAGTCGTCCGGCAGGCCGTTCGCTTCTCCTTCGGCGCCTTCGCCAAGGACATCGCCGCTCCGGCCGGGCTCAGGCTCCGTCACGATCATGGCAGCCAGTTCGTCTCGAACGCATTCCAGGAGGAGATCGCCTTCCTCGGCATCGAGTCGAGCCCGTCCTTCGTGCGAAGCCCCCAAGGCAACGGCTGTGCTGAACGCTTCATCCGCACCCTCAAGGAGCAACTCCTCTGGCTCAGGCGATTCGACACCGTCGACGAGCTCGTCCGTGCTCTCCATGACTTCCGCCGCAACTACAACGACCGCTGGATCTTGCAACGGCACGACTACCTCACGCCAACGCAGGTCCGCGCCAAGCTTCTGCCTCTTCATCAAGCCGCTTGAACCCCAACCCAATACCCCAATCCTCTTGTCCCAGAAACCAGGGCCGCTACACGAGCATGCTCAGTGCTTGCTCAAGGTCGATCGCGCAATCGGGCGGGCTGCTGCGTGCGGCTCGATCGCGGTTGTCGCGCTCGGGCTGGTTCTTGTCCTCGGTCGTGCGGGCATCCATGCAAGGTGGGAGTGGGGGCCCTTGATGGCACTAGGGTTGATGTCCGGATCGGTGTCTCTCGCTCTCTTCCTCTCGTTGAGTCGGAGATGTCGGCTAGCACAGTCTTCAACTCGCGACTACATTGGGTGCGACTAGAGCGGATCGCCTCAAGATCCTCTACTGGGATCGCGACGGCTACGCGCTCTGGTACAAGCGGCTCGAGGCGGGCACCTTCCGTCTGCCTCGCGCCGACGAAGCCGCATCGATCGAGCTGCGCGCGAGCGAGCTGGCGATGCTGCTCGACGGCGTCGACCTGCGGAGCCTGAAGCGCTCTGCGGTCTTGTCCCCGCGACGCCACCAAATAAAAGTGCCAAAACTGTCTTCTTGTGGCTAGTTTGACGATATAGTTGCCATAAGAGTCACTTATGGCAAAGATCCGTGACATGACGGATGCAGCGGTCCTGACGGAGCTTGGGGATCGCCTCTCACGGCTCCGTCTCCAGCGCAACCTCACTCAGGCGCAGCTGGCCCGCGAGGCGGGAGTTTCCAAGCGCACCCTGATCCGCCTGGAGAGCGGCGAGTCGAGTCAGGTCACCAACCTCATCCGCGTGGTCCGCGCGCTGGGCTTGCTCGGCAATCTCGACGCGTTCGTTCCGCCGCCCCTCCCAAGCCCCATCGCGCAACTGCGCTCGCGAGCCAGGGAACGCCGTCGCGCGTCGCCCGCGACGAAGAAGAGAGGGCCGCCAACCAAGTGGACATGGGGAGACGATTCGTCAAAGGCGGTGAGGGGGAGCGGAGAGCCGTGAGCACAGTTGCCGAGGTCCGCCTTTGGGGAAGTTCGATCGGCGCGGTGTCCGTGAACGGGCCCGGGGAGATCGCGACCTTCGAGTACTCCGCCGACTTTCGGCGGAGCGGGATCGAGGTCGCGCCGTTGATGATGCCGCTCGACCAGCAGATCTACAGCTTTCCCGACCTGCCCAAGGAGTCGTTTCACGGGCTGCCGGGAATGCTCGCCGATGCGCTGCCCGACACATTCGGCAGCGCCGTGATCGACGCGTGGCTCGCCGCGAAGGGGCGACTGCCGCAGGACATCGACGCAGTCGAGCGCCTGTGCTACACCGGGACACGCGGGACCGGGGCGCTGGAGTTCAAGCCCGCTCACGGGCCACAAAGCCGCAAGTCGACCGTGCTGGAAGTGGACTCGCTGGTGACACTCGCCTCCGATGTGCTCAGCAACCGAGAGAACCTCCAGGCGTCATTCGCCGACCCGCACAAGGAACACGCCCTGCGCGAGATTCTCCGCGTCGGTGCATCCGCAGGCGGTGCCCGCGCCAAGGCCGTCATCGCCTGGAACCCCGCCACGAATGAGGTTCGCTCGGGTCAGGTCAAGGCCCCGAGCGGCTTCGAGTACTGGCTGATGAAGTTCGATGGTGTCACCAACAACAAGGACCGCGACCTCGACGACCCGCAGGGGTTCGGCGCGATCGAGTACGCCTACTCGCTCATGGCCAAGGACGCGGGCATCCGGATGTCTGAGTGCCGACTCTTCGAGGAGAATGGACGGCGCCACTTCATGACTCGGCGCTTCGACCGGCTCGACGACGGTGAGAAGCTCCACATGCAGTCGCTGGGTGCGATGGCGCACTTCGACTTCAACAACCCGTCTTCGCACTCCTACGAGCAGGCCCTTGCCGTCATCCGCCGACTCGGCCTGCCGATGGACGCCGTCGAAGAGCAGTTCCGGCGGATGGTCTTCAATGTGATCGCTCGCAACCAGGACGATCATGTCAAGAACATCGCCTTCCTCATGGACAAGCGCGGGAGTTGGTCGCTCTCGCCGGCCTTCGATGTCATGTATGCATACAACCCGTCGGGCACATGGACCGCGCGCCATCAGATGAGCCTGGCGGGCAAGCGAGAGGGCTTCACGCTCGAAGACCTCAAGGCGGTGGCGGACACGGCTTCGATGAAGCGTGGCCGCGCTGAAACGATCGCTCGCGAGGTCGCGACCGCGGTCTCGCGGTGGAGGGAGTTTGCGTCCACGGCCGAGGTCGCTCCCAGGCAGATCGACATGATCGCCGGCGTGCACCGGCTCGATCTAGTTCGTGCCATGGCCTAGACGCCTTTGGCTCGAATCACGCCCGCTGCTCGTCCGTGGGTTCCAAGCCTTCCTTGGTCGTTGGAAACCCCGCTCGGGCGCTCCATGCATCGCAGGTCTCGCGATGACGCAATGTCACGCATGCGGGTTTCGAGACCACTTCTAAGTCCTCGGCCCATGCCCGAGTTCCCTTGCGCGGGCTGCGGCGGCAAGGATCGCCTCCACCATCGCCTGTGGAACGCCCCGCTCCATCCAAAGGGCGGTGGCTGCCTCCGTTGTTCCGCCGCGGCTGGTGACCTCGGCGCGGATCTCAGCCGGTGGTCGCCCCCGATCGCGGAGCAGGGCGACGGCGCCATCGAGCGTGCCGACCACCAGCGTCCGCGCGGTCTCTTCGTCGAAGCCAAGGTCGTGCGCGGCAGCGAGCATCGACTCGGCCAGCAGGAAGAGGTACGCCGGCCCCGATCCGCTCACGGCCGTGACGGCATCGAGCATCGACTCGGGAACGAAGACCACCTCGCCCACGGACCGAAAGAGCGTCGCGGCAAAGGAGTCGTCGGCAGCCGCACCGGGAGCGCTCGACTCTGCGGCAATCGCAGTCACGCCGCGACCGACGGTGGCTGGAAGGTTCGGCATGGCGCGAATCACGCGAGCCGCGCCATCCCGATGACCCAGGAGCGTGCCGATCTTCGCGCGCGTCCACCCGCTCATGACCGAGATCACCTCGCGCACGCGATCGTCGCCGGTCCTTCGTCCGTCAGAGGCCAGGGTCCGCGCAAGTGCATCAAACGACTGCGGCTTCACCGCCAGCAGCAGGCGCTCGGCTGAGAGCGCCTCGGTGGGTTCGCCGCTCACCATGATCCCGAGTTCCGCCGCGCGGGAGCGCGCCTCGGGAAGCGGATCGATGCCGATCACGCACTCCGGCCGGAGAAGTCCCCGATGCACGGCGCCGCTCACGATGGCCAGCCCCATGTTGCCGCATCCCAGAAGCGCCAAGGTCGTGTGGCTCACCACAGCAGTATGGCTTCCCGGCTGCGGCGGCGTCTCATGATTCTCGGCTCGGGGGTGGGCTGATACGATCTCTGCCGATGTCCCGCAGCGCGTACGCAGGCTCCTACGCCCTCGATTTCGAGCAGCCGATCCTCGAACTGGAGCGGCAGATCGAGGCGCTCCGCACGCAGCCGAACGCCGAGCGCCTCGCCCCCGAGGTGCAGACCCTCGAACAGGCGCGGCAGGCGCTCATCACCAAGACCTTCGAATCGCTCACCCCGTGGCAGCGAGTGCGCGTGGCTCGACACCCGGGCCGCCCGCAGACGCTCGACTATGTGGAGATGATCTGCCGGGAGTGGGTGGAACTGCATGGCGACCGTCACTACGGCGACGACCCGGCCATCGTGACCGGGTTCGCGCGCATCGGCACCATGAAGGTGCTGCTCGTGGGTCACCACAAGGGGCGATCGACCGAGGAGCGGCTCCGCTGCCACTTCGGCTGCGCGCATCCCGAGGGCTACCGCAAGGCGCTTCTGAAGATGCGCCTGGCGGAGAAGTTCCGTCTGCCCATCGTCACGCTCATCGACACGCCCGGCGCCTACCCCGGCATCGGCAGCGAGCAGCGCGGGCAGGCCGAGGCGATTGCCGTCAACCTTCGTGAGATGAGCCGACTCCGCACTCCGGTGGTGTGCGTGGTGATCGGCGAAGGCGGCTCCGGCGGCGCTCTCGGCATCGCCGTGGGCGACCGCGTCGCGATGCTTCAGCACGCGTGGTACTCGGTCATCAGTCCGGAGGGTTGTGCGGCGATTCTCTGGAAGCAGGCGAACGAACAGACCAACTCGCGGGCCGCGGAAGCCCTCGCGCTGACCGCGGAGGACAACCTTCGGAACGGCCTGATCGACGCGGTGATCCCGGAGCCAGCGGGCGGCGCTCATCGCGATCCGAAGGCGATGGCCGATCGACTTCAATCGTGGATCGTCGACTCGCTCCGCGAGCTACAACGAATCAGCCCCGACACGCTGGTTCGCCTGCGCTATGAGAAGTTCCGGAACATTGGTTCGGTGACGACGGGACGCTGAACAACGCGAGTGTGAGGTGGCGGGACCACCGGTGCCGGGGCCTGCATTCCCGCGGACCGTCGCCGCATGGCTGCCCTTGGCCGCCTTGACGGGAAGCGCCCATGCTGGATATCGTCCGCGTCCGATTCGCCTGCCCGAGAACGGGTTCCGGCGCCTGCCGGGCCCCAATCCTGAGAACCTCCGCACAGCGCTGCAAGAAGCGGAGACGAAACGACTTGCGGAGATCGGGTTCAGTGAGCAACACACGAGATCGAATGAGCAAGGCGCCAGCCGCCTCCCGTGGCGGTTCACCATCTGGCTCGGCCAGCGGGAAGTCATCGACGAAGTCGAAGTCGCCCGCCGCGCGGAACTCCGCCGCAAGCAAGTCGGTTGCGGCCCGGGTGTCGCCGAAGCAATCCGCCAAGGCCGCGTCAAAGTCCGACGCCAAGGGCACCAAGAGCACTCGGGGCTCCCAGAACACCTCGGGCGCGAAGAGCACCAAGGGCGCTCAGTCCACTCAATCGGCCCACGCCGCCAAGGGCGCGAAGAGCGCCAAGGGCGAATCGAGCGCGAAGTCCCGGCCCGCGGAGTCCGCGAAGACCGCGTCCTCCGCAAAGTCTGCGGCGTCGGCGAAGTCTGCGGCGTCGGCGAAGTCTTCGCTCAAGAAGGGCGCAGCCGTCGCCAAGGGCAAGACGCCACCCGCCAAGGGCGCCGTTCCAGCGAAGCCCGCAGCGTCCTCGCGTCCGGGCCTTCGGTTCGGTTCGCGCGACAAGCCGTTGTCTCCACTCTCGCTCACGCCACCTCCTCCGCCGCCGCCCACCAAGAGCCCGTCGCGCGGCAAGGGCATCACCATCATCGAGCCGAAGCGACAGGCCATGAAGGCGGCGCAGGAAGCGGAGAAGGCATCGAAGGGCAAGAGCAAGTCATCGCCCAAGCTTGATCTCGCGAACGCCCGTTCCGTTGCGGCGGTGGCGATCAGTGCCAAGGCCGACGCGCATGGATATGTCGTCGTCAACGGCCGTCGCGTGCGTGTGATCTCAACCAAGGCCACAGGCGGCAAGCGGAAGAAGGTGAAGCCACCGCCCGCGCCCGCACAGGCGTCACCGCGCGCAAGCGAGGCGGTGATCCAGGCGATGAAGACGAAACTTCCAACGAAGGACCTGGAGCACTACCAGGAGATTCTTCTGCGCCATCGGCGCGAGCTGGTGGGCCGCGTGACCGGGCTCGAGGATGAAGCGCTCCGCTCCAGCGGCGGCAACCTTTCGAACATGCCGTTGCACCCGGCGGACATCGGTACCGACACCTTCGATCAGGATTTTGCACTTGGCATGGCGGCCAGCGACCGCCAACTGCTCATGGAGATCGACGAGGCGCTCGAGCGCATTGCGCAACGCACCTATGGTGTCTGCCAGATGACTGGCAAGCCCATTCCGAAGGCGCGCCTCGATGCGAAACCGTGGGCCAAGTACACGGTCGAGGCGGCGCGGCTGGTTGAGAGCGGCGCGGTGCGATGACGCCACGCACGACCGTGCCGGCCTGGCGAAGCCCCGCCGCGTGGGCCACGCTGCTGATCGTCTTTGCAGCGGTGCTGTCAATTGACCTGTGGACGAAGGCGTGGTCCTTTCGCACGGTCGCCGGTCGTCCAGTCGAACTCACCTATGAAGTGGCGAGCCAGCCGGCGTATCGACCGCCCTTTCACGAGCCGGTTCACGCGCTTCCATTCGATCTGCTCGACTTCACGCTGGTGGTGAATCACGGCGCCGTCTTCGGCCTCGGACAGCATCGGCGGGGGATCTTCGTGGTCTTCACGGTGGTCGCCGTGACCGTGGCGCTCTGGGTCTTCGGCTGGTGGACGAACTCGCGCTCGCGACTTGCGCACATCGGCATTGGACTTGTGCTCGCTGGCGGCATCGGCAATCTCTATGACCGCCTCGTCTATGGCGCCGTGCGCGACTTCCTTCACATGCTGCCGCGCTGGAACCTGCCATTCGGCATTCGATGGCCGGGCGGAAGCACCGAGGTCTTTCCCTGGGTCTTCAACATTGCCGATGTCTCGCTGCTGGTGGGCATGGGGTTGCTCCTGATTGCCGCGCGCGACAGTGATCGTGAACTCACGAAGGCCAGGCAGGCAACGCCGCCACGAGCGGATTGAGTTCGCACGGGCCGTCCCCCAGGGCGGTTTCGCGCACGCGGCCAGCCGTTCTGCAAGGTGGAACGGCGCCTCATGGTCGCGCGCGGCGACCGCGATGTCGCGATCAGCCCTGCTCGTCGCCCGAGGGTCCGTAGATGGCTGGAACCGGCACGCCGACGAGTCGGAAGTACACGCTCAGAATTGCACGGTGGTGGATCGAGTGGCTGATGACCCAGGTGCGATAGGCGACCGCGCGAGGCATTTCGAGCAGCACAGTGCCGTTATCCCGCAACTGCCACGCGTCCATGACTGAGTCGTCCTTCACCGATGCGATCGCCTTCTTCGCCTCGGCGACATTGCGATCGAAGAGGTCGAGAATGTCCGCGCGGGTCGAGAGCTTGGGCGTCGCGTAGGGCGCCTCGCCGGGCGGGTTCATGTCGACGAACGACTCGGTGAGGATGTTCGACGCCCACCCGGGGATCTCGGCGAGGTGACAGGCGTTCCAGCCGATCGAGTTGGACTTCGGGTGAGCCTTCCAGTCGAGCTTGTCCTCGGGCAGTCGCTCGAGCAGCTTGCGAGTGGTGGCCATCTCGTGCTCGAACTCGGGCAGGTTCATCTGGGCGAAGCTGGAGCGTGTTGCGTTGGTGGTCGTCATGGTGGGTGCTTTCAGGGGCGGCGGGCACAGGGTGCGCGTGACGGAGCGATGAAATCTGAGTGAACCGAAGGAGCTGAAACGGCTGAAAGACAGAAAGCCGCCCGGACCTGCGGGCGGCTCCCTGTGTGAATCGGGCTGGCGGGATTTGAACCCACGACCTCTTGACCCCCAGTCAAGCGCGCTAGCCAAACTGCGCCACAGCCCGTCGATCGAGCGGGGAAGTGTAGCACCTGCCCTTGGTTCACGCGATCACGGCAGTTCATGCGGCGCCGCGCGATGGTGCGCAATCCTGCGCAACCGCGGGTGATTGCAGGACAACGGACAGGGTGGGATTCGAACCCACGATACGGGTTTCCCCGTATACAGCATTTCCAATGCTGCTCCTTCAACCGCTCGGACACCTGTCCCGGGCCGGGTAGTGTAGCCGAGGCCCCCATGGCCGATGTTCCCCCGCTCCAAGGTGTCATCGTGATCGACAAGCCCGTCGGCCCCACCAGCATGCGCGTGGTGGAACGAGTCCGTCGGGCAGCGGGGGGCGCCCGCTGCGGACACGCCGGCACGCTCGATCCGTTGGCCTCGGGCGTGCTGGTTGTGGCGCTCGGCCGCGCGACGCGACAGATCGAAGCGCTCATGGCCGGGCCGAAGCGCTATGAGACCGAGGTCGATCTCTCAGCAACCACCGCAACACTCGACAGCGAGGGTGAACTTCAGCCGGTGCGCGTGGAGTGCGAACCGTCGCGCGATGATCTCGAACGGGCGCTCGCGACCATGCGAGGCACCTTCGCTCAGCGACCGCCCGCTTTCAGTGCGGTGAAGATCGGTGGTCGTCGCGCCTACGCCCTTGCCCGGCGCGGCGCGGCCGAGGAGCCTCCGCCGCGCTCGGTCACGGTGCACGAGCTCGAGATTGATGACTTCCGCTACCCGCTTGTTCGGCTCCGCATCCGTTGCGACAAGGGCTTCTATGTGCGGAGCCTCGCGCGCGACCTGGGACTGGCGCTGGGTACGGGTGGCTACTGCCGATCCATCCGGAGGACGGCGGTCGAGCCCTACACGCTTTCGGACGCTCTCCCCCTCGATGAACTCCCTGAACGCCTTGGCCCGGAGCACCTTCTCTCCTGCGTTCCAGGGTCAGGGGGGCATCCGGGCGAAACGGCGGGCGAAGACGGTGGTTGAAGGACCCCGGAGGAGCGCGACTTCATGCCACATAGCTCACCACACGACTCTCCCAACAGTTCGCCGCCCGGTTCACCTCACGGCGAATCTCGAAACGCACGCAGCGATCAGAGCACGGACCGTTCGGCGGTCTCGCGTCAGGGCGCGACCGTGGCTTCACAGAGGAACCGAGCTTTCGTGCTCGGCTCCCTGATCATGGCGGCAGCGTGCGCTGCGATCATCTCCATGATTGCCGTGGCTTGGCCTGATCAGGACGCACCCGCCGCGCCGACCAAGGATTCCACCACCATGACGCCGAACACATCCTCGCCTGCTGCGCCGAGCGAGCGCCTCTTCTCAGGGTCAGGCCACGACATCACGCCGCTCTCGAAGGAGCGCGTCGCGGAGCTTGCGGCCGCGCTCTCGCCCGAGGCCTACAAGGTCACGCAGAATCACGGCACGGAACCGCCGGGCTCCTGCGGCATCATCCTCGACAACAAGAAGGATGGAACATACTGCTGCATCGTGTGCGGGCTGCCGCTCTTCTCAAGCGGGCACAAGTTCAACTCGGGCACCGGATGGCCGAGCTTCTTCACGCCGGTCGACGCGAAGCACATCGGCTATGTTCGCGACACCTCCTACGGCATGGATCGACTTGAAGTGGTCTGCGTGCGCTGCAATGCTCACCTCGGTCATGTCTTCAACGACGGTCCTCGCGACAAGACCGGCCTGCGATACTGCATCAACGGAGTCGCGCTTCAATTCCACGAGAAGGGTCAACCCATGCCGAAGGAGAGCCTGCCTGCCATGACGCCTGCCGTCGCCTACTTTGCAGGCGGCTGCTTCTGGGGCATCGAGCATGTCTTTGAGAAGTGCCCCGGGGTCATCGATGCCGAGAGCGGCTACATGAACGGCCACACCGAGAACCCCACCTATGAGCAGGTCTGCTCGAAGAAGACGGGGCACGCCGAAGCCGTGAAGGTGGTCTTCGATCCATCGCGCGTGACCTATCGGCTACTGCTTGAGGGCTTCTTCCTGATGCACGATCCGACGCAGCTCAATCGACAGGGCCCCGATGTCGGCGATCAATATCGCAGTGGCGTGTTCACCGTGGATGAGGCGCAACTCGCCGAAGCGAAGGCCTTCGTCGCTGAACTCGCCAAGAGCGGTCGCTTCAAGGCACCGATCGTCACGGTGGTCGAGCCTGCGAAGACCTTCTACAAGGCGGAGCCGTACCACCAGGACTATGTCTTCCGCACGGGCCGCGCCTGCCATGTGAGCAATCCTTGGAGCACGGTGTTCGGGACGGCGGCCGCGCATTGAACGGCGCGCTGCCGCGCCTGCGCCGGTGGTGCAGCGTTGTCGTGCTTGGGGCGCCGCTCTTCGGCCCGCCGTTGGTCGCGGCATCGCTGCTCGAACCGCCTGATGCGGCGAGTGATCGGGCACGCGGCCAAGGGGAACGCGAGCGACGCCACGCGATGATCTCGCCGGAATCGCTGCGAGCATTCCACGAGCTCTTCGGGAGCGAACCTCATGTGGCGGGCACACCGGGCGATGCCCGGCAGATCGAGCGCCTTCGCGTTGCCTTTGAAGAGATGGGTCTCGCCGCGCGGGTGGAGCCATTCTGGGCGCTGCTGCCCCAACCCATTGACGCGAAACTCGAGATCGTTGCGACCGCACCCGACGATCAGCGCCCCACCAGCGGACCCTCGGCGCCGGGAGCTCCCGATGTCGATGCTCCGCGAGCGCGGCGCGGTGTGGTGGCGCTCCCGCTGCAAGAGGCGAATCTCCTTGATGATCCCGCGACGGCGCACCCCGATCTCACCTGGGGCTGGAATGCCTACAGCGGTTCCGGCGAGGTGACATCGGGCGTCGTCTTCGCACACCTCGGCCGTGAGGAGGACTTTGCGCGGCTTCGCGAACTTGGCATCGATCCGGCCGGGAAGATCGCGCTCATCCGATATGGTGGCCTCTTTCGCGGGCTGAAGGTGCGCAACGCGGAGAAGGCGGGCGCGGCCGCAGTGCTGCTTTACTCCGATCCCGCCGATGCCAGCCGTTCGCGCGGCGCAGCGCTTCCCGAGGATGGCTGGGGCGACGACCTCTGCATCCAGCGCGGCAGCGTGCTCTCTCTTCACCAGCCGGGTGATCCGCTCACGCCCTTTGGTCCCGCCACGCGCGACGCCCAGCGCCAGAGTCTCGATGAAGTCGATCTTCCGCGCATTCCCGTTCAACCGATCGGCGCGGCGGCGGCGACGGAGATCATCGCGCGGATGCGCGGCGCTGAGATTGCCATCGGCGATCCTTGGCAGGGCGGCATTCCCGCGCCGTATCGATTCGAGGGCGGCGATGAGCTCCGGTTGCGCCTGCGGGTCGAGCAGGATCGCGAGATTCGAGAGAGCGCGAATGTCATCGGAGTCCTTCCCGGTTCCCGCTGGCCGGAGCAGGTTGTCATTGTCGGCTGTCACCACGATGCGTGGGGCTTCGGCGCCGCCGATCCGCTCGCTGGCACGATCGTGCAGATGGAGACGGCGCGCATCCTCGCGGAGCGCGCCCGGCAGGGGGAGCGGCCTTTGCGGACGGTTCTCTTCGCGGCGTGGGGTGCCGAGGAGTTCGGAATCATCGGCAGCGTGGAGTGGGTCGAGGCGCATCGCGAGGCGATCGCGCAATACGGCGTGGCGTACTTGAACCTGGATATGGCGGCGATGGGACTCAACCTCGCCGCCTCCGCGTCGCCCGCGCTGCTCGCGGTCGTCAGCGATGCGACGGAGGTGAAGCGGGTGGGAGACCCCGGTGGCGGCAGCGATCATGTCGGCTTCATCCACCACTTGGCGGTGCCGGTGATCGGACTCTCCGCGCACGGTGCTCCGGCGGACATGTATCACAGCAATTACGACACGGTCGAGTGGTATCGCCGCGCGGTCGGCGACGACTACGCAAGCGCCGCTCTGGTCACTCGCGCCACCCTCGATCTCGTGGAGCGCCTCGCCTATCAGCCGCTCTTGCCCATGCGCGCGGGCCAGATCGGGCATCGGGTCTCCGCGTGGGCGTCGGCTCTCTTGGAGCGAGTTGGCGACGACCCGCAGCGCGCGGCGCTCGGGGCGATTCTCCACCGAGGTGAAGCACTGGTCACACTTGCCGCGCCGTCGGATCGCTGGCTCGATGCGCAGCGTGCGCTTGGCGATGCTCATGGCCTTGATCCGCAACTGACCGACGAGGTCAACACCCTCCTGATGGCACTCGAGCGGGCATGGTTTGACCCGGCCGGTCTTCCGGGGCGACCGTGGACCCGCAATCTTGCGCTTGCTACCGATCGCTCGTCGGGCTATCGATCGGAGCCGCTGCCGCTCATGGCCGAAGCGATCCGAACGGGAGACTCGCAGGCGCTCGCCGATGCCGTGGAACGAACGGCCGATGCCCTCGATCGAATCGCAGTGATCTTGCAGGAGCTCGATGGCGTGATCGAGGATGCGCGACCTTCGCCGCGACCCTGAGCGAAAGGTCCCGTCCCCTGGCGTGTACAGCGCTCGTCGCAGGGGGATATCGGACAGGCCTGTTCATGGGACTTGAAGTGTTCAAAGTGCGAACAGTCGACCGGGTTCGGGGCGGCATGGGCCGATGAAGCGGCTATATTTCACCCGACCCCCGCCGATTGAACGATCGGACTTTCGAACGCGGTCCCGCCGCGCTCATCGAATCACACCCCGTCTGCGAGAGAAACTCATGCTGCATCGCCCCGCGCTGATCGCTGTTGCCGTCTTTGCGACCACCACTGCCTTCACCACGGCCATGGCCCAGACTCCGCCAGCCGTGGCGACAACGAACATTGTCGGGACAGGTCTGAACAGACCCGTTGGCCTTGCCCACGCGCCCGGCGACAAGTGCCGCCTCTTCGTGATCGAGAAGCAGGGGCTTATCAAGATCATCGACATCTCCGGCGGGACCCCGTCGGTGACAGGCACCTTCCTCAACATCGACGCGAAGATCATCAACCCGACCAGCAATGGCGATGAGCGCGGCCTTCTGGGGCTGGCATTCCACCCCGACTACTGGACCAACGGCTACTTCTTTGTCAACTACATCAACAACAGCGGCAACACCGTCATCGAGCGCTACCAAGTGTCCGCCGATCCCAATGTCGCGAACGCCGCCAGCGGCTTGATTGTCATGACGATCTCGCAGCCGTTCAGCAACCACAACGGCGGCTGGATCGACTTTGGGCCCGACGGCAAGCTCTACATCGCGACCGGCGACGGCGGAAGCGGCAACGACCCCAACAACGCCGGACAGAACCTGAATACGCGCCTCGGCAAGATCCTTCGCATCGAGCCGAATGTGGCCGGCAGCTCGCCGCCCTTCTTTGTTCCATCGGACAATCCGCTCGTCTCCGTTCCTGGTGACTCGACCATCTGGCACTGGGGCCTGCGCAATCCGTGGCGCAACAGCTTCGATCGACTGACCGGTGACCTTTGGATTGCCGATGTCGGCCAAGGCGCTCGCGAGGAGATCAACTTCGCGCCCGAGGGAGTCCCCGGACTGAACTTCGGATGGCGCTGCATGGAGGGATTCCTGTGCACCGGCCTGACCGGCTGCACCTGCAATGCCCCCTCGTTGACGAAGCCGATTCGTGACTATCCGCACACCAGCGGCCCAAGCGGCGGCTTCTCCGTCACGGGCGGCTATGTCTACCGCGGCCCCGCGATGCCCGGTCTCCAGGGCTACTACTTCCACAGCGACTACCAGGTCGCGAACACCTGGCGCATGCTCTACGACCCCGTGTCGGGCACCATTTCGAATCTCGCGAACATCAACGCGCAGGTCAACACTTCGCTTCAGGGCACGGCGGTCAACACGATTGCGTCCTATGGCGAGGATGCCCGCGGCGAGCTCTACCTGGTGAAGCAGGGCAGCACCACCGCGGGTGGTGTCTTCAAGATCATCCCGCAGTCCGGCGAAGTCGTCTGGAATCCCGGTGACCTCAACCATGACGGAGTGGTCGATGGCGCCGATCTTGCGATCGTCCTCGGCAGTTGGGGATCGATCGGCGGTGACACGAACTGTGACTTCACCACGGACGGCTCGGACATCGCGAATGTCCTCGGCAACTGGACGCCCTGATCTTTCGAACCGAGAACCTGATGTCGACCGAGCCGCTCGGTGAATTCGCACGCGAAGTCGCCGAGCGGCTTTCTCTTGCGCCTCACCCCGAAGGAGGGTGGTATCGGGAGACGCATCGCGCCGCAGGCTCGCCTCGTGGTTCGATGACCGCCATCCTCTACCTGCTCGATGCTGGCATGGTGGCGCGCTGGCATCGGATTGATGCTTCGGAGGCGTGGTGCTGGCACGCGGGAGGAACGCTCGACCTCGAGATCTTCGAGCCCGGTGCGGAGAGGCGGCGCGTGCGCCTCGGACCCGGTACCGCTCGCGATGTTGCGCGCGCTGAGCCGGGCAGTGGCTTCCAAGCGGTGGTGCCGCCCTATGCGTGGCAACGGGCCTCGGCCGGACCTCACTGGGTGCTGGCGGGGTGCGTGGTTGCACCGGCCTTCAACTTCGGTGGATTCGAACTTGCTCCCGAAGGCTGGTCGCCGGAGCAGGCGGATCCTCGCTTCGATCCGCTGCTTGCGAAGGCGATTGCCGACCTCAACGCGGAGAGCGGCAGCATTCACCTGACGCTCGATGACGGCCTGCTGCATCTCATCTGTTCGCGCGGCATTCCTGCGCCCGTGCAGTCATTGGTCCGACATGTTCCCGTGGGCAAGGGCATGGCGGGACTTGCCGTCGAGCGACGCGGACCGGTGACCGCGTGCAACATTCAGACCGACACTTCGGGTGATGTTCGCCCCGGTGCCAAGGCGACCGGTCTTGAGGGTGCCATCGTCGTGCCGATCTTCGATGATCACGATGGCGTCGTCGGCGCGCTCGGAGTCGCCAACCGCGCGGCGAGGACCTTCACACCGCAGGAGACGGTCCGTCTCATCGACCATGGGCGCGCGATCGCCCGCGCGCGTCTCGGCATCAAGGCCCAGGGGTGACGCGAAGCGATCGCCCGCGTGCGATCTGAGATCAAGGCCCAGGGGTGACGCGAAGCGTCGGAGGCGATCCGTGCTGGATCGTCGATCGTCGGCTGGTACGACACCCGCGTCACCAGTCACGCGAGGCGCAGGAGTCAGACGGGCTTGGAAGTCGGGCAGCACGGCGAGGCCGAGCGTCGCACTCCTCGCAGGTCTGTCCGCTCGACCCGATCTCCGCGAGCCTGTCCGGCACTGAATGGCTGGCGGCAGTGGCCGCCGTGGCCGCGAACGCCGCAGCCTTCCCCTGCCAGGGCCGCGGAATCGGAAGGTGAACCCGGTCGAGATCCCGGCGGTTCCAATCTGCACCTACGCTGGAGCGATCGAACGAGGAGGTTCCTGTGACCATGAAGAGCAACATGCAGGTGTGGCGGACGACGCGATCACTGGTGCTGGCATGCGCCCTGGCGGCACTGAGCGGCAGCGCGGTCGCATCGATGAGAGCGGATGACTCGAAGGCCCCCGCAGCGGCGTCGCCACCGAAGGCCGAGAAGGAGGACCTGCTCACCGTGAAAATCAATTCGCTTGAAGGCGAGGCGGTCGACCTTGAGCAGTACCGCGGCAAGGTGCTGCTCATTGTGAATGTCGCCAGCAAGTGCGGCTACACCCCGCAGTACGCCAAGCTCGAGCGCCTTCACCAGCGCTTCAAGGACAAGGGGCTTGTTGTCATCGGCGTGCCGAGCAACGATTTCGGCGGTCAGGAGCCTGGCTCGTCCACTGAGATCCGCGACTTCTGTACGCGAAGCTACTCGATCACCTTCCCACTCATGGAGAAGTCGCAGACGAAGAAGGGCGATGGTCAGAGCGAGCTCTATCGCGTGCTCGAATCGAAAACGGGCAAGCTGCCCACATGGAACTTCGGCAAGTACCTCGTCTCCCGGAGTGGCGAGGCCGTCAGCTTCCATGGCTCATCGGTCGACCCCGAGTCCGATGAGATGGTGAAGGCCGTCGAATCGCTGCTGGCGGAAGCCGAACCGAAGACGAAGCCATCGTGATGATGACCTCAAGCGAACACATGAGCCCTCGCGTTCCGGTCGGCCCGACAGCACGACCTCGGTGGATGACGGCATGGACCGTGGCTGCGGCGGTGCTGCTCGCCCCAGGCACCCATGCCGGCGACCCGATCAAGGTCGACATGGCGCTTGACCTGGTTCCTCCGGACGCGCTTGGTGTCATCGTGCTCGCCGATCCCCGCGCGTCATCAGATGACATCGCCCAGTGCATCGCCCGCATGGATCGCCCGGAGGCGCTGCTGCTCGGGCGGCCCATCGACACGCTGAAGGCGCAGCTCGGCATTGGTGCGGGGCTCGATGATGCCGCACCGGTCGTCGCGTGGTGGCAGCCGCTTGGCGGTGCGGGCGACCTCGATGCACCGGTCGTGGTTCTGGGCACACTTGACCCCACGCAGTTCCTCGAAGCGAACTTCACCGAGGCGCGCGACATTGCACCCGACGCGTGGCGGCGCGAGGAGACGGTGGTTTACGCAAAGAGCGTGGATCGACTGGTGCTGCTGAGCCCCGACGCCGACACCGTGCGCAAGTGGACACACACGCCGGGGTTCGCGACGCTCCTCCAGAACCGTCTCGGCGAGTCGGCGATGCGCCTGGCGAGGAGCGGTGATCTCTTTGCCTGGGCCGGTCCAAGGGCGCTGACGCAGATGCGCACTCGCTTGATGGAGCAGGCGATGCTGCAAGCGGGCGATCGAAGCGCCGAAGTCGAGCGCCTCGCGCGCATCGCCGAAGGCATGAGTGATGCCTTGGTCGTCGTTGACATCGATCCGTTGGGGCTCTCCATCCGAACGCTCTCGATCTTCGAGCCCGAGAGCGCCATCGGCGCGCTCACGCGCGGCGGAGTTGCGGGCGGCAAAGGTGTCGATCGGCTTCCCGGGCAGCCGGGCGACACGCTCTTCGCGATGGCTGTCGATCTTCGCGGGCTTGGCGGAGGTGGGCCTTTGCTCGAAGTCGCGCGCCTGATCGGCATCGATCCCTTCATTCCCACCTGGGCGGTGGAGCACAAGGATTTGGTCGATCGCGTCCAGGTTGGCTTCTATCGCAGCCGACTCGGATACTCCGCGGGCATCTTCAATGACTCCGCCGTCTTCATCGAGACGAAGGATCCGGAGCGCGTGCGCGGGTTGATCCGACAGTGGATCGAGTCGATGACGGGCCCCGACCCGATCACCGGCGTCTCACGAACACCGTCGTGGGAGGAGGCTCGTGCGCTGCGGTCGGGAGAGACCGTCACCGCCTTTGAAGTGGCGGAAGATGAGAAGGCCGCCCAGGACGCCGAGGGTGCGACGGTAACCACGCGCATGGCCCAGCAGCTCATCGTGGGGCCGCGTGGCTTCCGAGGCTTCGTGCGCGTGGTTCCGGGCGGCGTGGTCATGACACTGAGCCATCGCACCGATGTGCTCGGTCGAGCCACCGATGCGGCGGCGGGCAAGGGCACCCTCGCCGAGAGCGGGACCGTTCGAGCGCTCCGACGATGGCTGCTCCCTGAAGCGGACATTGAGGGCTTTATCGGCATCGGCCCCATCGTGCGCATGGCGTACTCCGCGGCAGCGGCGTTCGGTGTGGCTCCGGCGAACATCGAGATTCCCGAGAGGCTCGAGCCCGTGGCGTTCGCGCTCTCGGTGCACGAGGGGCGCGTCGAGACGGCGGCGATGGTCCCCACGGGCGTCCTCGCCCTCATGTGGGATCAGGCCATGGCGATCAACATGCCGGGCGGCGCCGGGGCGCGTCGCGGCGCGGGGCAGGCGGCGCCGCGTCAGCAGGAGAATGGTGGCACCGAACCTTGAGGCGCGGGCGCGACGGATGATGGCCACGCGCGCGAGGTGCCGTTTCGAATCCAACGGGCGTCGTCCCTGCAAAGTCGGGCGCGCGGCCTTGAAGGCGCATGCCACGCGAGACTCGATGAGGGTGTCATGAGCGATCCGCGCCTCGTGCGATGGTCACTTGGCGCGGAGCGCTTCCTCGACCTGCGTCCCGGGGCACCGTGCCTCATGGCCATCATCAATGTGACGCCCGACAGCTTCTCCGATGGTGGGCTTGCGCTCGATCCGGCGCGGGCCATTCACCTCGCGGAAGAGGCCATTCATGAAGGCGCCGCCATCATCGACATTGGTGGTGAGAGCACGCGGCCGGGTGCTCAAGCGGTCGCCGACGATGAGCAGATCTGCCGCGTGGAGCCGGTGATCCGCGGGCTGCGGAGTCGGAGCGATGTGATCATCAGTGTCGACACCACGCAAGCGGCGGTGGCCGCTGCGGCGCTTGATGCAGGCGCCGACATCATCAATGACACGAGCGGCGGGCTGGATGACCCGATGCTCCTTCCGCTGGTGGCTGCTCGGCGCTGCGGTGTTGTCCTCATGCATCGGCGATCGGCACCGGCCCAGGAAGCGTGGAGCCACGAGCTCTTGAGCGACGCGTCGCGCGGTGCTCGGTCCATCGTCGAGCGTGTGCGACAGGCGCTCGACGGGCGCCTCCGCGCCGCGCGTGAGAAGGGCATCCACCCGGAACAGATTGTGCTCGACCCCGGACTCGGCTTCGGGAAGAGCGTGGATGAGAATCTCGAACTGCTGCATCGACTTCCTGAGTTCGCGTCGCTCGGCCGACCGCTGCTGATCGGCGCAAGTCGCAAGAGCTTCATCGGCGCCGTGACCGGTGTCGAGAAGCCATCGGAACGACGCGCGGGGTCGATTGCGGCTGCCGTGTTGGCAGCCTTGGGCGGGGCGGCGATTCTGCGAGTCCATGAGGTTGCCCCTCATCGGGAGGCCATGAGCCTGCTGCCCGGGCACGAGAAATGCAGCCGTCAGGTCGCCGCGGAGCGCGTCGGCGATCGTCCCCGATGAGGACCCGCGCACGCGTGCTACCATCTTCACCCCAAAACTGATTTTCAGGAGACCTTCATGGCCGGCACTTCGACACTGACCTTCACCGATGCGAACTTCGACAAGGAAGTTCTTCAGAGCAATGTTCCCGTTCTCGTTGACTTCTGGGCGGAGTGGTGCGGACCCTGTCGGGCCATCGCGCCGTCGATCGACGAGATCGCCCAGGAGTTCGAGGGCCGCGCGAAGGTCGGCAAGTTGGACATCGACTCGAACCAGCAGATCGCGCTGAAATTCGGCATCCAGTCGATCCCCACGCTGCTGATCTTCAAGGGCGGACAGGTCGCCCAGAAGCTGGTTGGCGGCCGGCCGAAGAAGCAGATCGCCGACGCCGTCGCCAGCGTGCTCTGAGCGCGTCGGGCGCGGCTGGTGCTGGCGCTGCCCCGTGGCACGGTTGCACCGTGGCTTTGCTGGGAAGGACCCCTGCGCGTAGACTCTCCGTCCCCGAGCGGCCGACGCCGGGCACAAGTTGACCGGGCCTGTAGCTCATTTGGGAGAGCGCTTCCATGGCATGGAAGAGGTAGTCGGTTCGAACCCGATCAGGTCCATTCGCCACGAGATGCGGTTGGGGGGACATGTGACGGCATGAGGCCGCCAAGGGGCCGTTCGGCGTCATGCCGTCATGCGACACCATGAAATGCCAGGGAAACATGAGGTGCCATGCCACGCCACGGCTTGCAAGGCCATGCGGCGCCAATTCGCGTCTCATGGCGGGTCCGGTGAGATCGTGATGGACTGACCGGCGCTTTCAATGGCGATCCATGCGTCCTGCCGAGGCGGAGTCGATGGCCATGTCACTCGAAGTTGCAGGGGGCGATCGGGCTCGAGCCCGAACACGATCAGCGCTTCCGACTGCTTCCCCGCGTGTCCGCCGGGTCCGGCGAGCTGCCGTTTCTGAAGGTGTTCGCGACCATCACCCCGAACCTGGCGCACCTCGACGATCGCGCCATGCGGAGTCGTGGCAATGCCGAGCGAAGGATCGCCCTTGAGTCGCACGATGAGTGCGCTTGGATCGATGGTGCGCGGCGACGGGAGTGCGGAGCCCGGCGCGCTTCGATCAAGCTCACGATGCTCATTCGCGCCTCCATCGCTCGGCGGTGACGCACTCTTCGCCGAACTCTCGGTGGTCATCTCATTCGAGGAACTCGCTCGATTCAGGAAGATCCGAAGCTGTGGCGTTCCTCCAGCCGCCGCGATCATCTCAGGTGTGAATCTCGTGAAGCTCTGTCCGGCCACGAGGTCGATGCGACCGTCGCCATCGAAGTCGGCCCAGGCGATCTGGCCGCAGCCCGGGTGATCGATGCCGAGTTCCGCAGTTCGGTCGATCAGGCGCCGCGGAGACTCGGCGCCTTCGTCGACATCGACCTGCATGAAGATCCGAAGCCGCTCATCGAAGGGCGGAGGATCGGGGTAGTCGCCACTGGCCAGAATGACATCAAGACGCCCGTCGAGATCGAGGTCGGCAACCTCCACGAAGAGGTCGCCCTGGTTCCAGCGTCGCGCGTCGGGCGAGTCGTTTGGAGGAATGCGATCGAGGCACCACTCAGGCTCCGCCACGAAGCGCCCGCCGAGCTGGAGCAGCGTGCGCGTGCGGTCACTCGAAGGACCCGCCCACGCATGCGTGATCTCGGCGATGACAAGATCAAACGCGCCATCACCGTCGAGGTCGCCGATGGCGGCGTCGAAGGTGTTGCCGTTGGCACGGAAGGGGAGTTCATCCTTGCGATCAAAGCGAGGATCGGTGCGAGCCCGCTCACGCAGCCACTCCGGGTAGGCGCCCGAGCGCTCTGCATCGCCATCGAGGCCGAGCGCCGGCGCTTCATCACGCCACCCCTCCGTCGAGCCCACATAGAGACGATTCCAGCGGCGTCCGTACGCGAGCATCAGGAGTTGCGGTGGCGGAGCGATCGATCGATCGAGCACTTCCGCGATCAGCACTCCATAGAGCGGTCGGCCGCCTGCATCGAGCGCTTCCGTGAACTCGGCGTCATCTTCGGGCAGTGCCGTGCGAACGAACTCAGGCGCGCCGCTCGGTGCGGCACGGTTGAGAAGCAGGTCCGCCGGGAAGGCGTCCAGCGAACTTCCATAGGCGCGATACCAGCGCCCGATCAGCACATCGGTGCGACCATCGCGATCGATGTCGCCCGCGGCCATCGCCGCCACGGTGCCAGGTCGCGCGGCTGCGATCTCGCGGGGCGCTTGGAAGCTTCCATCGCCTCGTCCCGGCTGCCACCAAGTGGCGCCCATGGAGCGCGAAGCGACGGCATCGAGCACGCCATCGCCATCGAGGTCCGCGAAGATGACCACGCCATCAGAACCGGGGTCGTCAAGACCGGACTCGACCCGCTCGAATCGAAACCCAGGCTCGTCCTCTGGCGCCGAGCGGAGCAGCCACACTTCCGTGCGCTGCACGATGAGATCGGGGCGACCGTCCCCATTGAGGTCGGCCACGGAGACGCGCGCCGCGTTGACCCCGCTCAGGCCGACCTGCCGCGAAACCTCGATGAATCGCGGTTGGGGCGCCTCATCTCGCGGCGTCGCGATGGGAGAGCCGCTCGATTCGTTGCTGGGCGAGACAGCCGACCGGGCGCTCATCGACGCGCTTGGAACGGGACTCAACGGAGCGACGAGTTGAGCGCCAAGCAGAATCGCCAGCAGTCCCGTCCATGTCATCCACGCGATGGTACTCGCGTGCATCGTGGGGTCGAGCAGGGCGCCAGGGCCTACACTCCTCACCTCGCATGAGCCCGCTCGACACCATGGAACGCTGGCTGCGTCCCGTTGCCATGCCCTACCTGGCGGCGGTGATTGCCGGTGCACAGATGGTGATGTGGCTTTGGGTGCTGATCAGCGCACCGTCGACGCCCGGCGCGCTGCTCGATCCGATCACGCTCGTGCCGTCGCAAGTGATGGCGGGGGAGTGGTGGCGCCTGCTCACCTTCCTCGCCGTACCACCGAATGTGCACCCGCTCTGGCTGGCGCTGATGTGGCTCTGCCTGGTGGCAATCGGCAGCGAACTCGAGCGTGGATGGGGCACCGCGCGCTTCAATCTCTACCTTCTCATCGGGTGGCTGGCCACCTGCGCCGCCGCCTTCGCTCGACCCGATCAGTCCACGACGAACGGCTTCATCCTGCTCTCGGTCTTCCTCGCCTACGCGACGCTCTTTCCCGAAGCGACCTTCCGGCTCTTCCTCATCATTCCGGTGAAGGCGAAGTGGATGGCGCTCTTCACTTGGATCGTGCTCGGCATTGGGTTCGTTCTGGGTGATGGCGCGGCGAAGCTGGCGATCCTTGCTTCGGTGGCGAACTGGTCGGCGTTCTTCCTTCCGATGGTCATTCGACGGACTCGCAGCCGCACGGTGCAGGCGGCGCGCCGAGCCGTGCCGAAGAAGCGCGAGCCCTTCCATCGTTGCGTTGTTTGTGGAAAGAACGATCTCTCCCATCCCGAGCTCGAGTTCCGATACTGCGACAAGTGCGAGGGGGCTCCCGGGTACTGCCTTGAGCACCTCGCGACGCATCAGCACATTCGTCGCGAGGCACCGCTTCACACGCCCTGAAATGGTGCGTCCGGGCCGCTCATGCGCGCGAGCTCGCATGGCCCCGCCCGAGTCGGATGGCCTGCCGCCTTTCGGGAACGCTCGTTGAGGGAAACACTCACGCGCTGGTGATCGGTCCATGTCAGCGGACAAGCGCGGGCCCGCATGCCGCGTCGTGGGCCGCCAAGGCATCATCGCCAGCCGTCGAGGCGGGTTGTGCGGAGTGGACCAGCACAATCTTGATGAACCCGGCCCAATGGGGTCATGACTGCGGGGGATGGGGCCGATCGGGCGTCAGGTCCGTCTTTCCGAGGAGGTTCCACCAATGAGCGACTTTTGGCTGATTCCACGAGGCGATGCAGGGGGCATGAGGCTCAAGCTCGAGCCGCCCGGACCTGTCACCATTGGTCGGGCGCCGGGGTTGACCGTCACGCTTCCCGATCGCGGGGTCAGCCGGAATCACGCCGTGCTGCAATGGAGCTATCCGTCGGGTGATCAGCCCGGACACTGGCGCCTCACGGATCTCGGCAGCCAGGGTGGCACCTTCGTCAACGGCGTTCGACTGCGCGGCGAGCGATCGCTTCGCGTCGAGTCGGGCGATGTGATTGAGATTCCGCCCTATAGCTTTGAGCTCATCGATCGCTCGGAGCGCCCGCGCAGCGATGCGACATTCGCACTCCCGGAACAGATCGACTCCACGAACTCGGTGCTCGCCGTCGAACCGGAGGGTGCCTCCGGACTTGCTCAGGATCAGCTCCTCGCCATTCTCTCGACCAGCAACACGCTGCACCAGGCTGCGGACGAGCGTTCCGTCTACGAGATCCTCGTCGATGGCGTGGTGAGCCTGACGGGCTTCCCGAATGCCGCGCTGGTGCGCCTTGAGAACGAAGGCGAGTCGGCGGAACTACTCGCCGCGAGGGGCCAGGTCGTGGATCGTTTCGGACGCCCGTCGATCAGCCGCTCGATCGTGCGACGCGCGAGCAGCGGTCCGATCGTGATTCGGGATGCAGGCTTCGAAGAGGGACCGCAGAACGGAACGATCAACACGCTCCACATCAGCCGAGCGATCTGTCTCCCCGTGGAACACGGCGCGGTTCGATTCGGCTTCCTCTATCTCGATGACCGCGACTCAGCCGACACCACACGCGACATCGCGGCCGTGGCAAATGCGGCACATGTTCTGGTCCGCCTCGCGGCGCTCAGCCTTGCGAACTTGGCGCGACTTCGCATGGAACAGCGGCTCCAGGAGGAGCAGCGCCTCATGTTCGGCGGCACCATGCATGCCCTCATCTCCGCCATCGATGCCAAGGATCGCTACACGCGCGGTCACTCCGACCGAGTGTCCGCCTTCGCAGCGCTCCTGGCCGAGCAGGCAAACCTTGGCACCGAGATGATCGAACGAGCGCGGCTCTGCGGATTGGTCCACGACATCGGCAAGATCGGCGTTCCGGAGTCGATCCTCTCCAAGCCCGGCCGCCTCACCGACGAGGAGTTCGCGGCCATCGCCGCGCATCCGCAGATCGGCTTCGACATCCTGCGCGACATTCCGCAGATGCGCGAAGTGCTCTGCGGAGTGCTCGAACACCATGAGCGCTGGGATGGCACCGGCTATCCGCAGGGCAAGAAGGGCGAAGAGATCTCGCTGCTTGGCAGGATCATCTGCCTCGCCGATTGTTTCGATGCGATGACCAGCGCCCGAACCTATCGACCCGCGCGCACCATCGACGAGGTGCTCGAAGAGATCCGTCGCTGCCTCGGCACACACTTTGATCCGAAGTTGGGCGAGGCTTTCCTGTCGATTCCAATCGAGCGCCTTCGTCCGCATGTTGCGCCGCCACCGGCGCCGGTCGACGAGGTCCCCTCGGGCGAGACGCGAGCGGTCCCCATGCCGTCGCCATCGGCAAGCCGAAGCGCGGCGGCCTGACTCATCAGTTGTCGCTCATCGCGGGATTGAGCCCGTCGCCGAGGCGGAGGTTCGTGCGCCTGCATCGGGTGCGATGATCGTCTCGGAGCCGGTGCCGAGCATGACCGCAAGCCAGCGGAACTCGCGCGTGTTCGCGAGGAGAATCTTGGCGACCATCGTCAGAGGCACGCTCAGGAACATGCCGACGGGCCCGAGCAGCCAGCCCCAGAAGACGAGGCTCAGCAGGACCACCAGCGGGCTCAGGCCGAAGCGCGATCCGAAGAGGCGCGGCTCGATCAGGCTTCCCACGATCACATTGAGGGCGACTTGGCAGACAATCATCCACATGGCCGCCATGGGTCCGCCCTGCGCCAGCGTCAGCAGCACGGCCGGCACCGCGGCGATGATGGGACCGAAGACCGGCACATAGTTCAGGAAGAAGGCGAAGATCGCGAGCGGGAGCGCGTACGGCGTTCCGAGCAGCCAGCAGGAGAACCAGACCAGCAGCGCCGCGAGGAGATTGGTGCCCGACTTGAAGGCGAGATAGCGCTGCACATCCTGCATCATGCCGCGATAGCGCGAGAGATCGGAGGCGCTTGAACCGAACGCGCGGTGCAGCTTGTCCGGGAGCGCCGCCGCTTCCGCGATGATGAAAGTCCAAGTCAGCAGCACGAAGAAGCCGGTCTTCGCCACACCCACCATCGCGGTGAGGAAGTTCCCCATGTAGGCGAGAATGCGCGACGCGTCGAGCTGCTCCTTCACCATCTCCGGTGGGATGTCGATCTCGCGCTCGCGCAGCCAGTCGACGATCTTCGAGATCTCCTGTTGCAGGATGACCTGATAGCGCGGCAGTTGCTGGGGGAAGCCGAGCAGCCCTCGCGCAAGCAACCAGCCGAAGATGACGAGAATCGCCAGGACCACCACGAGGACGACGGCGAGGCTGGCCCACTTCGGAAGGCCAGCGCGGTGGAGCGCTGCCATCGGCGGCAGCGAGATGATGGCGAGGAACACCGCGCAGAGGAAGGGGACGACCAGCTCTGCACCGGCACGCAAGCCGGCGCAGACGATCATGAACATGGCCAGCACGACCAGTGCGCGGGAGGCGGCGCCGCCGCGAGTTGAACTGGAGGAGTCGCTCATGCTCGGCGGGAAGGATAGCGGGCGACCTACGATGGCCCCATGCGAACTTCCCCCGGAGACCGCCCGCCTCTCGTCCTGCCCCGAGGCGACAGGTGCCGGCGATCTCTCTCCCTTGCCTTGATGGGTGGCCTGCTCCTCCTCGCATCCGGTGCCCACGCCGACTCGCCGGCCCTCGATCAAGTGTCGACCACCACGCCCGCCTCGTCCGCCCAGGGCGCGGCGTCACCAGCGGCGCCCCCTGCACCGACACAGGGCTCCGCGTCGGTCGAACTTCCTGCCATTCCCGAAGTCCGGGTGCGGCGCATCCTTCCATCGCTGGTTCTGAAGCGACCACTTCAAGTGGTGCAGGCGCCGGGCGATGAGTCGAGGATCCTCATTCTGGAACAGGCTGGTCGAGTTCTGCGCGTGGACCCGAGCGATCGTTCAGTGCGCCAAGGCGACATCTTCCTCGACATCCGCAAGCGCGTGAACGATCGCAACAACGAGGAGGGCCTGCTCTCGCTCGCCTTCCACCCGGAGTATGAGAAGAACAGAACCTTCTTCGTCTACTACACGGCCGAGCCGCCCAAGCGCAGCGTCTTGAGTCGCTTCCGCGCCAGCGACGACGGATCGCGTGGCATCGCCGACAGCGAAGAGATCCTGCTTGAAATCGAACAGCCCTACTGGAACCACAATGGTGGAACCGTCTGCTTCGGCCCCGATGGAATGCTCTACCTCGGTGTCGGCGACGGCGGAGCCGCGAATGATCCACTTCAGGCCGGTCAGGACCTCGGGCAGTGGCTCGGCAAGATCCTCCGGATCGATGTGAACCGCCGCGATCAGGGGCGTCGCTACGCCGTCCCGCAGGACAACCCCTTTGTCGGTGTGCGCGGCGCGCGGCCGGAGATCTGGGCCTATGGCCTGCGTAATCCATGGCGCATGGCCTTCGATCGCGAAACGGGAGAGTTGTGGACCGGCGATGTCGGCCAGAACGATTGGGAGGAGATCGACATCATCGTGCGCGGTGGCAACTACGGGTGGAATGTGCGCGAGGGCAAGCACAGCTTCCCCCGTGGCAAGCCCGGCAGTTTCGGCTCGGAGTACATCGATCCGATCATCGACTACGGCCGTCACGAGGGCATCTCCGTCACGGGCGGCGCGGTGTGGCGCTCGACGAAGTTTCCCGCGATGAACGGTGTCTACATCTATGGTGACTTCGGGAGTGGCGCGCTTTGGGGATTGCGCCACAAGGATGGCACGACGCTGGGCCCGAAGGTCTTCGTCAAGAGCGGCCGAAGCAAGTGGTCGAGCATTGACCAGATCAATGACGGCACCATTCTGCTCACCAGCATGGAGGGTGGAGAGCGAGGGCCGGGCGCGATCTTCGAGATTGTTCCGGCTCGCGGTGAGTCCGGTGGCAGCGAGCCGGCCGGCGATGAGGAGTGAGGGCGCGGGATCACGCGTGGCAATCGGTCAGCCAGTGTGATCGCGCGGGGCGCTCGAGACATGGCGCGGCAATCGGTCAGCCAGTGTGATCGCGCGGGGCGCTCGAGACATGGCGCGGCAATCGGTCAGCCAGTGTGATCGCGCGGGGCGCTCGAGACATGGCGCGGCAATCGGTCAGCCAGTGTGATCGCGCGGGGCGCTCGAGACATGGCGCGGCAATCGGTCAGCCAGTGTGATCGCGCGGGGCGTGTGAATGGATGGTCCGCTGCGGCGCTCGCGCGATGGCATCATGCAGCGCGCCACGACCGCACGCAGCTCGTCGTCGATGCATGGGCGCTCTCGTGCGCCGCCCGGGTTCGTGACTCAGCCCTGGAGATAGCCTGGCTGCGTGTACCAGGGACCCGAGGGATATGGGTAACCCGGCTGATCGAAGCTCGGGTCCTGGTTGTCGCCCTGCTCCACATTGATGTAGCTCGGAGCAGGCCAACCCATCGACTGGGATTGCACCTGCGTCGGCGCTTCCATGCCGGGGAAGAGCTCCTGCTGCTGGCATGCCGCAAGAAGAGCGGACCCCAGAAGAAGTCCCGCGGCTCGGATGATGGTGGCTCGCCGAAGTGAATCGCCTGAAGCGGAGTTCATGGCCGGAAGAATACGCCGCGATCGAGTTCTCGTCTCGCCTGCGCCCGGGCACTGACCGCGTCGGTGTCGGCGGTGGTGGCCCCGTCAGCTTCTGCGGCAGCGCGATTCAGAGTGTCATGCGACCACCAACTCTGCGTATCGCGTTCACTTGAATGATCACGGCCTCGCCGCGAACCTGATTGACGCACGACTTCCCAAGAGCGCGTGTAAACAACGACCCGGGCAACGAAGTCACGGCCCCGTGCGGGGCGCGACGATGGACCCGCGCGGATCGATCATGACATCGGGTCGAGGGGCGAGCGCGTCGGCTGGATGCGCGGCCACGCCTGGGGCACGCGAACCTCACGGGTTCGCAGGAAGTTCGCGAGTTCCGTGACTTCGATCGGCGAGAAGTCCCAGCAGTCCACGCCGACATCGGTGCTGCGATCGAGCTCGGCCACGGTGCCGTGGGTGTGCCCGTAGCCAAGCATGGCACCTTTGAACTGACCGCGCCAGACTCGCAGCGGATAGTGACAGAGGTTGAGGCGCCCGCGCGATCCGTCGCGGAGTCGGATCGAAAGCAGATCCGTCACTTCCTCAAAGAGGCGATCGAACGCCTTCACGCCCTGCGGGTCATGGTTGCCTCGCACGAGAATGATCCGTCGGCAGCGGATCTCCGCGCGGACCTCGGAGGCCCTGCGGCGGACCGATCGCTTCGACCATGCCGCAGGTCCGCAGAAGTCACCAATGTGGATGAGGGTGTCCCGGCGACCGACGCGCTCATTGATCCGCGCGACCAACGCAGAGTCCATGGCCTCGGTCGTGTCGAACGGTCTTGCAAAGAGTGAGATCGCCTCCTGGTGGCCGAAGTGGGTGTCCCCGCTGATGAAAAGTGCAGCCATCTGGAGAGATCCGAGTCGCGGTGCCGGTTGCGACCGCTGAGAGCGGAGACTACTCACTGCGATCGCTCGCCGACGCGGCGGCAAGCCGGGCGATGAGCGAGGCCTACACTGCGAACGATGAGCGAAGAGTGCATCGATCGGCGCGAGCAAGAGCGCACTCGGGAGCGCTCCCCGGTTTCGTCGATCGCCGCATCGATGCGCTTTGAGCGATGCCTTGCAGCGCTGGGGTCAACGCGCGACCTATGCCACGCGATCGTCGCATCGATGCGAGTTCTTCAATACCCGGCCGCGCTGCGACCAACGCGCGATCGACGCCTCTCGATTGCATCGATGCGCGCGTTGCAATGGGGGATCATGGTCTGCCTGTCGCTGGTTGGTGTGCTCTCGTTCACGCATCGCGCCGATGGCGCTGGCGCGCCCCCCGCGAATCCGAAGCAAGCGACTCCCTCGACTCCTGCGACGCCTGCGCCGAGTGCGACACCCGAATCGACCGGAGCGCTCC